>CAYFND010000082.1:0-8952 GCA_964344405.1 uncultured Treponema sp. | reverse complement strand
AAAAAAGTGATAAATACACTTTTTGATTATGCTCCAAAAGTCATTTACACAGATAAATTAAGGAATTATAAAAGTTTAATTTCATCAGCTATTCATAAAACAACCCGCTTTGGTACCAATCATATCGAACGAAAAAACTTGACCTTAAGGACACATTTAAAAAGACTTAACCGCAAAACAATCTGCTTTAGCAGAAAAGAACTATTTTTAGAAGCAATCTTAAAAATATATTTTTGGAATCAGATTATGAAGATATAAAAAAGAGATTTTATTCAAATCTAAAAGAAGACAAATTCTTAAACCAGAATTATCGTTATAAATTGAGTGATGGAAGTATTGAATGGATTCATCTAACTGTAACAAAAATCAAGGAAGAAGACGGATGTCCAATTTTTTATTGTATTGCAGTAAAATCTTCAGATGAAACAGAACTTTATCGTAATATAGTTGATAATTCTTCTAATGGAGTTTTTGTACTAGAAGCTTCTTCACGAAATATAATTTATATCAATAATATCGCAAAAGAAATTTGTGGATTTGAAAAATCGGGTATTTATGTTGGTGAAAACATTCTTTCTTTAATAGCACAAAAGGGAAAAAATATCACATTATCAGAAGAACAGCTTCATTTATTGACTTCTGATAAATTTACAGAATTTCACACAAAAATGAAACATAGATATTTTTGTATAAAAGCAAAAAGTTTTGAATGGAATAAAGCAAAAGCATTTTTAATTTATGTTGTTGATGAAACTGAAGAAAAACAAAAAATGGTTCAGCTTCAAGAAGTCATCGAACATATTCCCGGTGGAATTGGAATCTATGAAATTTACGATGGAATTGCCCATCAAGTTTATGCAAATGAAGGATTTTATATACTTGTAAAAGATAAAAGAGAGAATCGTGATGAAAATGATCTGGGTTTCATAAATAAAATTCATAATGAAGATATTCATTTAATTCATAACGTTATCACAAGGTTATCAGCTGGAAGTAATGAAGAATCTGTAGATTACAGAACAAAAACTGGTGTTGGTGGATATGTTTGGTTGCATTTGTGTGCAAAGGTTTACAAAAGGGTAAAATCAAAGATAACAGTTTATATTTCTTTTACAGATATTTCAGAAAATATGAAGTCAAAATTAGAATTAACAAGAGTAAAAACTGTAATTGAACATCAATATAACCAAGAACGTTCCAGACGAGAACTTTTAGAAAAAGGAAGTCTTTATAATGGAATTGGGAATTTAACAACAAAAGTCATAACAGAATTTAACAATAATACGCTCATTCAAAAAAATATTCACATTGGAATGTCTCTAAAGGATGCGTCCGAAGAACTCTTTCTAAAAAAAATAGTCCCAGAATACAAAGAGCAGATGTTAAGATTCTTGAATCCAGATGAATATTTTAAAGATCCAAAAGCAGAGGACAATAATGAGTATACAATTGAATATCAAATAAGAAAGACTAATGGTCATTTATGTTGGATAAGATTAAAATGCAGATTTTTGCTTGATAAAGAGTCTGGGGATAGGTTAGGATTTTTTTACTGCTATGATATTGATGAAGAAAAGCGATTACAACTTGTTCAAAAATACATAAATGATGAAAGTGTTGAATTTACCATCCTTCTGAATGCCTACACCGGAATAATTCGCTTTGCCCAAATGAAAAAGAATGTTTCTGTTTATCAAAATTTTAAAGATGGAATTCCAATTGAAAAATTATTAAATGAAGATAATTTATTTTTAATGAATGAAGATAACAAAAAACAGCTAAAGCAATTTTTTTCAAAAGAATATATTGTTTCAGAATTAAAGAATAAAAAATATGTATTCATCACAGTGTGGGAAACTTATCCTGATGGTAAGAAATGTAGAAAAGATATAAAAGCTTTGTATAGAGATGAAGCGCATGAAGATATAATCATTTCTTGTCGTGATACAACGGATTTCTTTTTTGAAGAACAAAGACAAAAGAATGCTTTGGAAAAACTTGCAATTGAAGCAAATCAATCAAAATCAGAATTCCTTTCAAGAATGAGTCATGATATGCGAACACCAATGAATGGCATTTTGGGATTAACAAAACTTGCAAAAGATTTGAATACAGTTTCTGCTCTAAAAGAATATATGTCTCAAATTAACGAATCAGGTGAATATTTGCTCAGCTTGATCAACGATGTTCTAGATTTCCAAAGTATTGAATCGGGAAAAATAAAATTGAATCCGCAAAAAATTATTGCAACAAGTGTTTTTGATTCAATGATTTCTATGGTGAGAACTCAGGCAAATGAAAAAGGTGTTGAACTAACAGTTGTAAATCACAATGCCGATATGAATTTGTATTCAATTTTTGATCCAATCAGAGTAAAACAAATTTTTATCAACCTTATTTCAAATGCAATCAAATTTACTCCAAAAGGTGGAAAAGTAATCTTAGAAGTAAAGAATATTAGTCGTGAAGGAAATATTTCTCATAACTGTTTTAAAGTCATTGATACTGGAAAAGGAATGAGTCAAGACTTTATTAAAAACCACATTTTCAAACCATTTGAACAAGAAAAAGATGATATTACAACTGAATATACAGGAACAGGTTTAGGATTAGCAATTGTTTATAACTTGGTAAAAATGATGGGCGGTAGAATTGAAGTTGAAAGCGTTCTTGGAATGGGAACTACCTTTACTGTATATATTGATTTTGAACGTGTTGATTCAGAAGAAGTGAATACAGAAATAAAAGAATACTCAGATAAAGTTGAAATAGAAAAACTTAAAGGAAAAAATATTCTTTTAGTTGAAGACAATAATCTTAATGCAAAAATTGCGACAATGCTCTTAGAAAAAGTTGGTTGCCGTGTTATTTGGGCAAAGAATGGGCAAGAAGGAATTGATATGTTCCAAGCCACAACAGAAAATGAGCTGGATGCAATTTTTATGGATATAAAGATGCCGGTGATGGACGGACTTACTTCAACTAAAATCATCCGAAAACTTGATAGAAAAGATGCGGCTACAATTCCAATTCTAGCAATGACTGCCAATACATTTGATGAAGATATACAACAAACAAAAGCTGTTGGAATGAATGCTCATTTGGGCAAACCAATTGATGTAAATTTAATGTACTATGAATTGATGCGATGTTTGAATCTATTGTAAAAATGTAGAGAAGATAATTTTTACAAACTTTTTATAAACGCTCCTTCATAAAAAGTTCCAGCACTTTTGATGGTTCAACTTTTTCTTGGTGAAGGGCGGAATCAAAAATCATCTTGGCATTATTTTCAGAAGAGAACGCCGTCCATGGTGGAAGACTGTTCCCGTTGGAATCTTCACCGTTTGGGTTTCCTGTCTTAATAAAATTGCAAAGATAATCGCACATTCCTCTTGCAACGTCATAATGAAATCCAGAAAAAGGCCGCCATGATTTTGCAAGCGTTTCAAAGAAGAACCATAAATCAACAGAATGAAAAGTTCCAGGATTATCACTTCCGGGAATCGGTACATTAAATTCGTAGAAAAAGTTTTGCGCGGTGTTGTTGTTCTGTTCACAATATTTTTGATACAAGCGGATGGCAAGTTCAATCCTGCAAATCTCGCCACGGGCAAAAACCTCTTTAGTGGAAGCCTGCGGAAATCCAACTAAAGAAAAAAACTCATCTGAAAAATTTGGAAAATTCTTTTTGGCAAGGGAAACCAACTCCTCGTTGTTATGAACTCTGGGATGAGATTTGAATTCGTCGCTTGTGTGCCCCAAAAGGAGCGGAATTGGAGAGATAGATTTGTCTTTTATTCCATCCAGAAACTCACCTTTAATAAAGATGCCATCTATTGTGGGCCTCCATGTAGCAACAGATTTTGAAAATCCACCAAATTCGGCCCATTTTTTTCTAATGAATTCCACATCTAAAAGTCTGGCTTCATTTAAACTTCTTACATTCAGTAATTTAAAGAATTCTTCCCCGGTTTTTTCTGCTTGAGCAAGAGTGGGAGAAGGAAAAAAATCATCATAACAGTCTGTAAACATTCCGCTTTGAATAAAAGCCCGTTTAAAAAGTCCTTCATTTGGTTTATATCCAATTTGTCTAAGGGTGCTGCCGCCGCCAGCCGACTGTCCTCCAATCGTAATGTTCTGTGCGTCTGCTCCAAATGCCTCAATATTCTTTTTCACCCATAAAAGAGCAAGGCGTTGGTCTAGCAATCCAAAATTAGCCGGTTCAGCTGGATTTTCCTTAGTAATCTCTGGATGACACAAAAATCCAAAAACGTTCAATCTGTAATTTACAGTAACAACTACAATTCCTCTTCTTGCAATCCGTTCACCGTCAATCTCCATCTCTGCCGTAGAACCAACCTGCCAGCTTCCACCATAAATCCAAAATAAAACAGGTAGTTTTTCATCAGCTTTTTTTGCAGGAGTCCAAATATTCAAATAAAGGCAGTCTTCACTCATCGGAATATCAGAATCAAAAGCCCATTCTTTAGAGTAAATATTATTCTTGTTCAAACCGGGCGTTGTTTGAATTGGAATTGGTGAAAATTCAAAAGCGTTTTTTACACCGTTCCAGTTTTTTGCCGGTTTTGGCGGACAAAAGCGTAATTCACCAATAGGAGGTTCTGCATAAGGAATTCCTTTAAAAGAAGTGATGTGCGAATCGGCGGCAGGAAGTCCTTTTACAAATCCGTTTTCAGTTTTTACAAGTCTAAGCATAAATAGAATTATAAACTTTCATCCGCAAAAAACAATGAAATGTATGAAATATAAGTTTTTATACTTGACCTGGAGTGCGCTCCAAGTGTTAGATTGTTAGAAGTTATATTAGAAACTAGTTTGTTTGGAGGCTATAAATGGCATATTTGGGAGAAGATGTAAAAAAGTTGGGATTTGGATTAATGCGTCTGCCGTCAAAAGATGGAAAAATTGATATAGCGCAAACTAAAGAAATGGTGGATTTGTTCATGAATGCAGGTTTTACATATTTTGATACAGCCTGGGCATATGGAGGAAGTGAAGACGCCATGAGACAAGCCTTAGTGGAACGATATCCACGGGAAAGCTTCACAATTGCTACAAAGAACGCTGCTTGGCTAAATTGTAAAACACGAGAAGACGCAATTGCTCAATTTGAAACCTCATTAAAACAAACAGGTGCCGATTATATCGATTATTATTTATTACACAACCTTGGTGAATCAAGGTCAAAATTCTTTGATGATTTTGGAATGTGGGATTTTGTACAGCAAAAAAAGAAAGAAGGCTTAATCAAACACGTAGGATTTTCATTTCATTCAACAGCAGAAGAATTAGAAGGAATTTTAAAAGCTCATCCGGAAATGGAATTCGTGCAATTACAGATAAATTATAACGATTGGGAAAGTAATTCCATTCAATCAAGAAAATGTTATGAAGTTGCAAGAAAATATAACAAACCGGTAATTATCATGGAACCAGTGAAGGGCGGATTGTTGGCAACTCCACCAGAAAGTGTGAGAAAAATTCTGCACGATGCCGAACCAGAATCATCATGCGCGTCATGGGCAATACGATTTGCCGCCGATTTGGACGGAATAATCACCGTTTTGTCTGGAATGAGCAACGTGAAACAAATGGAAGACAACCTTTCGTTCATGAAGGATTTTAGAGGATTGTCAGAATCGCAAAAAGAAACAATAGCAAAAGCTCAGAAAGCCTTTGATGAAATCCCTATAATTCCTTGTACCAGCTGTAATTATTGTGCAAAAGTCTGCCCCGTCAACATCGGAATTTCTGGAACATTCAACGCAATGAACTACTTAAAATTGTACGGGAACAAAGCAGTTGCAAAACAACAGGAAAGCTGGCAAGTAGTCGGCCCTGGAAAAAAGACGGCAATCAATTGTATCAAATGTGGAAAATGCGAGACAGCCTGTCCTCAACACATTCTAATCCGCGATGAATTACAAAATGCCGCAGAACAATTAAAATAAAGATAATAAGGAGCGGCAAAAACCACAAAACGCCGTTCCGCCACTTGCTGACGCGCGGTAAAGCCACAAATAATCTTTGTAGCTTTACTTGCCTTGCGGCAATGACTCCATGGCTTGCTGCGCTTAAATATCAAGTAAAAGCTGATTTTCATCAACTTCAGCACTTTTTTTATGTTTGTAACAACTTTCACGCAAAACTAATTCAGTTGTTCTGTCACCAGAATAGTTAATGCCGGCCTTTCTAGCTTGAGCAAGGTGCAGTCGGCGGGGAAGATTATAAATACGCCCGTCTTTTTCAAAATGAGCGCCAGTCTGTCTGAATGAAAAAGCCGTTCCAGATTTTATACATTGCTCCCGGATATTCAAAACCCAATCATATTTACAAACTCTAGCTTCAAGTCCGGATTCACCACCAACGACAACTTGGTGAAAAACTCTACATTCTTTGCCGTTTTTATCAACAGTCTTAAGATTTAACCATTTTGACAAATCCAGATCTTCCAAAATCGGTTCACAAATAATCGTCTTTTTTTTTAATGGAAAGTCAACGTTAATTGGCAGCCTGGAGTCAACTCTGTCTTGATTTTCAACAGTACAAGCAATTTCAACATTGTCCCAACCGTCGCCCCAATCAGATGGAATGCAGTCCTTAAAACGGTGAATCCGCTTTGTTATAAAAAAGAAGTGCAAGTCTGGACGTTGTCTTATCATGTCCCAAGCTTCATCCCGCCAAATGTCAGCATCTTTATGAAAAAAATCAGAAGTGAAACAAGTCCAAACAAGGGAACCTGACGGCACCTTCCACGAACCGTCCCGCTTCTTTTGAACGGGAAGCTTAAAGCCGCTAGTTTTTGTAACAATTGAAGGGTCTTTGTCGTGTTTTGTGTCTGTACGGTACATGTAGCAATGCAAACATCCGGGGCTGATTTTTGTGCATCCGTGCCAAGGATTCCAACTGGCCGGTCTGTTATCAGAATTTTTCATAACAAAATCAATTATAAACGATGATTTCCTGCAAGAAAAGCCAATAAAACCATGATAAATTCGGTTAGCAAAAACAGGAATTGCAAATCCAAATAAAGTGTAATCAAATCAGAAAAAAAATTCCAAACCACAACAAAAGAGACTTCCTCTGCTGTGGTTTCAGATGTGGCTTCTTATTTTTTTTCTAGCTTCTTTTCTAGTTTTGTGCGTAAATCATAAAGATATCGTTTAATTTTCTGAGTCGCTGTTTTTTCAAATTCATCTACAACTTCAATTCTGCCAATATGTGAACTCTTGTTCACCTTGCTATTAACAAAATATTGAATCTCAGAAATAATCTCTTCTTTTTTATATTCCAAGTCGCGTTTGAATCTTTCTGTAACTTCGGCGGCAACTTTAGCTGTTAATTGGGCCAATTCGTTCACCGAAGGCATTTTTATAGCTCTTCTATTAGCTTCTTCTTCAATTTTATCTTTGTCCAAGTTTAAGAGTGCGACAAGTCCGTTGTCATCCTCAACAACAAGCGATTCTTGAACTAGCGGATGCTGGTTTAAAACAAATTCTATATCTTCTGGATAAATATTCTCACCGGCAGAATTCAAAATCATTGTTTTTGAACGGCCTTTTAGTGAAAGCCTTGTTAATCCTCTTATTTTTTTCAGAGTGCCCAAATCACCAGTTTTGAACCATCCTTCTCCACAAGAATCTTGAGCTGTAGTAAAAGCTTCTTTTGTTAGGACAGGATCTTTGTAATAACCTTTCATTACATTTGGACCTTTGGCAATTACTTCACCAATGCCAGTTTTTGGATCAGGATTCAATATTTGAAGTTGAACTCCTTCTAGCACTGTTCCAATTGTTCCCGGAAGAGTTACTGAAGGTCCCGAGGCCGCAAGTAAAGGTGCTGTTTCTGTAAGTCCGTAACCTATTGCATATGGAAAACGAGCGTCCTTTAAGAAACGTTCAACTTTTGTATCAACCTTTGCACCGCCAATACCAAAGAAAACCAAGTATCCACCAAATGTCTTCTTCAGCTGTTTTCCGGCAATTCTGTGCAACAAGATTTGAATAGGTCTGATTTTGTATAAAGTGCGTGTAATTGTGTTCTTTTGTAATTCAGGTAGAACTTTGTTCTTGTAGATTTTTTCAACAATCAATGGAACGCTACAAACAATTGTCGGTTGAACTTTCTTAAAAGCTGTTAGCAATGCAGAAACTACCGGCGGTTTGCCCAAATAATAGACGCAAGCTCCATTCATAAGCTGCATTGTAAAATCAACAGTGAATTCATAAACGTGAGAAAGTGGAAGGAATGACAAACATCTGTCTTTTTTGTTAACACGGTGAACTGTTTGACCTTGAACCGCATCCCACACAAGGTTTTTGTGTGAAAGCTCAACACCTTTTGAACGTCCTGTTGTTCCAGATGTATATATAATTGAGGCTGTGTCTGATTCGTCAACTTCAACATCTTCCAATGGATTTTTTAAGAGTGATTCTTTATCAAGAGGAATTCCTTCCAACTCTTTTGGTTTAGAAATAATTGAAAAATCTTCTATATTAATAATAAGTTTTGGAAGTCTGTCCAATTGTTTTTCAATCTTTTTATATAAAGATGCAGAAATAATCATTGCATCAATGGCGCAATGTTCACTTATTGTTTCAACTTCTGTTGCAGAAAAATCTGGTAGAAGAGGAACTGCAATTCTTCCATAATTTACAATTGCAAAATATGAAACTCCCCAGTTAGGACATCCTCCCGAATAAATTGCAATTTTTGAACCTTTCTTTAAGTTCAATGCGTTTAAAAGACGGGCAACTTCTTCAGTTTGTTCTGCAAGTTGTTTGTAAGTTATTGGAGTTCCGTCAATAACCGAAAGTGCATTTGAATCCGGAAATTTTTTTTGCGAATTTGAAAGCAGCGCTTTAAAGGTGTATTTACCTAAGTCTGAAATAGTTTCCATGAATCAAGAGTAACATTCACAAATTGTAA
>CAYFND010000081.1:0-9163 GCA_964344405.1 uncultured Treponema sp. | reverse complement strand
CTGATGGATTTTGTTACAGTAGAACAAAATACGTTCTGAAAGAGTGGTTTTACCTGAATCAATGTGTGCACTGATACCGATATTTCTCATTTTAGAAATATCAAAAGCCATATTGTTACCTCTTTAAAAATAATATTCGAATATAATTCTTGAAATTCTATTTTAGTGAAAAAAGGGTTGATATTCAACTAGTAAAAAATCAATAAATGAAACTTTATAGAAAAATGAGTTTTAAGCTTGTTTTTAAAGTTATATGCAATTTTTGTATGGAAAATCTGCATGAAAGAGAAGTGGAGGAGTAAAAATCTGTGAGTTCATAATTTTTTTGAGTAAGGTTCAATTGGGTGGAAAATGAAATTGACGGATTGTTCGGGCGGTTTATAGAGATTGCTATTTTTTCCGATGTGACGAATTCATCATTGTCGTTTTGTGGCTTGTATGTGAAAGTAACTGAAAGAGAAGGATTTAATATTTGAAAATAAAGTGTTTCAACAGCCTTTATCTCAATTGAAGAAAAAATATATGTATAAAAGTAGTTTTTTACTGCTATTGAATTTGTAGTTTTTACATTCAATGAAAAATTGGATTTATCAGTTGAAAGCTGGGTTCCAAAACTGTAGAGAAAATCATGTTCTTTTTGTGTGAGGTTTAATTTTACGTAACCTGCAGCACCAACTCTAAGCATAACGATTTTTTTGAATTTGATTGGTGTGTGAAATAAAATGTTCAATTTGCCTTGTAGTGCTGGTTCCAAAAAATCTTCTGAAGAAGTGAACGTTTGATTTGATTGATTAAGGAAGGCTGACAATCCGATATTGATTTTTTTGAATTTGATGTTGTTTTCCGACTTGTAAGTGAAAGTGAAATATCCAAATGGAGATTCATAGCAATTGACAGATAAAAGGGTGGAAAAATGCGGAATTGAAAAGGCAAATTGATTCATCATGCAAAAATGTTCCCCTTGAGGATAATATTTTTTTGTAGAAAACCAGTATGAAGAATCGTTCTCTTCATATGGAAATGTTCCAAAAACTGAATTAAGTGAGAATTTAACGCTTTTAGATAGTGAAATATCTGTTCCCACTGAAAAAGTTGTTGTTTGGTCTTCCTCACGGAAAATATTCAAGTAAAGCTTCTTTATAAAGTAGATGTCTTTGATGGAAACGCTTGCAAAACTTGCAAACGGGTTTGAAAAAGACGAATAACTTGGAAGATATGACGTTATTGCGGATGTATTTGTGGAGGCTGAACTGAATGAGGAGACAGAGGCGGATAAAAGTGGGTTCTTTAGTTTTGAGATGCCGCCTGATTTGCTTAAGTTTCCTATTTTAATTATGATTGGAATTTTTTTTGAAAAATTGCTGCTAAAAAGCGAGAATCCAGAAATAAACGAATCTTCTTTTTTATAAAATCTGATATCGGTGGTGGGGGTAATCAGTTTAAAACCTGAGGTTATATCATCAAAAGTTGTTTTTTCAATATCTTTTTCTGCTGTATTGTCATAAGAAAAACCAGTTTTGGCTGTTAGCTCTAAAGAGAAGTTTTTTAGAAGGAATGATTCTGCGTGAAGTGTGTTTAAAGACAAAAAAAGGAAGACAAATATGTAATTTTTCATACATACTTATTTTCCTTTTTATTATTTAAAAGAAGTTTTTATATAAATTAATTTTCAGATTGTGTTGATGTAATGTAGCTTTCTGCTTTTTTATATTTTTTAATCTGTAAGATTTTACTCTGCCAATATTAAGCTTCACTTTTTGTTGTATATGGACCAACTCTAACTCTGTAGAACAATTTATCATTGTTGTCCTTGTATGTAAAAATATCAGAAGGAATCTTGTTTTCAGAAAGAACGCTTCTTGCACTTTCTGCACCTTTTTTATTGCTATAAGATGCAATTTGAACCCAGAACTTTGTGACAGTTTTTACTGTAGTTTCTTTTGGTGTTGAAGTTGTTTTTGCCTGAGTTGTTGTTTTTGTGCTTACAACAGTTTTTGTTTCAACTGCAGGTTCAACAGTCTTTACACTTTCAACTTTTGGTGCGGCAACTTCTTTTGTTTGAATTTGTTGAGTAGTTGCAGCCGGTGTTAAGTTTTGAGGAAGGTTTACTGTGATATTTATATTTTGTGGAACATTTTCTGTTTTAGGTTCTTTTTCAACAGAATTATTCAAATCTATAGTTGTAGACTCATTGTTAGAAGTTTTTGGAAAGTCGTAAACAGTTGTATTGTCAGAAATTACATAAACTTCATCAGCTTTTTTCAATTCAACGGGCATTTGTTCAATACTTGGAGGAGGCAGAACCTGCGAATTTTCAGTTGTTATAGAAGGTTTAATCCAGCCATTATCATTAGAATTGCTTTTTTCAATTGGATACGTACTTGTAATTGAACTCTTTGAACGCGAAAATGGATTGTAAATTATCATAGCTGCACCGATGACAACTAAAAGAAATGCTCCTACTGCGGCTACTGCCCATAAAATTTTTTTCTGTTCCATAAATAAATCCTTACAAAAAATATCGGTAGTACAGAAAAATCCTTTAGAAAAAAGTTAATTGTTTTTGATAATTTCAATCGGAATATTTGTTTTCTTATATTGGTGAAGAAGGGTGGCTTGAGCAAAAAACCTTTGAAGGATGAGGGAAGTCTTTATTTTGTCTCTGTTTTTTGCCCTGTTTAGACGTGTGAAAAATGGAGCTGTGACATAAACAATTTTAGTGCAGATATTTAGAATCTGCGGTGTTTTGTACAAAACTGTTGCGTTGATGATTATTTTTTTATCTGGGTTTTGTTTTATAAAGTCAAAAAGGTATTCCGTGATGATGGGGTAGACAATCTCTTCCTGCATTTTCAAGTATTTTTTGTTAGAGAAGATTAATTTTCCAAGGTTCCGCCTGTTCACCGAACCGTCAGCGTTTTTTATTTGAATGTTTTTCTTTGCGGCAATTGAATCAAATGTAGATAAAATCTTTTGGGCGGATGATTCAATTGCCTTATGAACTAGGATGTCCGCATCAATGCTGATGTAGCCTTCTTCTTCCATTTTTGAACAAATGAAATTTTTTCCAGCCGCCATCGGTCCTGTAACACAAATAATTTCACTTTGATTTTGCATTAGTGGAATTCTCCCCAGTTTTTGCCGTATTCAATAGAAACTTTTAGCGGAACCTCAAGAGAAACAGCATTCTCCATCTTGTTCTTTAAAAGAAGAATTGTTCTTTCAATTTCTGCTTCATCATCAGGACATTCCAAAATCAATTCGTCATGAACTTGTAGAAGAAGCTTTGCCTTTGAATTTGTTCTTTCAAGTTCGTCATACACGTCAATCATGGCTTTTTTTACAATATCCGCTGCAGAACCTTGAATCGGGGTGTTTATGGCAATACGTTCGGCGGCCGCACGTTCTGTTTTATTCTTTGTGTTTATATACATGATTTTGCGTTTTCTGCCCATAATTGTCTGGACATAGCCCGTATCTTCTGCATTCTTGATGATTCCGTTCATGAAATCTTTGATCGATTTGTAAGTTTCAAAATAAGAATTTATGAATTGAGATGCCTGTGTTCGTGAAATTTCCAAATCTTTTGCGAGTCTGAAGGCACTCATTCCGTAAATCACCCCGAAGTTGATTGTTTTGGCTGTGCGCCTCATTTCCGGGGTGACGTCTTCTGTCTTAACTCCAAAAATCAGTGAGGCTGTAGCCTTGTGAACGTCAATTCCGTTTAAAAAAGCATCGCTCATGTTCTTATCTTTAGAAAGGTTTGCCAAGACAACAAGTTCAATTTGTGAATAGTCGGCGGAAATCAACACTTTGCCTTTTTCCGCGGTGAAGGCGGCCCTTATTCGTCTTCCGGATTCATTCCTTACAGGAATATTTTGAAGGTTTGGCTCACGGCAGGAAAGGCGGCCTGTTGCTGTTCCAGTTTGAATAAAATCAGTGTGGATTCTTTCATTTTTGTCTGTCATCTTTGGAAGAGTCTGTACATAAGTTGACTGAAGTTTTGCCATCTCCCTGTATTCTAGAATCATTTTTGGAACAGGATTTATGTACGAAAGATTTTCTAGGACGGAAGTGTCTGTTGAATAACCGGTCTTTGTCTTTTTTTCGGGAGGAAGCTTTAATTCTGTAAAAAGGACTTCCTGCAGCTGTTTTGTTGACGCGATGTTGAATTCGTGACCGACTGTAGCGTAAATCTTTTGTTCAATTTCTTGTAGATTCTCTGTTAATTCTTTGTCGTAAGATAAAAGCTCGTCTGATTTTAGATGGATGCCTTCTGTTTCCATGGACGCAAGGATTGGAATCAACTTCATCTCAATATTGTAAAAAAGTTCAGTAAGATTTTTTTGTTTTAATTCCGCAGAAAGTTTCTGCCACAACTGGAATGTAAAATCTGCATCTTCAGCGGCATAAGGAACAGCTTTTTCTAAAGGAACATCCGCAAAAGTTTGATTTTTTTCTACAATGTCGTCAAATTCAATTCCTGCCAAGGCGAGTTTTTGTTCCGAAAGTTTCTCCAGTGAAAAAGACGAACGGTTCAAGCTTTCCGGATTAAGAAGCCAAGCCGCAATCATTGTGTCAATAATTGAACATTTGTACTTGGTGATGAAATTGTATCCGTTTGAAACTAAAACTTTTATATCAAATTTTGCGTTGTGAAAAATCAATTTTACTTCTGGATTTTCAAAAAGCCTTGAAAGTTCGCTGAATGCCTCTTCTGTAGAAAGTCCCTCTGTTGCAAAAAGTGAATCGCCGAAGCTTAGCGGCACATAGATTCCTTCTCCTTTTTTGTAGCAAAGGCTGAATCCCAGAATATTTGAAGTAATTGTGTCCAAACCGTTCGTTTCGCTGTCATATGCAATGATTTTTTCATCAGAACGTAAGAATTCATCAATAAAATCTGATAGGCCTTGTTTTGTTGTAATTCCCTTGTAGTTTCCAACATTCTTTTTAATGGCGACAAGTTCTGTATCATCTTCTTTTGAAAAATCGATTTTATCTGTAGAAGGCGAATCGTGATTTTGTTCATTGTTATCTGATATTGGATTTTCCACTTTTGCAAGTTCGTAAAACATCTTTGCTATTGAAGGAAATTCTTTTTCCCCAAAAAATCTTGCGGTTGAAGCAAAATCAAAAGGAATTGTATTGTTCTTGATATTTTCAAAATCAGTGCAGAGTGGAGCTTCCTTATTCAGTGTGATGAGGGTTCTGGAAAGTTCTGTGGAATCTTTGCCGTTGCGAATTTTTTCACCAGTGGAGCCTTTTATTTCATCGCTGTGGGCGAAAATTCCATCAATATCACCATATTCTTGAATCAGCTTTAATCCGGTTTTTATTCCAATACCCGGGCAGCCTGGAACATTGTCTGCGGAATCGCCCATGAGTGATAACAAGTCCAACAATTTTTGCGGAGTTACACCCCATTCGGTTAGTACGCCTTCTTCCGTTATGACTTCCCACCCGGAACCGACGTTTGTGTCTTTTGAAGGTTTTAGGATTTGAGTTGAATCAGAAACTAATTGCATTAAATCTTTATCACCGGAGAGGATTCTGCATGGAATGTTTTTGTCCTTGCATTTTTGAGCAATTGTAGCGATAACGTCGTCAGCTTCAAAACCTTCACATCTGATTGAAGGAATGCCCAGTATTTTTAAGATTTCTTCGATTGTGTCAATTTGAGGGAATAAATCTTCTGGAGTCTTGTTTCTTGTAGCCTTGTATTCAGCGTACATTTCGTGTCTGAATGTTTTGGATTTTGAATCCAAGGCGGCTACCATAATTTTTGGGGAGTAGTGTTTGAAGAACAAGGCGAGGTTTCTAAAAAATCCGAATACAGCGGAAACGTTTTGTCCTTGTTTATTTAAAATTGGATTCCTGATAAATGCAAAATAGCAACGGTAGATTAATCCGTAGGAATCCAAAAGATAGATAGTTTCATCATCAAAAGTCATGGATTAATTGTAATGATGATTTTTGATGATTTCAACCTTATGATTTATTTTGAAACGATTTCAGTAGTGCGTTGAAGAGCTTCTGTAATGTTTCCAAAAATGTTCTCACGTCCTATTTTGTCAGCCATTCCTGTTTTTTCGCAGATTAAGAAAGGTTGTGTGTGAATTCCAGACAAGATGATTGTTATTCCCTTTCTGTCACAAGCGGCTTTACATTGTTCAAGGGCGCGGATTCCACCGGCGTCTAGATAAATTGTGTTCCTCATTCTGAAGACTAGAACTTTGCAGTCTGCATTGGCGCGTTCAGTTGCCATTTCAAATTTTCTAACTGTTCCAAAGAAGAGTGGGCCTTCAATCTCATAAACCAAAACACCAGAAGGAATGTCTAGTTTTTCTTCCGGATAATCAGTTTGTATTCCATTAACAAGGCTTTCCCTTTTGTTTTGAATTTCAGACAAGTCGATCATCTTTTTAATAAAGAAGAATGCTGCAAATCCTAATCCAACTTCAATTGCAACTGTTAAATCAATAAACACTGTAATCAAGAAAGTTACTGCTAAAACACAAATGTCTGATTTTTGACCTTTGAGCAAAGCCTTTACAGAAGGAATTCCCGCCATGTTCCAAGCTACGCTCACAAGGACTGCCGCAAGGGCTGCCATTGGAATGTACACTGCAAAACGACCGAGTAAAACCATTATTAGAAGGAGTGTGACAGCATGAATGATTCCTGCGACTGGAGTTTTTCCACCGTTCTTGATGTTTGTTGCCGTTCTGGCAATTGCACCTGTTGCTGGAATTCCACCAAATAGAGGACTTGCGATGTTTGCAACGCCCTGAGCAATAAGCTCCATATTTGAGTCGTGTTTTGAACCGATCATACCATCAGCTACAACGGCGCTCAAAAGTGATTCGATTGCGGCTAAAACAGCGATTGAAACTGCTGTTGGGAATAACTTGATAATTGTGCTTACGTCAAAAGCAGGAAGAGAAGGAAGTGGAAGTGAAGAAGGAATTTCGCCGTAACGACTTCCGATTGTTTCTGTTTGCCAACCTAATGTGTTTTTAATAATCAAATCTACAATTGTTGCTAAAATAATAACGATTAATGAACCTGGAATTCTTTTTGTAACTTTTGGCCAAAGAAAAATTATTGCAAGGCAGACTACAGCCATAATTGTTGAATACCAGTTTATTGAACCAATGCTCTGAATGTAAACGATGATTTTTCCCAAAAAATCCCCCGGCATTTTTTCATAAACTTTTCCAAACATCTGGATAGGAGTTGAAAAATCTGGAACTAAACCAAGGAAGTCCCCGATCTGACCAGTTGCAATTGTCACTGCGATACCGGCTGTAAATCCTGTTACAATTGTATAAGGAATGAACTTTACAAGTCCGCCCATTTTGAAAACGCCCAGCAATATCAATAAAACGCCAGCCATCAATGTGGCAAGGACAAGTCCTGAATATCCGAATTCTTGAACGACGCCAACTACAATAACTGCAAAGGCTCCTGTAGGTCCGCCAATTTGAACTTTACTTCCGCCAAGAAGTGAAATGCAGAATCCTGCAACAATGGCTGTAAAAAGTCCGCGTTCTGGACTGACTCCGCTTGCTATTGCAAAAGCTATGGCTAAAGGAAGTGCGACAATTCCAACAATGATACCTGCTATCAAATCATTGAAAAAAGTCTTTAAATTGTAGTTTTTAAGGGAATTAAAAAGTTCCGGTTTCATCATATGATTACTCCAAATATTTTACGCTCAAAAGAGTGGTTTTAAAATGTAATTAAGTGTATTGAGTATAATGATGAATTTTGTTAAACAGTGCAATATATAGTAAAATGCTACTTAATATATGAAAGCGTCGGCAAATCTTGTAATAAAGTTTGCTTCTTCTGAAGTTCTGTCGGCGATTAATGGAATTGTATCAATTGTAAAGTCATTTAGTTTTACAGATAGATATCCGTATTCCTTTCCTTCTTCAATTTTTCCGTATATTTTTTGAGGAACGTTAAGTTCAACTTTTACATTGTCCTCACATTCTTGAATTGAGCTTCCATAGATAAAGGGCACGCAGATTGAATCAATGTCAAAGCCTGGAACAAGGTTTACAGCTTGTTGTTTGTTTCCATAAGTTTTTACAACGTATGATTTGCTGAAGTCAAAAGAAGAAAAATCTGCAAATGATGAAAAAGCCCATTCCATTAATTTTGTTCCGTCAAGGATTCTGTTCTGATTTCCTTCGTAAGCGTTATTTCCCTGACCGCGCATTGTTATAGATAAATATCTAGTTCCGTCTCTTTGTGCTGTAAGGCTTAAATTGTAGCCGCTCTCATCAATGTAGCCTGTCTTAAGACCGTCGCATCCTTCAAGCTTTCCAAGCAAAGGATTTGTGTTTTTTTGCGTGATTCCCATTGTTATATGGCGCGGCAGCCCGTTCGACCAATCTTGCGCCTGGTAGACGTCGCCATCTGCCATGTTGTGTTCTTTTGGATATGTAAAGCTTGTAACGCTGTGAAATAATTTCAGTGAATCGGGATGTTTTTGTAAATAAACGCGGGAGAATTCCGCCATCTCTCTTGCTGTAGTTTGATTCAATTCGCTGTAGCCGGAAGATTCAACAAAATGAGTGTGTTCAAGCCCCAAGTTCTTGGCAATTTCATTCATCCTATCAATGAAATTCTCCATACTTCCGCTGATTGTGTACGCAATCGCATAAGCGGCGTCGTTTCCTGAACAAATTGAAAGCCCCAGAAGGAGTTCTTCCAGTGTGACCTTTTGACCTTCTCCCAAAAACATCAAAGAAGAATGAGGCGGCATATTGCAGGCAAGGCTTTCTTCTGGAAGCGGAATGATTTGATCGTAAGAAAAATTCCCGGCGCTGATTTCTTCATCAACTATGTACATTACAAAAAGCTTTGTCATGCTTGCGGGCGGAATAATTTCATCGGCGTTGTTTTCAAAAAGAATGTTTCCGGTGTTTGTATCAATCAAAATTGCAGATTCGGCAGAAAGCTCAATATCAGTTTTTTTTAAGTTGTAAGGCAGTTCCGTTAGAATTTGATGGCGGTCTGGATATTTTGATTTTTTTAAGGATTCCAGGCTTGATTTTTCAATTTGTGTCAGTTCGGCAGCATATTCTACTTTGCTAAAGCCGGCATTCCGTACAAATACGTACGCTGTAAAAGAGGCGAGAACTACCAGAAC
>CAYFND010000080.1:8970-9216 GCA_964344405.1 uncultured Treponema sp. | reverse complement strand
AGTTCAAAACCAATTCTTGAAGTTACAGGCCTAACGAAATATTTTGATGCCAAACATGGTAAAAAAGTTCACGCTGTTGAAAATGTGTCTTTCACTCTAGAAAGAGGTGAAACCCTCGGTATTGTTGGTGAAAGTGGTTGTGGAAAAAGTTCAATGGGACGCACAATCCTAAAGATTCATGATTCTACAGCTGGAAAAATTGTATTTGACGGTCCGGTCTCTGCTGTTACACAGGACGTTTTGGAT
>CAYFND010000080.1:0-8960 GCA_964344405.1 uncultured Treponema sp. | reverse complement strand
AATAAACAAATGCTTCCATACAGACGGCGAATGCAGATGATTTTCCAAGGTCCTTATGCTTCGTTGGATCAAAGAATGACTGTTGGTGAAATTATTGAAGAATCAATGATTATTCACAACATGGGTACAGCTTCAGAAAGAGCTGCCATCGTTCAGGATTTAATTAAAACTGTTGGATTAAAACCAGACCATATTCGTCGTTATCCATTTGAATTTTCTGGTGGACAGAGACAGCGTATTGGAATTGCCCGTGCGTTGGCGTTAAACCCAGAATTCATAGTTTGCGATGAACCGATTTCTGCCCTTGATGTTTCAATTCAAGCTCAAGTAATCAACTTGTTGGAAAGACTCCAACATGAAAGAGGTTTTAGCTATTTGTTCATTGCGCATGATTTGGAGATGGTACATCACATCAGTCACAAAATTGGCGTTATGTATCTTGGCAATATGGTTGAATTCGGTGATTCCGATGGAGTTTACAAACATCCTCTTCATCCATATACAAAAGCTTTGATTTCTGCTTCTCCAATTCCAGATCCAGAACAAGCTAAAACAAAAAAAAGAATCTTGCTTGAAGGTGAAGTTCCAAGTCCGTTGGATCCACCAAAAGGATGTCCTTTTGCAGCAAGATGTCAATATTGTTCAGAAAAATGCAAGACAACAAAATCTGACGTTTACGAAGTAGACGGAAGAAAAATTGCCTGCCATCTTTATTCACCAGAAAAAGTGGCAGAATATATTAGGTCAGGGAAAACACCCGAACAGGCTGTTTTTGGATTATAAAAAAAATTTGGAGGTTAATCATGAAGGTTACAAAAAAATTATCCATGACTTTGGGTGCAGTCTTAGGTTCTGCAGTAGTTCTTTTCGGTCTTTCATCTTGTGGCGGCGGTAGCAGTAGCAAGGTAAAAACAAATGAGAAAGGTGAAATTCTAGAGATTTCAACAAACAATCAGACTGAAACTGGAGAATATGATCCAGCCGGTGCAGCCGCTTATGTTTATTTCTCTCATCAAACTTATTCATTGAGTCCTCTTGTAACTTATACAAAGGACGGCGCTTTTGAACCAGCAACAGCTGAATCTTGGGAAGTAAGTGATGATTTGCTCACATATACATTCCACATTAGAGCAAATGCAAAATGGTCTGATGGATCTGATGTTACAGCTGCAGATTATATAAATACAGCAAAACGTGCACTTGAACCAGAAAACGGTTCTTGGTATGTAGACTTCTTATTCCCAATTGAAAATGCAAGAGAATGTTTTGATGGAAAAGTTTCTTTTGATGAAGTTGGAATGAAGGCTCTTGATTCAAAAACACTTCAGTACAAATTGTCTGTACCATGTTCTTACTTCTTGGATATGTTCCCTAACATTCCAACATTCATGCCATCTGCTGTAAAATATGCAACAGATGCAAACAAAGAATGGGATATGTCTCCAGAAACAAACTTAGGAAACGGTCCATGGTATCTTGCAGAACGTAAACCAAACGAATACTTGCTCTACAAGAAGAATCCATACTATTTTGCTGCTGATAAAGTAAATCTTCTTTCTATAAAAATGCGTTTTATGGATGATGATCAGGCAAAAGCTGCTGCATTCCAAACAGGTGAACTTACATTCTTAGGTGGAGCTTCATCTTCAATTGCAGAAGCATATAAAGGAAAACCAGAACTTTTATTCAATGAAGTTCCACAGACAAACTACATCATGATGAACCCAAATATTGCTCCATTTGATGATCCAAGAGTTAGAAAAGCTTTCACTTTAGCAATTACAAGAAAAGATATTTGTACAGTAGTTGGTATGAGCTGTGAACCTTCAACAACATTTGTTGGACGCTTTATGAAATCAAAAGTAACAGGAACTCCATGGGGTGAATTGCAAGGTGATTTACTTGATGAAAATCTAGAAGAAGCAAAAGCACTTTTAGCAGAAGCTGGATATCCAAACGGTGAAGGATTACCAAAAATCACTTACACATATCCATCAATGTCTTATGAAGGTGATGTAGCTCAGATTCTTCAACAACAATGGAAACAACTTGGTGTTACAGTTGAATTACAAGCTCTTGAGAATGAAGTTTATGTTGCACAACGTCGTGAAGGAAAAGACCAATTAATCCGTATGCAATGGTATGCTGATTACAATGATCCAACTTCTTGGTTAATGATGTATACAGACGGAAATTCTTTGAATGATATTGATTATCACAATGATGAATATAACAGATTGATTACTGAATCAAACTTAGAACTTGATCAGGCAAAACGTGAAAAACTCATGTGTGATGCAGAAAAAATCATTGTAAGTGAAGATACTTGTATAGTTCCTTTATTTACAAACAACTCTACAAACCTTGTTGATCCTTCTTTGGAGAACTGGTACTACGATGTAATAGCTTATCCAAATTACACAGGTATGAGGGTTAAGTCAGAATAGTGAATTACGCTTTCAAAGTATTTTGAAGATGTAATAAGTCAAAAGATACAAGATGTATTTGTCCGCATCTTGTATCTTTTGCAGTTTTAGTTTAATAAGTTTTAAGAAAACTTAATGGAGTTAAGAATGACAACTGAAAAATTAAATGACTTGAAACAGGTTCCACTTACAAACTTTTTTTTAGCTGATTATTTTAGAATTATTCCTGTTGATGCAGTTGATGTACCTTGTGGACTTTCTGAACTTCCTGTTGTATTTAATGTTCATTACAAATTATCAAAGGAGATTAAATTCAATCAGACAGATTTGCAGCAACTCTATGGTTATACAAGAATAATCAATCAGATTGTTGATATAAATCAGTGTTCAACAAAAGATAAAGGTTTAATCAAAAAGATATGCGTTAATGATTCGGGAGATTTATCTATAGTTGTTTTTGAAATGAAAGATGATTCAAAACAATTGTATGCTGTAAAATCAGAAGAAGTTTTAAATCTTCTAAATAATTGTAGAATGCCAAATCGATTTGTATAAATGTTTAAATTACAGATAAAAGCTATTTATATAGAAGAAAACTGAACAAAAATGTCAATTTAAGACGTAGCTGTTCAGTTTTTTTTAATTTAAAGAATTTAATATAAATTGTACACAATTTAGTTGACATAAATATAAAAGCTGTGTAAATTAATGTTGTACACTATATAACGGCGTGCGATATTAATTTTAAGGGGTATCTTATGAGTATTTATGATTTTAATGTAAAAAAACAAAACGGAGAGGAAGTTAATCTTTCTTCTTACAAAGGTATAGTTTTACTGATTGTGAACACAGCTACTGGTTGTGGTTTTACACCTCAGTATGATGGACTTCAAGATTTGTATAAAAAGTATAAAGATAAAGGATTTGAGATTCTTGATTTTCCATGCAATCAATTTGCAGGACAAGCTCCTGGTAGTGATGAAGAGATTCATTCTTTCTGTACTGGCAGATATGGAATCACTTTTCCTCAATTTGCAAAGATTGATGTAAACGGCAAAAATGAAGATCCTTTATATACCTATCTAAAAAAAGAGAAATCTGGTATTATCGGAAACAGCATCAAATGGAACTTTACAAAATTCTTGGTAAATAAAGATGGAACAGTTCTAGAAAGATTTGCTCCAGCTGTAACACCAGAACAAATTGATGGAAAAATTGAAGCCATAATCTAAAAAATGGTAAATAAATTATAGAAAAGAGGTTTTTACTATGCGTTATTCTTATAAAACACAGAACACTTGTTCTACACAAATTGACTTTGATATAAATAATGGAAAAATCACAAACATTGCTTTTACTAACGGTTGTAACGGAAATTTAAAGGCTATATCAAAATTAGTTGATGGTTGGACAGCCGACCAAATAGAAGAAAAATTAAAAGGAAATACTTGTGGCCGTCGTCCAACTTCATGTGCTGATCAACTTGCTTTAGCTGTAAAAAAAGCTGCAACAGAAGAAAGTAAATAACGATTATGAGCGATTCTAATTTTGAACAGCTACGGCTGAAAAATCAGTTGTGTTTTCCTTTGTATGCTTGTGCAAAGGAAATTGTTAGAAAATATAAACCTTTTTTGGATCCTCTTGATTTAACCTACACTCAATACATTGCAATGATGGTCATGTGGGAGAAGAAAGAGGTTACTGTTACAGAACTTGGAAATTGTCTTTATCTTGATTCTGGAACGATGACTCCGGTTTTAAAGAAACTTGAATCAAAAGGATACATCGTTCGTCAACGTCAAAAGGATGATGAAAGGGTTGTAACTGTAACAATTACAGAAAAAGGTGAACAGCTGCAAGAAGAGGCTCAATGCATTCCTTCAAAAATGGGGCAATGTGTTCAGATGTCAGAATCAGAAGCTATTCAATTACACACTTTATTACATAAATTATTAGATTCTTTGGAATAAAGTAAAATATTTGAAAGTTAGAGAATTTCTTCTACCAGCTTTTTTACAAGTTCGCTGACTTCAAATATTTTTTCATTCTTCTTTGTTCTGGCTTCTTCTTGTAATTTCTTAATTATTTCCGATTTCTTATTATTGATTTCTAGAAGTTTAAGTTCTTCTTCTTTTTTCTGCGTACGTAAATCTTCAAGAATTTTATCATTTTCAGATTCGTTCTTTGGAAGAAATGTGTTCAATAGGTTTTTATAATTTTCTGAAACTTGCGAATACTTCTTGTTATATTGGTTCATTTTGTTTGTAAGGATTGTCATCATCATGGAATTTTCGTCCATGTTCTTTGAGCGATATTTTATAATATCCAGATTTAATTCTGTTCTGAGCCTGTCAATTTCTTCTGCTTTTTTACGGACTTCATCCGCCAAGTCAAGTTTCTCTTGAATAATCTTAATTTTTCGGGTTATAGGCAGACTTTCTTGTGCAATCAGATAATCAGCTTTTTTTTGAGGGTTTTCTATCAATTCAATTTTCAAATCTTCTGGATTGATTTCTTCAACATTAAGCTTGTCACCTCTGTAGCTCCAAATGGCATCAATCCTTGTTCCTTTTTCATCGTGTTTTTGATAGATCAATGAATCAATAGAGTTATACATAATCGGATAAACAATATGAACAGTTTTTTGTCTGTTGCCCTGCCTCCAAAGTCGTCCTTCAACTTGAACAGGTTCTGATGGATTCCAACCCAACATACAGTTGTATAACGCAATTGAGTTACCGTTCAAATCAATTCCTTCGCTAATTGTCTCTGAACCGATGATTACTTTAAGTTGTTTTTGTGGGTCGTTAAAATCAGAAGTCATTTTATCTTTCTTGGCTTCTGTAATTCCTGAATTGATTAGTCCAATCGCTTTTTCTGGAATTCCGCCTTCAACAAGATAGTTTTTTAGAATCTGTGATTCTTTAACACCGCGAAGCATATAAATTATCTGACCGCAGTCTGATTTTGCTTTATAGCATTCAATCACGCAATTACAAACAAGCGTTAATTTTGGTGAAGATGTTACAAGTTCTTCAATCGGGGGAATTGAAAAATCATAATCAGAATTGCTGACCAAAACTGGAGAAAGCATTGCCATCCTCATGTTGTTCATAGCAAGAAAAATATCACCAAGTTTGCGCGTTCCGCTTTCTAGACGTTGGATCTCTTTTTTATAGATTTGCTGTTGAATATCCGTCATGTAGAGTTTTTCAAGATGACTCTCTTTTTCTGGACGTTTGATGTGGGCGTCATCGGCGTTAATTTTATCCATGCAGTTTTTTATGATGTTTTGAAGTGCAAAAAGAGAGCGGAATTTTTTCATTACAACCTTCTGCCTGACATCACCTTCTTTTTCAACAGCCCATTCTATTGTGATTTCTGCAAATTCATCAAGAAAATCATTTATAGTT
Source organism: uncultured Treponema sp. (assembly GCA_964344405.1). Lineage (GTDB taxonomy): Bacteria > Spirochaetota > Spirochaetia > Treponematales > Treponemataceae > Treponema_D. The sequence continues at coordinate 3,121 of CAYFND010000080.1, read as the reverse complement.
GAATAACCCATGTTTTTTAATTGGCTTCCGTTTACAAATAAAAGCATGGAATAAATTTCCATTGGTGAATTTGTGAACGGAGTTGCAGTCAAGAAGAAAACATTTTTGTTGTCGTTGTTTCTGTGGACGTATTGAGTAAGGGCAAACATTTTTAAGGCTCTGGATGAAGGTTCACCAAAACCAAGCTTTGAATATTCACAATAAACTTTTGTGTTAGCAGTCCTACGGACAAGGTTTTTATACCGATGCGCTTCATCCACCACAAGAAGGTCGAATCCGCAATCTTCAAAATAAACAAATTCTCCGGCTTTCACTTTTTCTGGAATTTCAAAAAACGATTTGATTTTCTTTTTACTTAAAATATGATTAAAATCCTCAGAAATCCAAGATGAAACGCTTTCGTCTTTAAAATAAATGTTGGAAATTGCGTCGCCGGTACAAATAGAAAGAGTGTTGTCTTGAATATCCATGGACGAGATGATTTTTCCGTTTAAATTATAAAGAGAATTAAGGGTGACAGATGGAAAAAGCTCAGTTATGTCGTGAACCCATTTTGAATAGACAGCGTTTGGTACAATAATCAAAGGACGCCTGCAATTTCCGCTCTGCATTTGATGAATCGCCGCACAGATTCCACAAGCTGTTTTTCCAACGCCCACATCGTACGCCAAAAGTCCGTTTCCTTTTGTGCATAAAAATGCAATTCCTTTCTTTTGCTGCTCGTACAGTTCAAATGTTCTTCCATCTTTTGAATCAGACATTCCGTTTAGGTTTAATGAAAAAGAATCATAGTCAACATCATCAAAAGAGTTAAAAGTGGCGTTCCAATTGTCTTCAAGTTCAACTTCCGCACCAAATTCCATTCCTTCGTGAAGAAATCTGTCAAATAATTCTTCTGCACATTCCATTCTGGCAATTCTGATTGGTTCAGTTTCCAGGGAAATCGTTCCATAGGCTTTGTTCAAAGGAAGCCGTTCTATATAGTCGATTATGTCATTCCATGAAATAGAATCCGGGATGTCAGTCTTACGAATTGGAGAATAAACTGGGTCCAAAGTGCGGGGAATTTTATCTGCAGTTTCTTCACCTTTTGCCCATTTGTAAAATTGACGTTTTAATTCTTCATTTACAAGAATTGAATGGACAGAAAAATGAATGTCTTTAATATATTTTTTCATGGAATAAATAATTATAACAGCTTTGAATAAAAAAGAAGTAGGTTAAATGACGGACTGGACTTTTTTGTTTTTGAAAATCAATTTCAGAATTAACAGAACTATCAGCATCCAAAATAAAATAATCGGAATTGCGTAATACCATTTCTTTGGTTTTCCATCTTTCCACATATTGTTTGATTGAACTCGGGCTTCTTCAAAAACTTCAGCGGGTACAAGTTTGATAAACGCCGCAACTAAAGACGGCAAAATCAACAAATCGTCCAAGTATCCAAAAAAAGGAATGAAATCCGGAATTAAGTCTATTGGAGATAGGGCGTAGGCTACAGCAATTGCGGCAATCAGTTTTGCGTACCACGGAGTTCTTTTATCTTTAAGAGCCAGAAAAACAGCGGGAATATCAGTTTTAAGCTTTTTAGCACGTTCTTTTAAATTTGAAATAATTTCATTCGCCATGATTTTTACTCTACTTCAAAAAATGCGGAATGATAATAGAAAAGCGTATATTAAATAAAAAAAAAGCTCCAGTCCTTATAAAAAGACTGGAGCCAATTAGGAGTTTAGATAAAAATTACAAGAATCTTGTGCTTTCTTACCTTGTTATGATGAGCGGCTTATCGTATGCCTTCAATCCAAGTTTTAATTCTGTCTGTAGTTGCGTTCCTTCTAAAAATCTCACCTTTTGTCCAATTGCCAGTTTTTGCCATATCGCGCAAAAGAGTGTCGCTTCTACCAACGCCAGAAGAAATTGCCGTACAGAATGGAATCACTTTTTTTCCAGAAAAATCATTCGCCTTGATAAAAGTGTCCAACGGCCAGGCTGCAATTCCCCACCAAATTGGGTAGCCGATATAAACAGTATCATAAGACGACCAGTCTGGAACTGTTGTATTCTTTAGAGGGACATTTCGTAATTTTGTATCATTGTGTTCTTTCACACATCTACTTTTATTATCTGTCCAATCCAAATCAGCGTCAGTATACGGTGTTGAAGGTTCAATTTCAAAAAGTGCAGCATCAGTGATATCAGCAATTTTTTTTGCTACAGATTCAGTTGTTCCTGTAGCAGAATAATAAACAACAAGTGTTTTTCCTTTAGATGATTGTGCAGATAAAATACTTGAAAAGCATAATGTTAGAAGAACAAGAAATAAACTTTTTTTCATACGGGCCTCTTTTTTAATATAAATTCTATATTAAATATTACAAATTCTATATGAAATGTAAAATACTTATTTTAGATAACAAGAAATGCCTTAAGGTAATAACAAAGAAATAAAAAATTGTTTTTTTATATATAAAGAGTATAATAGAAAAATCTAAGGGATGTTTATAATTATGAAAAGTGTAAAAAACAACGAAGGCGTTAATACAGACGAATTAAAGCAAGATAGAGAAAGAGTAAAACTTGTAGTAAAAGAAATGAATGCCGCCGTTTTTGAATGGAATCATAAAACAGGTGCTTTTTATACTACTGATGCATATAACAACTATTGCATTAGTCAAATCAATCCAGATGATATTCTGAACAATAAAGGTCCCAAAGAAATTGTTCATCCTGATGATCAAGCCCAATTATTAGATTTTTTTGCACAATCTAAGTTACATCTTCCAAGAATAGAAACTATTCTTCGTATAAAAATGATGGACGGAACTTTTCAATGGTGCCGAATGATTGGTTATTTTGAATATGATGAAAATGGGGATCCTAGTAGAACAATTGGTGTTATTGTTAATATAAACGAAGAATATGAAAAATCATTTGTTCTGAATAACTTGATGAATGGAATTCCCGGTGGTGTAGTTGTATTAAAAATTTCAGATAAAATTGAATGTAGGTATTTTAGTGACGGTTTTGCAGAATTAACACATCGAACAACCGAAGAGTTTCAAAACTTTGTTCAAAATAAAGATTTTCTTAAAAACATATTTTTGGAATCAGATTA
>CAYFND010000079.1:0-9386 GCA_964344405.1 uncultured Treponema sp. | reverse complement strand
TAAGGCGCACGCGGCGTTTGTTCTTCCGGTTTGCTATTTGATTTATAAAAATGGCGGCGTTCTAAAAGGTATTTCTAAAAAGGATATTTACAAGGCGATTGAAGCATCTCTTGAAGGAACATTACTATTAAAACATCTGGGCTTTCCAATTTTGAATGAGGATATTGAAGCGTATTCATCAAAGAAAAAAACTACGTATTTATTTTATTGGATTTGCTCCCATACTAAACTTGGTGAACTTGCGGCGAGCGACCACGCAAATAATGCCGTTGGCGAGATGATTGACTTGCATGAAGAGTTCTGCAAATTGCGAAATCAAGCTCCAGATTTTAAAATGCCTGTATGGACTGAAATAGAAAAATTCATGCCAAAGACAGCTGACGAATGGAAGAATAGAAAACAATAATGATTATCAGCACGGGAATGAGAACAGACATACCAGCGTTTTACTCAAAGTGGTTCTACAACAGAATCAAAGAAGGATTTGTGATGGTGAGAAATCCATACAATCCAACTTCTGTAACAAAATACGTTTTGTCGCCAACAGTTGTAGACTGCATTAATTTCTGTTCCAAAAATCCCGCGCCTATAATTGACCGCCTGGACGAAATAAAAGACTTCCGCCAGATTTGGCACGTAACGATTACACCATATGGAAAAGAAATAGAACCTCGCGTTCCTCCCAAAATGGAAGTGATTGAATCGGTGAAAAAGATTTCAGAAATTGTAGGAAAAGAAAAACTCTTTTGGCGTTACGACCCAATTTTTATTTCTGAAAAATACAGCGTGGAATATCACATAAGAGCATTTGAAAAAATGAGTTCTCTTTTAGATGGATATGTTAATTCGTGCATAATCAGCTTTATTGATTTGTACGAAAAGACAAAAAGAAATTTTCCAGAATGTAAGGAAGTAACGCCAGACGAAAGACTAACACTTGGAAAAGCATTTGCAGAAATCGGGCAGAAATACAACATTCCAATAAGAAGCTGCTGCGAAGGGAAAGACTTAGCTCAATTTGGAATTAATGTTGCCGGTTGCATGACAAAAGATATAGTTGAAGACGCACTCGACTGTCATTTTATATTTCCAAAGAAAGTTGTGCCTGTAAGAAAAGAATGCAACTGCATCTTGGGACACGACATTGGAATGTACAACTCCTGCCCGCACGAATGCTTGTACTGCTATGCAAACTACGACAACACCTTGGTTCAAAAAAACGTCCGCCTTCATAACCCTGCATCTCCTTTCTTGATTGGCGAAAGTTTACCGGGTGACGTCGTCCGAGACGCAGAACAAGCTTCATTTTTGGACAAGCAGCTGAGATTGTTCTAAACGGAAAAGAGAAAAAAAACGCTATATTGCTTTTGTAAAGAACATTTCCATTGGCTGCTCGTATGCAGGAATGTCCATAACTAACGCACCACAATCTTTGTAACCAAGCTTTCTGTAAAAATGCTGGGCGTCCTCATCAACTTGAGTGGAAGTCATAACGATTCCGTACCCCTGGGCCTGCATGTCGGCCTCCCAATATTCCATCAGTTTTTTACCAAAACCCTTTTTCTGAAAATTCCAATCAACAAAAAGCATAGTGCAGAACGGAGTGTTGTCCCAAAACAAATTGTATCGCAATATTCCAACAGGCTTGTTGTCATCTAATAAAACATAACCCCTCTTGTCCTCAACCTTGCGAGAGAACTCAGCTTCTGGCAGATGAGCGTCCAGCGTATACCAAAAAGCTTTATCGCTCTGTTGAACGTAACGGATTTCTTGCATATGGGAAAACTCCTTGTTTATGATATTCACCTAGTTTTGAGTATAACAGATATTTTCACAATAAGTTGAATTGAAGAAAATACTTATGTATTCATTAACTGCTTTAGCCATTTAATTATTTTCTCTTTAATTGAACTATCTTTTGTTGAAAGTCGAAGATAAGGAATTGATAATAATTCTAGAATATGATTCTTTTTTGCATCTCGAATTGATTGTTTTGTACCTTTTTTATGAAATCTATATCCGTCAACTTCTATTGCACCTATAATTTTTTTATCCAATTTATTGAACAATGCAAAATCTATATGAGAAAAATCATTCTTAGCATAATTCTTTTCATCTTCGGAAAGTAATGTGATTGAATTTTTATTCAATATATTCTTGAAGGGATATTCAAAAACAACTTCATATTGTGAAAATTCTTGTTCCCCAAGAATCTCTAGCAACAAATTATATGTAATATTCTCTGAATCAAATTTGGATATCTTCTTTTTATTACGTAAATAAATAAATCGCTCTCGTGAATATTGTTTATACAAATAATCATAAACAGAATTTATTTTACTTTGCGTTACACTACAATTCATGTATTCAATATATGAAATAAAATTCATGATATTTGAGTTTTTAGGCTGTTCATTCCCGGAAACAATGATATACAGATTTTTCTTTGCACGTGAAATTGCCACATTTAATAAATTCGGATTATCGGTGAAGGATTTGATTACATTATCAACTGTCGAAATTATTATTACATCTTTTTCTCTACCTTGAAATTTATGAACTGTCGCACTTTCTATTTGTGAAAGTTGATTTTGAAAACTTTTAACTTGATCATTATACGGTGTTACAATTCCAATATTTTCATACTGCAATTTATCATTAGCAATAGAAGGAAGAATTTCATCTTTTACAATATCAATCTGCCGTTGATTATAATTTCCTGAACAATGATTTCCAGGCACAGTCTTTATTGCATTAATTACATTCTTTTCACCTTTATCTTCAGTCATAATAATTAATTCATTATTATAAAAATACTTATTACAAAAGTTTATGATTTTTGGATGACAACGATAATGTTCCTTAAGTAAAGTTTGAGGAATATTTGGTATAACATTTTCCATGGATTCAAGAAAACTCAAACTAAAACTATATCCTTTTGATATATCTGCCGTTTGAAGAATCTTGTCTGTTATTACTTTGACCTTTTCATCCACAACATTAGGAAGTTGCATCTTATCACCAACAATTACGCAATTTTTTGCACAAGATAAAGCCAACGCTCCAGAAGCAATATCAACTTGAGAAGATTCGTCCATAATTAAATAATCATATAAATAATTAACCTTTTTATAAGGAAGACAATTTCTTGATGAAAAAGTTGTACTAAAAACAACAGGATATTCATTCAAAAATGAAGAAAAACATTTACCTATTTCTTTTGTATCAGAAAAGACCTTTTTCTTGTTTTTGGAGTATTTTTTATATATGGATTTATGTAAGAAATTTAGTGATTTATTATAAATAACTTCTGGTTTAAAGTTTAACAAGAGTTCTTCATCTTTCTTAATATCATTTTTAAGTTCAATAATTCGCTTTTCATAAAACGATTTCTTTATAAAAGTTATAACGGAATCACACTCAGTTGTCCAAAACTTAAAACTCCCAATTCCATATTTAACAAATAAAATAAATTTAAAAAATATTGATAGATTCTCTTGTTTTGAAAATTTGTCTTGGATAAATAACCATAAATCCATAATTTGAGAACTGGAATATTCAGAAAGTCTATTTATATTAGTCTTCAAGTTTATTTTATTTTCATCATCAAAATGTTTCTTTTCCAGTTGGATTTCTTCAATCTCAAGTTTCTTTTTAGAAATGGATTCTTGAGCATTAAAAAAATCCTTTAGTTCTTCTATTTCTTCTTGCAATTCCGAAATATCAATCTTTTGTTGAAGCCCCCATTCTTCTAGATATTTTGGATAAGTTGAAGTTTGATTCAAAATGAATTCATCAACATTCTCTTTTTTTCCAAGACAAGCACAAATAAAATCCAAACCATATTTTGTTGATGAAAGTTTATCTTGAACATTTTTTATAGCATCATTGTTATTTGAAACAACAAGAACAGTCTTTTGTTGAATTAACAGATTTGCAATAATATTCAAAATAGTTTGTGTTTTACCAGTTCCTGGAGGTCCTTGAATTATACTAATTGAATTTTCAATTGCATTTTTTATAGCTTTATATTGACTATTATTACAACCAAAAGGAAAAATTAATGATTTAGGTAGATTTTTTTTTACAGATTCCATTGTTGGATTCAGATATTCTTTTAAAACAGATTTTGAATTAATAAAATTTTCTTCTGGAAACTGTTTTGCTAAAAGACTTTCACCTTTCAAACTTTTTAGTTCACTATAACCAGCAATTTTGCTTAAATAATCATAAACAGATTTACAATCTTCATTAGTCAAGCAATCTTCAACAAATTCAACTCTAGCTTCTGGGTATGTATATTTCTTTTGTAGATTATTTTTATATATGATTACATATTGTTGCTTACTTTCAACGTAATGGATTTCTGCAATAGAATCCGTTTCATCTTCTCTATTTCCATCAGAATCAACAATATAGATTTTCTTTACATTAGGATTTATCATTATTGTTAGCTTAAAAGCAGAGTATTATTTGCATAACACCAACTAACTTTTTTCTTGATTGAATCTTATCTTTATTTGAAAAATCTTTTTTCATTATTCAATCTCTCCAAAAATAATATTAACTACGTTCATAATTTATAGCAAGAAATATTTAATTTGAAATTTATATATATACTTTTATTGGAGGAAACTTCATGGCTTTGTTTACAAGACCACATCCGGGGGATAATGTTGCTTTGATTTGTTCAAAATGCAAGAACTCGTTTTCTGGAAAATATCCGGGATTCTCATTTTCAATTCTGAAAAACATTAAAACAAAATGCCCAAAATGTGGTTGTTCAAAGGTTGAACTCAATCCGTTTGTAAATTACTGATTCAGTTTTACACACGTCCAATATGCAGAAACCAGAGCGGCAGAAATTATCATTCCTCCAAGAATATCGGTGAACCAATGTACTCCAGAAATGAACCTTCCTATTACGGTCACCGCGCTCAATACAACACACACTGTTATCAAAAATCTCTTCAATAAAATACTTTTTCTACAATAAATTTGAAACTGTATCATCGCTGTAAAAAATATACAAAGTGAAATCATTGTGTGGCTTGATGGATACGAACTTTCTAGCGATGTATTCAAAACAATAGGTCTGTAATTCACAATGAATTTTTCAAAGAAAACATAAATCAAGATGACAACAATATAAAACACACCCAGAATTAGTAGATTTTTGTCCACTTTCAGAAGGCTACGCCTTTTCACCATCTGCGATGCGCCCATAACTGCAAAACAAAATGCAACACCAATCGGAATCAAGCCCATCCAATCTGTAATCTTATACCACAAAAGATTTGTTCCAATTAATGCACTCATAGTTTGATTCAGTTTTGCAAAACCAACTTCTGTTCCTTCTGGACCAATTGCACGAACATCAATTTTCATAACACTCAACGTGAACACAACATAAAGACTTGTTAAGATTAATGTTGTAATAAGATTTTTCTTACAATTTGATTTCAAAATTAACTCCTGTAGGCATAATAGATGCAGAAACTTTTGAATTGATATTTCCGTTGAGTCCCAAAGTATGCAGGAATGGAACTAGAAATCCGGTTGCAGTTCCAATCGCTGCGCCAACAATCACATCTGTTGCAAAATGATTTCCACTCATCACCCTTAAAACTGACGTCGCACTTGCCAAAGTGTAAGACAAAACTACAACGGGAATCTTCCATTTTGAATCTGGAAAATATTTGCAAAAAGCATATGAAGTAAAAGTTGCAGCTGCGAATGATAAAGTTGAATGCCCAGAAAAGAACGAATCATTCCAATCCCCTTCTGTTAATTTACTTAGCGGATAAGTTCCCCAAAAATACGAATACGGTCTTGCCCTATTCACCAAAAGTTTGCCCAATTCCTTAAAACCATAAGCAAAAAGGATTGTTTCGGAATACATTGCTCCAATTGTAAACCATTCACTTTTTGAAGTTCCCAAAAGAACGAGTGGAGTCAAAACAGAAAGCGCTTCAAGCCCCGTAGAAAGATAATCCAGCGATTTTGAATAATCCTTCATAAAAAATCTATCAAAAGCATTCACATTTTCTACAGATAAAGTAAAAGCACCAAAAAAATCAGTTTGATTCAAATGAACAACTTTATCCAGAACAATATCTGTAGAACAAAGACTGATGCCTGCACCCAAAAGCAAAGAATCGGTAACAGGATTCAGACTAAAAACATCTTTTGAACCTAATAAAGAAAACTTCTCTTTCGCACCAATTGAACTAAACATCAGTGCAAAAACTGAAACCAAAACTATCAATCGCTTTTTCATAAAATAAACCTCCGTTCAAAAAAGAACAAAAACGTTCTTCATGAACAAAGAGAAATTACATAAAAAAAGCCGCAACCTCTATAAATTACAGTTTACATCCGTGATACTTTTAGTAACATTACGATTTTTACGGTTAAAAGCATGCTTAAAAAGAATGCGGTATACGGTTGCAATGAAAGAATAAAACAGAGAATGCTGATAATTGATAAAAAAATTGAAATATATGATTTTGACCTTTCCCAGATTTTGCATTGAACAAATTGAAAAGCCAATTGTAAAACTCCAAATAAAGAAAGAACTCCGACTATAACACAAAAGGCGACCTTCATATAAATTCTCACATTCGTCAAATTGATCAAGTTTACAGCATAAATATATTCATCAGTTCTGTTGGCAAACAAAGGCAACACAAACAAAAGTATAGAAAGAAAATCCAATAGACCAAAAATCAAGGAATTCATATTCTTTTTATTCGCTAAATTCTGTTTTTCTGCAATATTGATTATTTGCTCGTTTGTAAGAAGATTGTCTATGGTAACATCAAATGTTTTCGCAATCAGTTTGAGCGATTCAATACTTGGATAACCTCTGCCAGATTCCCATTTTGAAATTGTGACTCTAGAAACAAATAATTTTTCAGCAAGTTGTTCCTGAGTAAGCCCCGCTTGATTACGTAATTGTATTAGCTTCGTTGAAAATTCCATTGCTTATACTAGTTCAAAAAAAATGTTTTATCAAATATCGAAAAGAGAAATCCAAACAGAAGAAAAAAAAACTTAACAACTTTTTTCAGAAGCAAATATTTCTTCCATAATCTTCTGCTCATTTGATTTACAAGACTTGCAGAAATCTTCAAAACTTACAGAATCTTGCGGAATCTTCATCCCCAACACAAAGAGCGTGCTTTTTTCCAATCCATTTCCAAACTGATTCGCAACCACACGTTCTCGTTTATAACACGCGCCTTTCTCATCACGGCCACTGCTTGTTACCAAAGAACTTTCATCCGAACAGCCGGCATCTTTATCATAAGGAAAAATCAAACAACCGATTTTGCTTGAGTAGCGGAACATGTATGAAAGGACTTGGAAATAATCCTCGCGGTTGTAGCTTCCGTTTGTGTCGATGTGCTTGTATTTTGTGTCGCCTATGAAGGTTGCGTTTGTGTGGTGGCCAGAAGAATCTTTTGTGTATTTTATGAAGTCTGGAATTATACCTTGATTTTGGCCGACATCATCTTTTATAAAAAGTTGGTCGCGTGTGGTTTTGTGTTCAATACCGGTTTTGTTTTCTGCAAAGACTTTTGCCATGTATTCTTCCCAGAGCCAAGCGCCGTCAAACAGGATTCCGTGTATTTGATTTTTGCTTGCAGTGAATGATGAATAGTTTTGCATCAGAATCATTTTGCACAATATTTGAAGGTCGCGATATTTTACAAAGAAGGGATGTGTTAGAGGGACCACATTGTATCTGAGCACTTTTTGAATATCTGCTTTTTTGTAAGAAGGTGTTGCGGAAATTATTCTTGAAACATTTAGTTTGATTTCGTCGCTTGAGGTAAGAATTGATTTGCCGCTTTTTGTTGATTGCAAAAACTCAATTGTGTGACGAACAAGTTCTGTGACTTTATTGTCGTAAGAAAACTCGCGGGTGTTGTAGGCGACTTTTCCGTTGAAAGGAATGTTGAACCTTATATGACGCTGAACATCGACAGTGCCTTTTACATTTGCATCGTTGTATTTTTTATTCTGATATTCTTTGTACAAACCTTGCGAAAGTGCATTTTGTAAGAGAGACGGAAACATGTATTTTAACAAATCATAATAACCGTTTTTTGAACCAGACAAATCAAGATTCACAATATTCAGATTGAAGACTTTTAAAAGCATGTAGTGAAGAAAAAAATCTTTGCCGTTGTTAGAGTCGTCTGTTGTGTCTGTAGAATGATTCTCAAAGCGAGACGTTATGTTCAATTCTGTTGTGTGGCCGCCCTTGTCCGTAATTCCCAAGAAGCCCATGACGTTGCCTGTTTTTAGAGTAGCAAGTTCGTCTTTTTTTGAGAGCGTGAATATTACTTGTGTAGCTTCTTTTTTGTTCAAACCCTGCTGCCATGAAGGAGGAAAAACTAACAGATGAGAGTTTGCGTTCAAGCTGATTTCAGAAAGAGTTTTGTTGGCAATCTTTTCTAAGTTTGCAATGTCCGGCTTTTGTGAGACTTGGAGCGGGGAGGAAATATTGTTGTCTGTTGTTCTAAATGTTTTATGTGTCATTTTGTTTATATGTCGATTTTAATTCCGTAATTTATCATCACCATATTCTGAGTTCTTCTATTCTCCAAACCAATTCTCTAAAAGCAACGGAGTAACTTTTTGCATAGGAGTAAAATCCTTTAAGTTTCGTGTAACAAGAATCATATTATTTGCAACAGCAATCGAAGCAATTTGAGAATCCACAAGAGGAGCAGCAACACCTTCTTTTTCTAACCGAGCGCGTATATCTGCATGAATCCAAGCGGCGTGATTGTCATAAGAAATTATTGGAAAGTTTTTCTGCACAAAATCAAAAAGATATTCTTGTATGATATTTTTCTTTTTCCCATCCTCAAGTCTGCTCATACCAAACAGCAATTCATGCCAACAGAGAGCCGGAATTTTACAGAAAGAGATTTTTTCATTTAGAGTTTCCATAACCATTTTATTTGGAACAGGTTTGATTGCTTCTGAAATGATATTCGTGTCTAAAAGATAAATTGCCCCGTTCATTAAAATATGGAATCCTTTGTTCGTTGCGTATCTTGTTGTCGAACATCTTCAAAAACATTCTGCAAACTTTGTAAATCAGATTGATACTTTTGTCGAAAATTGCTTAACTCAGCAAAAGTTGATTGCTTTGAAAGATTGTCAAAATCAGTTTTAGAAATAAGAACCGCAACTTCCTTATTGTGCCGAGTAAGCGTTATGGGACCAGCAGTTTCAACTTGCCGAATGCAGCTTGTAAGAGTATTTTTAGCTTCAAAAATTGCAATTGATTTTTCCATAAAGCACCTCCTCAATTTCAGTATAAAATATTATAGGTATGTTGTTTGTTATCGCATATTGTTTTGGGA
>CAYFND010000078.1:0-9601 GCA_964344405.1 uncultured Treponema sp. | reverse complement strand
CCTCTTTACGTAACTTTCTTTTACACTGGACTTGGAATATTCTTTATTTGTTTGCAAGGACGCGAGAACAACGACATCTTCTTTTCTTTAATACTACCTGTTTCAAAAAAAGATGTTGTTAAAGCTAGATTCTTTCATGTTGTCACACTAGAAATTTTGCAAGTTGTAATCGCAATGCTTGCAGCCTTATTCCGCACAACAATAATGAAGCTGCCAAACAGCGCCGGAATGGATGCAAATATTGCATTTTTTGGATTTTCACTTGTCTTGTTAGGAATCTTCAACTTCACTTTCTTTACAACGTATTACAAAAACACAGCTAAAGTTGGAAAATCATTTTTGATATCAAGCACCTTTGTTTGGATCTACATTCTGGCAGCAGAAGCTTGTTCCTTTGCCGTTCCTTATGTTCACAACGTTATTGATACTTTGGATCCACAAAACCTTTTACCAAAAATAATAATCTTTATTGCAGGATTAATCATCTTTGTAATCTTAACAGTTTTAGCAGAAAAAAAATCAATCAAGACATTCATCAAACTGGATTACTAATTTGATCTGCAATATCTGTCTTCTATTTTCTTAACATAGGAAATAAATTCTTCCCTCAACTCTTTTGGCTCTACGATCTCACCAAAGGCTCCGTAAGACAAAAGGGTGTGGAAGAAACTTATTTTATCTGTGATTTCAACTTCAACTACAATTCGTCCATCTTTTTGTGTAAATTCAAAATCTGCCCCAAAATCATCAATAAGCCGCCACAAAAGTTCTTGGTCAAAACAAACCTTCACCTTTAGCTCTTCAACTTTCGGCTTCTTCATGGAATATCCTGGAGAAGGCACATCTTTTTTCGGAATAAAAGCTTCTTCAGTCAGCGTCAAATCCAGAATCCTGTTTAATTTGAACATTCTGAATTCTTTACGTAACTCACAAAATCCCCAGATATACCAAGACGACCACCAATAGATAATTATATAAGGCTCAATTTTTCTACTTGTCTCTCCTTTTGGTGAAAAATACTTGAACTGAACCTTTAATTTTTTTTCAACTGCTTCCTTTAATATTCCAATTTTTTTTGAAATAGAGGATTTGTGATATGTTGAAAGATTTATGAAAATACCGCTACCAAAATCTACCGTCTGAGAATCTTCTGTTGGAATTGAATCTGATGTGCCGGCCCTTAATTTGTCCATCAACTGTTGGTATTGCTTTGTTCCAGAAATACTGTCCAAACTTTGAAGTCCTGTTAAAATCGCGCTCATTTCAGAAGAGGTGAACGCCGTCCTGTCAATTGCATATCCTTCCATTATGGAAATTCCGCCGTTTGAACCTTGTTCTGTAAAAATCGGGATTCCAGATTGAATGATTGTCTCTATATCGCGATTGATTGTCCTTCTTGAAACTTCAAACTTTTTTGCCAAATATGGAGCTGTAACTTTTTCTTTTTGAAGCAGAATTGAAATTATTCCAATCAACCTATCAATCTTCATTTTTATAAATTCCTTAAATCAAAATACAATATTAATTGAACTTCAACAATTAAAAGCATAGAATGTCCAGTTATGAACTCAAAATCATCATCACAAATTAAATATATTTTTGCAACAATTTTATCAGGAATTCTTTGGGGCATAATCAGCATATTTCTAAAAAAACTTTCTGACGAAGGATTATCTTCAATTCAAATAACGGGCATCCGCGGAATCCTCTCATCAATTCTATTATTCTTTGTCTTATTGATTACAGACCGCAATTCGCTAAAAATTGACTTAAAAGACATTTGGATGTTCATTGGAACAGGCGTAATCAGTCTGACTTTTTTTTCACTCTGCTATTTCCATACAATTTTACAAAGCGGCGCCTCAATCGCGGTGGTTTTGCTTTACACTTCTCCAATCTTCGTCTTGTTGTTATCCGCTTTAATCTTTAAAGAAAAAATCACTTTAATCAAGTTTATAGCCTTAATCTTGACTTTCTGCGGCTGCATACTAGTTGCAGGCTTGATTGGAAGCAGTCAGAAGATTTCTGTAGCAGGATTCTTAATAGGATTATGCTCAGGATTGGGATACGCGCTTTATTCTATATTTTCACGCTTTGCCTTAAAAAAATACAAACCCATCACAATCATCTTCTACACTTTCTTGTTTTCCGGAATAAGTATAATTCCTTTTTGCAAGCCCCTTCAACTTGTCTCTATTTTTTCTGCAAAAATGATTGTCCCTTCTATATTAATTTCCGTTTTATGCACAGTCCTTCCATATTTATTCTACACATTCGGATTAAAAGGTCTGGAGACAGGAAAAGCGGCAATCCTTGTTACAATTGAACCGCTTGTTGGAACGTTGATCGGTATTTTTCTTTTTAAGGAAGATTCAAATATTTTAAAGATAACCGGCATTTTATTGATTTTAATCTCAATAATTCTTTGCGGCATAAATCCCAAAAAGAAATAGAACATATTGACAACAAGCTTTTTACCTATTATATTACTGGGTAATTAATAATATTAAACAGGAGTTTTTATGAAAAAATCAGTTATTCTTTTGGTGTTGTCCGCAATTATCGCATCTTTCTTTATGGGATGTTCTGGAAATTCTTCCAAAAGTTCAAAAACACAAGCTAGGTCGATTGAAGAGATAAAAGAAAGTGGAAAAATAATTATTGCTGTTTTCAGTGATAAAAAACCATTCGGCTACGTTGATGAATATGGCGTCTACCAAGGTTATGATGTTTATTTTGCAAACAGAATAGCTCAAGATTTAGGTGTAAAAGCTCAATTTGTTCCTGTTGAAGCTGCAAGCCGTGTTGAATACCTTGTTACAGGAAAAGTTGACATCGTTCTTGCTAATTTTACAAAAACTCCAGAAAGAGCTGAAAAAGTTGATTTTGCACTTCCATATATGAAAGTAGCACTTGGTGTTGTTTCTCAAGAAAACGTCCTTGTTACAAAACCAGAAGATTTAATCGGCAAAAGATTAATCATCAGCAAAGGAACAACTGCAGAAACTTATTTCACAAACAATTATCCAGATGTCCAACTTTTAAAATTCGACCAGTACAGCGAGGCATACAATGCACTTTTAGACGGAAGGGGCGAAGGACTTTCAACAGATAACACTGAAGTCCTTGCTTGGGCGCTGGAAAACCCAGGATTCAAGGTTGGAATTGAATCACTTGGAAGTTTGGATTCAATTGCTCCAGCTGTTCAAAAAGGAAATACAGAATTACTAAACTGGATTAACAACGAAATTGTAGAACTAGGAAAAGAAAACTTTTTCCACAAAGACTACGAAGCTACTTTAAGGCCTGTTTACGGTGTTGCCGCCGATGCAGACAGCCTTGTTGTTGAAAGCGGAATAATTGAATAAATAGTGTAAAAAAAACATAAGAACCTTTGTTATCAATGAACAAAGGTTCTTTTATTTAACGCAGAAATAGCTAATTTTCAAATTAAATATATAAAAAAATAAAAATTTCTTGTTTTATGAATATTTGAATGTTAAAATAATTTTATGTTATTCAACAAAGTAAAGCATGAGAGTTCTTCCAAAAAAATTAAAGATATAAAAGATCCTTCAATACCGATGATGCTTATACACGCATCAACCATAATGCTCATCGTTGCAATAATATTATTTTTAATACTTTTTGATATAACAAACAGACCTCTATCAGTTTTATTAATTCTTTTTACAATCCTTAGCATTCTATTTACACTTTTCAGTTTTTTTAATTTCAGAAAAGCTTTATTGCAAAAAATGAAGTTGGTAAATCAAAAAGAAGACGAATACAAAGCCATAATCAAAGCGACAAACCTCTATTTTGCAAGATATGATATCAATACAAAAACTTTATATGATGACAGCAACTTTTTTAGAAACAGCGAAGGCAACTTAATCTACAAGAACTTTCCTGATTCATTTACACAAAGTGAATCTTGCGCGCCGGAAAGTGTTGAAGTTATAAATAACTTTTTTGAAAAAGTAGCAAACGGTGAAAAAGACTGCTCGATTTCCATGCAGCTAAAAATTAAAAACCTTCCATTCCGTTGGTATTCATTAAAATGTATAATGATTTCAGGTGATAACAAAGCAATCTTTACATCCATGGACATTACAGAACAAAATGAAAAAGAGACAGTTTATAACAAATGGAAGCAATCACTAAACCAACGGAATCCAGATTCATTCATCTTCTTTAAGGCAAATCTTTCTAAAAATTCCAAATATGATTATTTTGACGGAAATCTTTTTGGTACAGAATTTTCAGAAAAAGCTGAATCATTTGATGAAACAACTCGTTTTTATGCTTCAAAGTATGTAAGTCCAAATGATTTTGATAAATTCGTCAATTTTTTTGACAGGGAATCTCTCCTAGCCACATATTTCAGCGGTAACTACATAAAATCGCTTGAATACAGAGAAATAATTTCTGCAGATAATTTCAGGTGGCTCAAACTTACAGCAGAAATGGTTCAAAATCCAACTTCAAAAGACATTTCCATCTTCTTGCTTTTTGAAGACATTAATAAGGAAAAAACAGAACTTTTGGAAGTGAAAAAACTTTCAGAAACAGACTCCCTCACCGGTATTTTAAACAGAAACGCCTTTATATCAAAATTTGAGGAAATCATCAGGAATTCCACAAACGAAGAAAAACACGTTTTGATTTTACTTGATATTGATAATTTTAAGCTTGTAAATGATACATTTGGTCATGCAATTGGTGATCAAGCATTAATCGACATCACAAATTCTCTAAAATCAATCATCAGATCAGATGATATTTTGGGCAGACTCGGTGGTGACGAATTCTTGATTTTCTTGAAAGATTTTACAAACAGATTGATTATTGAAAAAAAGATAATGCAGATTCAAGCTTTACTAAGAAAATCTTTCAGCTACGATATTCAGATTTCTGCCAGTTTGGGAGTCGCACTCTATCCAGACAACGGACGCGAATTCAACACTTTGTATAACAAAATTGATAAAGCCTTGTACTGTTCAAAAGACAGAGGAAGAGACAGATATATTTTCTTTGACGACACAATGGATTATAGTGACAATAACATTCTTGATAATCCTGAGAATTCATTAAAAACACTTAAAGACAAACTGTTCAGAAAGAAAATTCTGTTTATTAACGACAACAATGAGCTCAACAAAGAAATTGTTCCTTTATTTTCTGATGATTTTGACGTAGAAATTGAAGGACAAGAAACTGCAGCCCTTAATGTAATTCACAGATCCGGAAATTCATTCTCCCTTATAATATTAAATCTAGATTTGGAAGAATCAAATGCAATTGAATTATTGGACAATTTGAATTCATCAAATATTTCTAAGAACATTCCACTCATTTTAATATGCACAAATACAGACGAATCTTTTATTCTAAATTGTATAAAAAAAGGTGCATCGGATTATTTTAAATATCCTTTTGATTTAAATGTTTTCAAGTTAAAATCATTAATCCTTATAGAAAAACAACAGACTTTAATTGCAAATGAAAATGCCTTTGTAAGCGCAAAATATCGTTCTGTAATGGAAAATGCAAACACCGCGGTTATAGAACTTGATTGGCAGAATAATATTTTTTCTTACGACCCTTCCATTTCTGACTGTGTTTATGGAACTTTTGACAACCGCTCATTCTGGAAGATTCTTATTGATGACGGAATTGCAGAAGCAAATGATGTTGAAAAAATCAAAACAATAATCAACGACTTAATAAATGATAGCAAAAAGACAAATACTTTTGTTGAAGTAAGGCTCAAATCACCAGAACTGGTAAAACATTGGTTCACAATAAACGCATTCAAATATGTGAACAACCTTAAAATCACAAATAAAATTATTATAACATTAAGCGATAATGACAAAGATATTCTTATTGATGATAAACTTAGATTCCAAACTGAACACGACATCCTAACAGGCTTATTTAATCACGATACTTTTGTAAAAAAAGCTGAAGAACAAATTAAAAACGCCCCAAATAAAAGCTATATTCTGTTTGTTTGCGAAATCAATAATTTTAAGTTGATCAATGAAAGATTCGGTAAAAAAGAAAGCGACAAACTATTGCAGTTCTGTGCAGATAGAATCATGTTTTATACAGATTTAGAAAGAGGACTTTGCGGAAAACTGAGCAACGATACATTTGGAATGATTTTTTCTTATGATATTGATTTCTTCAACGATTCAATCAAGATATTAAAATGTTTTTTTGAAGACTATCCTTTGAACACCAAAATTACAGCTTCTGGTGGCGCGTATATAATTGATGATGCAACCCTTCCCATAGAAACCATCATCAACAGAGCCTCAATGGCAAAAGATTTAACAAAAGATAATTATGATTCAAATATAACAGTTTATGACCATTCCATGAATGAAAAACAATATTCCGAACAATATATTGCAGACCATATGGAAGATGCTCTTAAAAATGGAGAATTCATTGTCTACTTGCAACCGCAAATCAATCATTCCACAGAGCAAATAATTGGAGCAGAAGCGTTGGCACGGTGGGTTGATCCAACACGTGGAATTATTTCTCCAGCTGACTTTATTCCGTTCTTTGAAAAGAATGGATTTATTTCAAAAATGGATGAATATATTTGGGAAAAAGCAGCAAATCATCTTCAACGATGGATTAAAAAAGGAAACAAAACTATTCCGATTTCTGTAAATGTTTCACGCCAAGACATCAACGACCCAAAATTATGTGAAAAACTTCTTACTATTGTTAATAAATATGAAATTCCAATCAATTTGTTCAGAATTGAAATTACAGAAAGCTATTTCTCTGACGATACAGAAAAAATTATTTCGGTTGTAGAAAAATTACACAACAACGGTTTCTTAATTGAACTTGATGATTTTGGTAGCGGCTACTCTTCTTTAAATATTCTAAAAGATATTCAAATTGATATTTTAAAACTGGATATGAAGTTTTTCTCTGGTAAAGACAACTTGGGAAGAAGCGTTCCAATAATTACATCAATTATCAGAATGGCAAAATGGCTCAACATTCCAGTTATTGCAGAAGGTGTAGAAACAAAAACTCAAGCAGATTTTTTACTCAGTTTGGGTTGTGAAATTATACAAGGTTTCTATTATTCAAAACCTCTTCCTGTAAACAGTTTTGAAAAAGACTATATCACTTCAACAAAAAAAGTAAGAAAAATCAAACAAGAAGAAATCGATTCCTCTTTGAATGCAAATTTCTTCTGGAATCAAGATTCTTCAGACTCACAGATTTTTAATAATTTTATTGGAGCGGCTGTTGTTTTTGAATATTACAATGAAAAAGTTGATATCGTCCGCTTTAATCGCCAATTACTTGAACTTGTAAATATAAACGCAACTCAAGAAAATCCTTCATTTAATTTTGAAAAAGAAGACATTCCTATTTTCCACAAAGGAATTCAAGAAGCTATAAGAACTGGCAAAAACATTAAAATTAAAGTTCATTCAGAAGGAAAAGACCAACATTCAATTCTGTTAAATATTTCACTAAAAATAATGGCAAAAATAAAGAACAAATCGTTACTTTTCGCTACAATGGATGAAGTTTAAAGGTATTTAATATGTCATTTCAAACACTTTCTCTCGAACAGAATCCAAAAGAGCTTTTTATTTTTAATGGAAACAACATTCTTTTAAATAAGAACAAAGCTCCTGTTTCATTGTCATTCTTAAAAGAATTAATGAGCAGTTCTTACATTTCAGATTCATTTACAGATTCTTCAATTTCAGCATCTGGAATTATTCTAAGACAAAACGATTCTCTTGAACAAATTCCGCTTTTTTCAGAATTTGAACAAATTCCCCTCCGTCAATATTTTTATGATTATCCTGAACAAAGTGGAAAAGCTGCAAGAATTCTGGCTCTGGGAAATTGGCGAAAATATAAACAATATTGTTCTGCCTGTGGAACAAAACTTGTGAACAATTCAAAACTTACTGCCTTGGACTGCCCTTCTTGTAAAGATACGTTCTTTCCCAGAATTGAACCTTGCATCATTATATTGATTACAAAGGGAGACCAAATTCTTTTGGCAAATCATAAGCAACGAAATCAAGAGTTATTCACCTGCCTAGCCGGTTTTATGGAATGTGGTGAAAATATTGAAGAATGTGCAAAAAGAGAAGTAATGGAAGAAGTTGGTTTGGAGATTGAAAACATCCGTTATTGTGCAAGTCAGAGCTGGCCTTATCCAGACCAGTTGATGATTGGACTAAGGGCTGAATATAAAAGTGGAACCATAAAACTTCAAGAAGAAGAACTTCTACAAGCCTCATGGTTCGACTGGGACAATCTGCCTTCTAAAACACCGCAAAAAGGCTCTTTAGCATACAGATTGATTCACAAAGAATTCGATTGATTTTTTATTTACTCAAGACTTCTTCAAGAAGTTCTTCATCATCTGGTCCGACTGTTCCAACCCACAATTCATCTGTAGACATTACTGTTTTCTTAAAAACCCTGTCCACATCAGCGGCTTGAATCTGTAGAATTTTGTCCACATTCTTGTTTATAGTTGTTGTATCACCATAAAGTTCCAAACTTGCAAGAATTCTTGAAGCCAGTCCATAAGTTGTTTTTTGTGAAGAAAAAGTAGAAGTAATCAGCGAATTCTTAAAATTTTCCAAACATACTGAATATGGCTTTAAAACTAAGTTTCCATCAGAAGTTGTTGAAGAAACATAATTTCCTTCGTCCATAATTTTTCTTGCTTCGTTCAAAGCTTCTTTTATTTTTGACAAATCTGAACATTGGTAAATCATTTCATATCCAGCATTTACAAATCCACCCATATCAGATTTTGAAACACTGTAACAGATTCCCCATTTTGCCCTAACAACATTATATAAAATATTTGAATAAATCAGACCTACAACTTCTGTTGTATAATAATCAGGATCTTGAACAGAAACATCCGGGAAGAATCTTAAAATATATCCAGAACCCGCAGCATATTCATGAGTAAGGACTAAAGGTTCCTCATCAAAATTAAATTTTCCAAACTCTTTATTCACGATTGCAGTCTTTTTGGATTGAATACTACCAATGCCTTGATTCAATATTTTAATTAAATCTTCAGCTTCCATTCCTGTAACTGCAATTACAGACAATTTTCTAGAATCAATAAAATTCTCATGATATTTTTTGATTTCACTTAATGTAATGTTTTTTATTGATTCTGGAGTTACAGATGTAGAGCTTTCCAAAGCTGTTCCTTCTGCCAATATTTTTTTTGAGTAATAAGCAGTAAGACTCAGCGGGTCATTTAACAAACTTTGAATAGAATTATTATATTCCACAATCAATTTTTGATATTCTCTTTCAGAAAAAACTGGATTCATAAAACAATCAGTTAAAATATTTAATGAAGCTTCCAGATTCTGTTGTGTACTTATAACAGAAAGTCCGCTGTTTAAATTGTCTGAATATTTATTAAAAGAAGTAGAAGAAGTAAAAAAGAGCAAGCAAATCATAGAAGACAACAAAGCACAAGTCGCTAATTATAAAAAACTTTTAGATGAAAAACAAAACGACTTGCAAGCGCTTTCCCATGATATTGAGCAGGTCA
>CAYFND010000077.1:0-9637 GCA_964344405.1 uncultured Treponema sp. | reverse complement strand
AACTGGTATATCCGTCGTTCAAGACGTCGTTTCTGGAAAAGTGAGAATGACACAGACAAGACTGAAGCTTATGAAGTTTTATATATCGCTTTAAAAACACTAACTCAAGTTGCATCTCCTGTTATTCCTTTTATTACAGAAGAAATGTGGCAGAACTTGCATAATGAAAATGATAAACCTTCTGTTCATCTAACAGATTATCCTGTTTACAATGAAAAATGGCGAAATGAAGAACTTGAATTCAAGATGGAAACTGTTCAAAAAGCAGTATCAATGGGACACAGTTTGCGTAATCAATATAATTTGAAGAACAGACAGCCATTGGCATCAGTTGCCCTTGTAACAAGAAATCCTGATGAAAAAAGAGTTCTTGCAGAAATGGAAGATTCAATCAGAGAAGAATTGAACGTTAAGGAAGTAATTTTCCATGAAAGGGAAGACGAATTAGTTGAATATAAAGCAAAAGCTAATTTCCGTACTTTAGGAAAAGAACTTGGACCTTTGATGAAAAAGGCAGCCGATATTATTTTAACTTTAGGTCAACCAGAAATTCAGTCTATTTTGGACGGAACTAAACTTTCTATTGAAGTTGAAGGCAAAACTGTAGATTTGGATGCAGAGAAGATTATTGTTGAAAGAAATGAAAAAGATAATTTAAGAGTAATCAATGAAGGCACTCTAACTGTTGGACTAGATACAAAAGTTACAGAAGACTTAAAGAAAGAAGGCTACATACGAGATTTGATTAGAGGAATTCAAAATCAAAGAAAGGAAATTGGCTTAAAAGTTACTGATAGAATTAAATTGACTGTTAGTGGAGATGATAAATTAAAAGAAGCTTATACTTCTTTTAGTGATTTTGTTTCTAAAGAAACTTTAGCTAAAGAATCAGTTTGGGCTTCTTCAGTTGATGGTTCAATCGAAGTTGAAGCTGATGATAAAAAATGGAGTGTAAAAATTGAGAAAGCATAGTATTTATGCTCTGTTAATTTGTATAATGACAGGATTTGTTTTGAGTTGTAAAACATTACCTCAAACTAATCCTGTTAATCCTCTTGATTTGCTGGACAATAAAAGCTCTTTCTATATAGCAATACCTAAAAATGTTGATCAAAAGCTAGTAGAAAGAGTTATTCAAAATAATATTGCAGGAATTTCTGATAATGAAGCAAAATTGATTTCTTCAAGTTTGGATAAACTTTATATAGGTTTAAATAGAACTAAAGAAGGAACTCAGATTCAATCTGCAATAAAAGGCACTTTTCCGTCAACAATAACTTCTTTATTGAACAGAAGGTTTAATGTTGAAAACTATGCTGTTGATGATAATAAATATAAAATCTATTCGAATAATGAAGTAGAATTTTCAATTCCTTCAGGTGAGATTTTATGTTTGGGTAGAGATGTCAAAGATATGATTAATTCCTATGATGATTTAATGTCTGGAGATTATTCCGTTGATAACTCTACAAATCTTGATAGCAATCTTTACTCGTATCTTGAGAATTCAACTGAAGAAATAAGATTTTTTGCAGACAAGCCTCAATCATTTTTAACTATTCTTACAGGTGCCAGACTTGATTTAAAATTAATCAATGTATCTGGATCTTTTGTTTGTGATGAAAAGAATGAGGGTCAGTATTTGTTATCGGTAGATTTTCTATTTAAAAATGATAAATATTTGAGAGCCGGTAAATCTTTGTTGATTTTAGCTTTTGGATTAACAGATTCTCAAAGTGAAATAATTAATTCAAACGAACTGATTATAAAAGATATAAAAATAAATAAAGAACAATTATATAAATTATTAGTAATATGAGGTAATGAAATGGATGAAAAAATTATTTTGAAGGCTGAAGCATTAGATGGATATCTCAATAAGCAGGATTTGGATGATTTAGATAGATTGGACAAAATGTTTAAAGAAACAATGCAATATTTTGAACCAAAGAATGAAGCAAAGATTATTGATGGATATGACAGAATGGGTCATGCTATGCAGGATATTTGTGCAAATCATCCAAATTTAAAAGTTTATTCCTTTGTTACAGAAGAAGGAGCTCATGCTGAAGCTTCCAGAGTTATATCAAAATTAAGAGATATAAAGACTGATCACCAAGAATTTATGTATTATAGCCAAAGGGCTTATGAAATGCTTTTTAGAATGGCATATACAGATAAACATTATGATAAAAAGAATCATATTGTTGTAAAAACTCCTGTAAATTATCCAGTTCAAAACTATGCAGTTCATAAAATACCTGATATCGACTATAAATTGAATAATTCTGTTATGTGTGTAATGCTTAGAGGTGCTTTGCTTCCAAGTATGATTATTTCAAAAGAGATTCAAGAATATTCTTCTAATGGATATATTACACCATTTGCTTTGTTCAAAATTAGCAGAAATGACACTAAAAATGAAAGCAATATGGAATACATTTTAAATCTAAAGAACTCTTTCTTTGATTTGGAACAATTGGATGGAAAAGACTTAATTTTTGCTGACCCTATGAACGCAACAGGCGGTTCACTCGTTACTGTTGTTAAATATTTACAGAGCCAGGGTGTAAAACCAAAATCAATTAAATTCTTTAATACAATTTCCACATTAAAAGGAAGTTTAAGAGTTACAAGAGCTTTGGAAAACTGTACTTGCTATACATTATGGCTTGATCCTGTTATGAATGAAAAAGCTTATATTATGCCAGGTTTGGGTGATGCAGGGGATAGATTAAACGGTTGTGATACAAAAGATTCCCCAAGAAATATCATTCAATTGATAGCTGATTATGGTAGTAACATTTCAGGACTATATCGCAGTCAATTATACGAAATTGAAAAAGTAGTATTAGGTTAGTTTAATAATGAGAAAAAGTATTCAAATATTTGTTTTATTTGTAGCAATCTTTCTTTTTTTATCATGTGTTTCAAAACCAATTCCAATTCCTGGTGATAAAAAAATTACAATTGATAACATTTATAATGAATATTTGAATATTGCTGATATTTATTTTTCTCTAGAAAAATATGATAAAGCAGAAACTTATTATAATAATTGTTTAGAAAATAAAGAAATCTATTGGGTTGCTTATTATAAGTTAGCAAGAACGTACGCAATAGAAAAAAAATGGGCTGAAGCTGAAAAAATGTATGAAGTCCTTTTTCAAAAAGAACCAGAGAATAATTCTATAAAAAGTTCACTTGCATATATTTATGCAATGAGAAATGAATCTACAAAAGCAATAGAAATATATTTGAGCCTTCTTGAGGCCCAAAAAGAAAATCCAGATAATTTAGTTAATTTGATATCAATCTATATATCAGAAGGAAATTTCACTCAAGCTGAAGAATATTTCAATCAATTGAGCGAAACTTTTCCTGATAATAAAAATATTAATTCTATAAAGAATATCTTGGATGAATCGAAAACTGAGTAAATTTTAAGAATTCATATATTGTCTATATTTTTCAATATTGGCTCTAAAAGCAATAATAAAGGAATCGTTTTCTTCTGAAGTATGATTTAATGCTTCTTCTGTTTCATGAAGCAATCTTTCACCAGAAATAATACGAATTGTCCTTGTGGAAATTCCAATAAAGCAAGTGATTTTTTCATCTGTAAATAATTCGATAATATCGTCATGAACTTTTTCTGCAAAAATCAGGGCTTCATCAAGCGACATATTAGTTTTAATAGCAACAAAAGAATCATCTTTATATTCAAAAATTAAGTCTTTAAATTGGAATTGATTTGCAAGATAGTCGGCAATAATTTTAATTCTAGAATCATCATGATTAATTGATGGAATCCTAATCATGAACAAAGCTAAATCAAATTCTGATGAAATTGCTCTGTTTAATTCGCTGTTTAATCTGGTTAGTAAATAAGATTGCCATCCAAGACCTGTTTTGGGAGAGAATAATCCTTCCGGAGTAGAAGTATTTAATTCATCTTGACTTATTTCTACAGGAAGGGAATCTTCTATAGGTAAAGATACAATTTTTGGTTCTTTGTTTTCTGTTGCTGGGGAATCATCTGGATTAATTTCTTGTGTTGAATCGACATCTTTGTCTTGTACTAAAGGCTCATCATCTTCAGTTATTGTATCTTCATTAGTTATGTTTGTAACAGTTAAATCATCTTCACTAGTTTTTTCCGCAACTAAATCAAGAGGTTGAATATCATTCTTTTCATTGTCTAAATCAGATAAATCTACAGCTTCATCAGAAGAAATATCATTAAGATTATCTGTCTCTATTTTATTAATAGAAGTGTCTAAATCTGTTTCAGCTAAAACCTCATCAGATTTCTTTTTATTGTTATATATGTAAATCAATAAAATAATTGTAAGAATGATTGCAAATAAAATAATTATAAATGAAATCTTTGCATAATTGAAAATTGAAATCGGTTTTATTTTGTATAAAGAGCAATTAATAGTTATTACTGAATTTAAAACTTCCTTTGTGGAAGAAAATGAAGAAACCATCATAGAATTATTGTTGTTAATATCAAAGTTTGCAGGATACTTAAAAATCAAGGAATCATTCTCTTTAATCTCCAAATACATAATGCTGCTTTCTTTTTCCACCAAAGAAACAAACTCTTGCTGGGGATTAATAGATTCATCTTGAACAGACGAAATTATTTTATTTGAAACAAAATTAAATGTTTTGCCATTTGCAATTTTACTATTGTTATATTCTAAAATTAAATTGACTGTTAAAAAAGCAGTAGCAAAAATATATACTAAAATAATAAACAAACTAAAAGAAAATACGAATTTATTTTTCATATTCTAATTATATAATAGTAAAGAAGACTGTGCAAGTTTTACAAATTCTTCTAGTTGAAGATTCTTGTTGTTTGTACGAAGCCATGCAATATATGGTAAAAATGGAAATATAGAACTGGAAAAAATATCTGTTTCTCTAGAGAAGCAAAATTTATCAAGATATTTAACAAAGTCATAAAAATTAAAAGATTGTAATTCAAAATCTGATGTGGAAAACTGATAATGTGAATGATTCGTAATTTTGTAGATTTGATTTTCTATAATGAATGTACATTTGTTTTGCAATAAAAAGGATTCAAATGATTTTTTGTATGAACATAAGATTTCTGTTGTAGCTGAGGATTCTGTTTTAAATAAATTCGTTCTAAACATTAATGAATCATATTTTGTTTCTATATTGTTGATTTTATTAGAATTAACAGAATAAATAGAATCCAAATAAGTTCCTTTTGCGTATGGTTTTGATGAATAAGAAAAATCTGCTCCAATAACTTCTATCCGTGAAAATCCGCTTTTTATAGCTAAGTCCAAAGCTGAAATTATTACAGTGCCAGTTCCTGTGTACAACGATAAAAAGAAATCCTTGCAATATTGGTTTAAAACAGCAGATAATGGATGTCCTGAAATAAATAGCATCACTGAACATTTATTTTCAATTAGATGGTATATCGCTGATGAATTCGCTGTAATATCAAATAAAAAAAGTGTATTTTGTAGCAAAGGCAAATTCAACATAAAATGTGAATATGAAATATGCTGTCCATCAATTGAAATAATTATGTCTGGAATAATCTTATTATCAATTAGAGTTGATGAAATTGTGTCTGTTGCAATAATTATGTATTCATCTCTATTGTTCAAAATAGAATAAATCTTTTCATCAACACTAGGACCGGCTCCAAAAATCAGCGCTTTTTTTGATGTATCAATTTTTGAAAGTATTTGTTTATTCTGTGTTTTTGATAATTGCTGAAGATTTGAAAAAAAATTATGATGCCAAAGTTTTCCAAAATGAGCTTGAACAGAATAGTCCGCGGCAATAGATTCAATAGTTTTATTTATACTTTGATAGATAAAATCTCTATTAGAAGTATATTCGTTCATCCAATTGTGATTTTCAATTATCTTTAGGTCGCCAAAAAGAGAGGGAATATATTTATCAATAATATTTTTACTCAAATTATCAATTGTAGAAAAATAAAAATGCTTGTTATTTGTATATTTTGTGATGAAATCGTTTTGTATTAGAAAATCCAGATTTCTTTGGTTGTTTTCAAAACATAAGAAAAAAGAATTTGGATTATTTTCATATAAATATTTTAGGACAAGTCCGCTTCCAATTCCAAATAAAACATAAAAATTGAATTTGTTGTCGATTGATGAAATAGTTTTTTCTGCATCTTTGTCAGGATTGTATTTTGATTCAATTGTATGTCCGTTGGATAAAACTGGTATTTTGGTTCCATTTTTACAAATTAGTATATCGTTATAAAATAAATCGTTATTCATAAATTATTTTTCTCATTTTTGAAAGAAGTTCTTGATTTTTTTGTTCTATTTGTTTTTTGTAAATTGCGATTTCATTTTCTGAAGAACGGTGAAGTAAGAGTGATTCAATCGGGTAGAGTTGTTCTATAAATGAATCTGTTGAAATATTTTTTTCAATATATTTAAATATTTGATTTTTAAATTCTTGTCGTTCAATTTTTGAAAAAGATTCTTTTTGAAAGATATCAATTTTAGTTTCTTCTACATTGTTTAATTTGTCTTCTAAAGAGTGGATAGAAATATCTTTTATTTGATTCAATGAATTTTTAGCTTCTGACTTTTCAATAATTCTATAAATCTTTCTTGTTCCAAAATCTTGCTTTTTAAACCAATCTTCATAAATTTGGAGTGAATTCGGATTGAATTCAGAAAGAATTTCCTTTTTATCAGAAGATGACAACCTGTTTTCTTGAATCATGCTGTCAATTGCTAACTCATTTGGATTGCAATGTTGGTTTCCTTTTTGAACTGATAAATCCAATCCGCAAAAGTAAATATCATTGTCTGTAAAAGCTGTCGCCATAGATAATGCTGTTCCACTAACAGTGCCGTTTCTTTGAACTTGTGTAGAATTCTTATGAAATAATGTTGTAAGTGAAGAAGAGATCCCATCTGGATAAGATAATAACAGAATGTTGTTTTGCATTAAAACAGACTTGGGACAAAATCCTTCAACTGAAAGTGCCAAAGGAATGGAATTGTTTGAACATAGCTTCTTTAGGTGTTTTCCAGCCCACCAACCGCCATCTGTAGAAATACAAATATCCGGGATGATTTTATTATAAAGTAAAACTGACAACGATGATGAGGCTGAGATAATAAAGATGTTATTTTGATTTTTTTTTAGAAAAGGCAAGGTTTCTTTTAAACTTGGTCCTGAAGCAATAATAAAAACAGGTAGACCCGTCTTTTTTTTGAAAAAAATAAAAGATTCAATATTTGTTAAATTGACTATTGAATTGAGCAACCATTTTTTCTCAAAGAATTCTCGTGTTGCTAAAACCGAATGGCTTCTTTTAATGATTTTATTGATAACAGTCCATACATTTTGACTTTGAGCTTGGAATATTAATGAAGAAGGTTTCCATTCAATATAAACAGAATTGAAGAAATCTTCATCTGTAAAATTTGATACAAGGTAATTCTCAAACTCATAATCATTATGAAAGTTCAGATAATTGATGACCTTGTCAAAGCCAGTGTTGTATTTTTCAAAATATGAGCAATAACGAATTACAATAATGGATGATTGTGTATATTTATTTTTTAAAAATGGTAATATATAGGATAAAGCTGGTTCTAAAACAAATATAAATTGTGGTGAAAAAGAAAATTGAAGTGAATTCACATAATTTTCAGCTTCAGACGTTGGATTGTATTTTGAATGAAGATATTTTGAATCAGCTGTAACTGTTAATTCTCCATTCTTAGCTGTAGAAAATTCAACTTGTTTATTTAACAACATCAAGAAATTCTTCCATTTCTAAATATGAATCAATTTTTCCTAAATCTTGTACTTCAATTAATTCGGAATAGTTTTCTATTACTTCAGATAAATTTGCTACAAGGTGATTAAGTAAAGTAATAAATGAAAGTTTGTTTTTGAAAAAAAGTAAAAGTGATGCTGAAAACTCATCATTTCTTTTAAAAATAGAAGGGGATGCAAAAAATAATTCAAAGCGATTCATCAGTTCATTTGAAATCGCAGATATGAATAAATCAGAAATATCAAGATGAGTTTTTAGTTTTGATTTAACAAAAGTTGTAACACTTTCTTCAATATTAATTGAATATTTGGAAACCAAAACATCTTTATCTTTAATAAATCTATCTTTTGTTATCTTATTTTTTGAAGAAAGTTCAATATTATTAAAATCATTAAGTAGGGATTCTTCATTTTCAAGAACGTTTGAGTTGTCTTTACAAATAAAAAGTATAGAATCATTGTTTCTTAAACAGTGAACAGAAGTAACATTTTCTTTCAGCTGAAATGAAAAAAATTGCAAAACTGATAAAAGCGAATTATCAGATGTTTTAAAAGTATAAAACTTATTCTCAGAGGGAATAATTCCGTTCCAAAAAGTATTTGTGGAATATGATGAAAGAATAGATAATCCATCAAATCCAATACTATTATTTATATAGAAAAAATCGTTTTTTCTAGAGAATGTCGCACAAGTTTTGATATTGTGTTTGTTTACAAACTCTAGAAAAGTTATTTTATTATGAAAAGCGGGTTTATTTTCATTTAATACAATATTACTCGCTTTATCTAATAACCCCATATTAAGACAGTCCTAACTCTTTGAAAAGTTTCTTATAAGTTGTAAATTCATCAGATTTTGCAAATTCAATGATTTTATCTTCTGGTAGTTTTCCGAGTAATTGATCCATATAAAGAAGAACTGATTTTATGTCTTGTTTAAGACTTGTATTTGAATCAACATTTTCTGTTGCAGGCTCTTCTTTAGTCAGATAATTGATGTTATCGTTAGTAAGGTTATTATCAGAGTTTACATCTACAAAAGAATTGTCCACAAATGGCTCTTCAGCAACAACGTCGTCAACAGTAGGAACTTCAACTTCTTCATCAACTATAGTTTCTTCAATAGCTGGTTCTTCGATTACAGGTTCTTCAGCAACAACGTCGTCAACAGTAGGAACTTCAACTTCTTCTTCAGTGATAGTCTCTTCCACAACTGGTTCTTCGATTACAGGTTCTTCAGCAACAACGTCGTCAACAGTAGGAACTTCAACTTCTTCTTCAGTGATAGTCTCTTCTACAACTGGCTCTTCGATTGCATTTTCAGAATCAAAAACATTTTCAACATTTGTAAAATTTGGTTCATCAATGTCTGCAGAACTTACAATATTATCAATTTCTGATACAGATAAGGTATCATCTTCAATTACCGGTTCATCAGCAACAACATCGTCAACAGAAGGAACTTCAATTTCATCTTCAGCAATAGTTTCTTCAACGGCTGGTTCTTCAATTACAGGCTCTTCAGCAACAACATCATCAACAGAAGGAACTTCAATTTCATCTTCAATGAAAGACTCTTCAACGGCTGGTTCTTCGATTACAGGCTCATCAGCAATAACGTCGTCAACAGAAGGCATTTCAACTTCATCATCAGTGAAAGATTCTTCAACGGCTGGTTCTTCGATTACAGGCTCATCAGCAATAACGTCGTCAACAGAAGGCATTTCAACTTCATCATCAGTGAAAGATTCTTCAACGGCTGGTTCTTCGATTACAGGCTCATCAGCAATAACGTCGTCAACAG
>CAYFND010000076.1:0-9671 GCA_964344405.1 uncultured Treponema sp. | reverse complement strand
CCAGTAACTTCATCAGAAGTTTATGTCTTTTTTGTAGATTCTTTAGATGAACTAGAAGAAGAGCTTGATGATAATTGTTTTAGTAATTTATACGCTTTTGTTCTAACAGGTGTAACATAATGATAATCTGTAGATATTCTAGCAATTGTATCAATCATAGTTTTCTTATTTTCTGTATTACTTGATAGAATTTCTAAAGCAGTGAGTACTTCTAGAGCCAAGCTGCTTGTTGGGTTTAATACTTGATTTCTTCTGTTTGCAAAAGCAATTGCATCAACAACTTCATCATTTTCATTAATACCAATTTCTCCCAAAGATTTAACAGCTGCGGCAATTACCATAGGTTCATTATCTGCAACAGCAATTGAAACTAATGTATTTTTTGAATGTTCTGTTGGAACTTTAGCTAATAAGAAACATGCTTGTCTTCTAATTTCTGGGAAATTGTTTACAAGTCTACCATTTGTTCTTGATTGATTTGTCAAACCTTCACCAGCAAGACTGTCTAAAGCTTGAATAATTTCTGTTGAAGTATTTCCATCATCAATTGCACTTTGAATGTATTGTAAAGCGACTAATTTATTATCATAGTCATCGGACTCAGCTAATGTTGTAATAATATCAGAATCAACATCATTTAAATATTCACTTTCAACTGAAACTTCAGATTCTTTTTTTGAACTGCTTTTTTGAACATTTTGAGTTTGTGCAAAAACCGCATTACCAATATATATTAATAGAGAAGCAATAACTGCTTTTTTTATTAATTTCATAAATGATTCCTCCAAAAAGGTAAAAACTTTTAATAATTATAATCTATGTAAAGTAAAAAATCAACTTTATTTCTATTTTGGATTACTATAATCTTGGAAGGCTGATAAGCCATTTTCCATTTTGTTTAATAAAAGAATAATAAACAACTATAGTGTTATCGTCTTTAACTTCAACAGCTTTAACTTCTGTTTTTGATATATATCTAATTTCTTCAACTTTACTTCTTTTTCTAGAAGGAATAAAAACATATTTAAAGTAATCATCTAATCTATATAGAACAATTGTTTTATCAGGAAGTTTTTGCTGAGCTCTTTTAATATTTGCAGGACTGGAGTAGTAGTTCAATGATTCTTGAGTTATGTAGTTTTTCCATTCTTCAAAGTTTTGTTCTTCCATTATTTCAGAGAGATTGTCTATAATTGCTAAAATCGCGGCTTTATCATCAGTGAATTCTTCTTTGGAAATGGTATCTTTTTTATCCAAATTATTGATAGAACGTAAATATTCATCATTATCAGAATTTAGAACTTCATCTACAAGTTCAACTTCATTATCATCATCTTCTACAATTTCTTCTTGCTGAATCTGTGATGTTGAGTTACAAGAAATTAACAAAGTCATAAAACCAATAATTATTAAATGTATTAAAGTTCTTTTCATGCCATAAGTTTACATCTATTGCTCGTTTTCGTCAAATGAGGTAGATTTGAAATATGATAAAAGCTGTATTTGCTGGTTCTTTTGACCCTCCAACTAATGGACATTTGGATATTATTCAACGTGCCTGTAAATTATTTGACAGCATTGATGTAGTTATTGCTGTAAATCCACAAAAAAAATATTTGTTTTCTGAAGATGAAAGGTTAAATCTATTGAAAGATTTATTAAAAGACATAAAGAATGTTGAAGTTCATACATGGAATGGATTGATTGTAAAATATGCAGAAAAAGTAGAGGCAAAAACTTTAATAAGGGGAATTCGTTCTACTAATGATTTTGGATATGAATTTGAAATCGCAATGATGAATCAATCAATTAATAAAGATATAGAGACAGTTTTTATTCCTACAAAAGAGGAATATGCAATAATAAAGTCAAGTTCAATAAAAGAATTAGCTCAATTTGGTGGTAATATAGAAAAAATGGTACCAAAAATTGTAGAAGAAGCTGTTTATAAAAAATATAACATCAATTTATAGTTTAAATGACAAAAATTGAAAATTTGTTGACAAAAGATTTTTTTTAGTTATAATTAGTTGACACTCTGATTGGAACTATTGTATTATATCTTAAGTTTTATCAGATTAAAAAGTGAGGTTATATATATGGCAGTTCCTAGATCAAAAACATCAAAAGCCGTTACAAAAAGACGTCAAAGCATTAATATGAAATTGGAAGCTCCTCAGTTAGTTGAATGCAACAATTGTGGAAATCTTGTTCAGTCTCATCATGTATGCCCAAAATGCGGTTTCTACCGTGGACGTCAGGTTATAACACCTGAAACAAAGGCTTAATTTAGGAGAAAAAAATGGACGAATTGTTTGAAAAAATCCAGAAATTGATTGCAGAAAAATTGGAAATCGAAGAAAGCAAGATTACTTTAGATTCTTCTTTCAGAAATGACCTTGGTGCAGATAGTCTTGACACTTATGAACTAGTTTATGCAATCGAAGAAGAATTGGGAG
Organism: uncultured Treponema sp.; assembly: GCA_964344405.1. GTDB lineage: Bacteria > Spirochaetota > Spirochaetia > Treponematales > Treponemataceae > Treponema_D. The sequence continues at coordinate 7,212 of CAYFND010000076.1, read as the reverse complement.
TTCAAATTCCTGATGAAAAAGCTAATGAATTCGAAACTGTTCGTGATGCTTATGATTTTATTAAATCAGAACAGAGCAAATAATACTCTACAGAAAATAAGATCTTAAATGAGAAAGTGCAGGTTTTTATAAACTTGTACTTTTTTTTTATTAACATAATTTAATTGAGGATTTCATAACATGAAAATTGATGATGATAGAAAAAAAGCATTAAATGAATTTTGTAAAAGTGTATCAATAAAATTCAAAAATTTAGAACTCTTGGATCAAGCTTTTCATCATCGTTCTATAACAAATGAGAAGAATCATGTACTAAATAATGAAAGATTGGAATTCTTAGGTGATTCTGTTCTGGGAATTGTAACGGCAGCTTATTTATATAACAATTTTAGTAATCCAGAAGGCGATTTGGCAAAAATAAAATCTGCTGTGGTTTCTGAAAAGGCATTAGCTCCAATAGCATTGAAACTAGGTCTTAATAAATTGTTGATTTTAGGTCACGGTGAAGAAGTGAGTGGTGGAAGAAATAAACCTGCCATATTAGCTGACTGTATGGAAGCTGTAATTGGAGCTTATTATCTTGATAATGGTTATAAGGCTGCAGAAAAGTATATTCTTTCTTTTATTGTACCAGAAATAGATTATGTTAATAATAATGGCATGAAGGATTATAAAACAATTCTTCAAGAGGCTTTTCAGAAAAAAGCAAAGACTTGCCCGGTGTATGAGTTGATAAAAAAGAGCGGACCTGATCATGATCAAACTTTTGTAGTTGTTGTGCACCTTGGAAATAAAACGTATGGTCCATGTTCTGGCAAAACAAAGAAAGATGCAGAACAAAACGCTGCTCAAGAAGCGTTAAAGGATTTTCAATAATAAAAAATATGTTATAATTATTGAATGAATAAGAAAAAAGTTAATAAAAAAAGTAAAAGAATAATTGCAACCAATCTTTTATTTACTATTATTACAGCTTTAATTATTGCTGTTTTAAGTTTTACAAACATTTTTGAGAAATTAGATTTTCGTATTTTTGATTCATTATTAAAAAATAGGCCCGAACCAGTTATGTCTGATAAGATTGTGACTATCGGTATAGATGATCCTTCTATAGAAGCAATGGGTGAATGGCCTTGGAGCAGAGACATCATTGCTGATACTTTGATTAGATTAAAAGAAGTCGGTGCTCAAACCGCAATTTTCGATATTGAATATATATCACCTTCAAAACATGGTGTTGCACCTTCTGCTTCTGAAGTTTTAAGTGAAAAACTTACTGAAACTGAAAATTCTGTAAACAATGTATTAATGGATTTGGCAGAAGCGCCTTTATCAGGGATTCCTGTTGAAGAACTTCCATCATATGCAAATGAAGCTATAAATCAAATTGTTTTTCCTGCTTTTACTGTTATTCATGATTCCTTAAATAGTGATTTATTAAGAGATAATGATGAATATTTTGGTGAGGCGTTACAATTCTTTGGTAACTCATTTTTAACTGTAAACAACATGGATTTAGGTTATACAGATGATATTGAAAATAACAATTACATTGAAAATAGACTTTTATTCCATAATGTAAAAGATGATGGTGAATACGTTTCTGTCAATAATAAATATACAGAAATAGAAACTTATGAGGGTGTTGGAAGGGGATTTACACCAGCTTTAAAAACTTTAATACAAAGATCAAATGGTGTTGGTTTTACAAATTCTTTAATTGATAATGATGGTATCAGACGCCGAATTGAATTGTTGTATAAATATCATAATTCATATTTAGGTCAACTGGTTTTTTCTCCTTATATTCAATCTGTAAATCCAACATCTATCATACGTAATAAAAAGTCTATAGAACTTAAAAATGCACACGTAGGCAATATTACAAAAGATATAAAGATTCCTCTTGATAAGAATGGAAGGTTGTTAATCAACTGGATTCATGATCCATTGTTTGAATCTTTTAAATATCAATCAATTATTTCAATTATAGATTTGGATAATATTGAAGCGAACATAGAAATTGTAATCAACAACCTTTTGAATTATGAAATTACAGATAAGAACTTTAACTATTTAAGTTTTATTCCAGAAACAGAGAATTTAATCTTAACGTATAATAAAATCAAAAGCACAAAGAACCAGTTGTTATCACAATGTAAAGGTTATGGTATAGATGGAAAAATAATTGATGGAATTACAGATGATGAATACAATGATTATTTTGCATTAAGAAATTCTTTTTATAATGAATTGGGAGCATTTATTCAAAAAAATCATCTTGTAGAAATTGAAAATAGAATAAATGAAATGAATGCTGATTCTATGGAAGTTGGAACTTTTATGGAAGATATTTCTGCTGAATTTAGTCTTCTTGAAAATGAATATAATGTTTATCAAGAAAATCTTTCAAGTATAAAAGATGTTTGTAAAGATTCTTATTGTATTATAGGAAATGTTGCCACTTCAACTACAGATATTGGTGCTACTCCTTTTCAAAAACAATTCCAAAATGTTGGTATTCATGCAAATATTTTAAACACATTGCTTTCTGAAGATTTTATTTACTCGTATGATTGGTATTGGAGTTTATTAATTTGTTTGGCTGTATCAATAGTTTGTCTATTCTTGATTGGAAACGCTACAGATAAAGTACAGAATATTGTTGGTGGAATTGTAAGGATCTTTGTAATGTGTGTGTTCGTGCTTTGTTTTAGATTCTTTAAGATTTATTTCCCTGTTGTAGGTTCTGTTATTTTCTTCTTTATAGTTGATTATCTAGTAGGTGTTATTTACAGATTTTTGTTGAGTTATAAAGAAAAGAATTTAATAACAAAAGGTTTTGAATTATATCAATCAAAGGAACTTTTACAACAAATTATTGACAATCCTGAAGGATTGGGAAAAGAGGGTGTTAATAGAGAAATTACAGCTTTATTTTCTGATATTAAAGGTTTTTCAACATTCTCAGAATCAATTAATAAAGACTATATAAAGAACCATCCTATATACAAAAATGATTCGTCACTTACGGCTCCAAGCTTATTAGTTAATATTTTGAATGATTATTTGGGCTCTATGTCTGAAAAAATAATTGATAATAAAGGTTATATAGATAAATACATTGGAGACTCAATCGTTTCTATGTTTAATAAACCTATTGAAAATGATGATCATGCATATTCAGCTTGTTTATCCGCTATAATGATGAAAAAGGCAGAAGATGAATTCAATGAAAAAAATCTAAAGGAAAACAAGATACCAAGCGCCCTTTATACAAGGATTGGTATCAACACTGGTGAAGTGCTAGTTTGTGACTTGGGTCCGGAACATAAAAAGAATTTTACAATGATGGGTGATAATGTAAACCTTGCAAGTAGATTGGAAGGTGTAAATAAAGCTTATGGTACGTGGATTATCTGTTCTGAATCAACTTATGACAAAGTGATGAATTATAAAAATGGTATCCACCAAGATGAATTCTTGTTTAGAAGACTTGATAAAGTAAGAGTTGTTGGAAGGTCTACTCCTGTACAGCTCTTTAATATTGTTGGTTTTAAGAATGAAATGTCTCCAGAAAAAATTGAACAGATTGATATTTTCCATACAGCCTTGGATTTATATTTAAGTAAAGATTTTGTAAAAGCAGGTAAACTTTTTATTCAAGCTAACACTCTTTGTGGCGGAGATCCAACCTCTGTAATATACGCTCAAATATGTAAAACAAATGTTGAAAATGGCGTAGATGAAAAATGGGATGGAATAAGGAATATGACTTCTAAATAAAAAAAACACTATTAAAGAGAAATTTCCAAAAGAATGGATAAAATCTTTAATAGTGTTTTCAGTTTTTTATTGATTATTACTAACTTAGCCTATCATGACTAATATTTTGGCTGCAAGAACTATTGATACAAGAGCAAATGGGTATGTTGCAGCATAAGCTGATGAAACTTCATCTGTACCGGCTGTTGCAATTAAAGTTCCCAAAGCTGGTGTTGATGTCATTCCACCTGTTATAGAACCAAGGTTATTCAAGATACTCAATTTGAATACATATCTAGCAATAACATAACCAAGAATCATTGGAACTAATGTCATAATTGCGCCATAAATAAAATATGAAACTTTTACGTTTGCTATAAAATTAACTCCACCAGGAACTCCAGCGCCAATCAAGAATAAAACCAATCCTAATTCACGGAAGAAATTCAAAGTTTCTTTTTTAATTCTACAATCAATTTTTCCAACATGAGCGAAGTGACCAACAATCAAACCACCGATTAGTGTTCCGCCTGAATTACCAAGAGAGAAATTAATACCAGGAATCTTTATTGCTCCAATCAAACAACCTAATGAAATTGCTAAGAAGAAAGCAAAAAATCCAAATGGATCAAGTTTGAATAATTTTCCTTTTGGCTCAGGAATTGTTATTGCATTTGCTGCATGGAAGTTAGCAACTTCTTCTTTCATGTTTACTTTAAGAATTTTTGGAACCAGTTGAACAAATAAAACTACTCCTAAAACACCAAAAAGATAAGCTATTCCATAACCTGCAACTACAGAATCTGCGTCACTAGCAACTTCTTTTGCTGCACTTAGACCTGGAGTACTTGTAAGTCCACCTGTTAATAAGCCGACTGCCATTTCTGCAGATAGATTATCATCAAGTTTTACACAAATTATTGCTGTAATAGCACCAATAGCTATGATTATTACTCCAAGAACTATATAAGAAAGAGTTTTCTTATTAAAGCTTCTAAAGAATTTAGGACCTGCAATAAGTCCGACTGCTGTAACAAATAATGCTGTTCCAATATTAGAAACAATGCCAAAATTTGATTTAATTGTACTATTAAATAGATTTATCTCTTTTTCACCAATATGAAAAGAAGGTATATAACTTACAATGATACCATAAATCAATGCAACAAGAAGAACTCCTGCTGTACCTAATTCAATTCCTTTTATTTTTATTCCACCAAATAAGTAACCTAATGAACCTATGATAAAAATGATAAAAATAAAAGAAATAGCAGAATTACAAACACCTGCTAAATAAGAAATCATAAAAATGCCTCTTTAAAACTAAACAAGATTGAATTAACAATCTTGTTTAGTAACTTTTTTAATTATTTACTGGCACCTGGAATTGCTTTTTCAAATTCTGGATTACCATGAGTGTAATGAGGTAGTAATTTTGGTGAAACTACATCATCATTAATTTTTGCATCAGAACGTTCTTTTTCAAAATCCTTAACATGCTGTAAAGATAATTTTGAAGGCATAGAAATATTCTTAAACATTTTTCCAGCTTCAATACCAGCTTCACGTCCAAAAACAACTACATCAAGAAGAGAATTTCCCATCAATCTGTTTGTTCCATGAACACCACCAGAAGCTTCACCAGCAACCAATAGATTTTTTACATTTGTATGACAAGCTTTATCAATTTCAACACCGCCATTCTGATAGTGAAGTGTTGGATATACAAGAATAGGTTCCTTACGGATATCAATTCCGTATTTAATGAACATATTGTACATAGCAGGAATTGATTTTAGGATTGTACCTTCACCATGAATTATATCAATCATTGGTGTATCAAGCCAAACTGCATCTTGAACATCATTCTTAACACCGCGACCGTTTCTTACTTCTTTAATAATACCAGAAGCATTAACATCACGAGTTTCTAGAGGATGAATATAAACTTCACCATCTTTATTTATAAGTTTAGCGCCCAAAGATCTTACTTTTTCTGTTACAAGTTTTCCTAGAATCTGTGTTGGGTAAGCAGCTCCTGTTGGATGGTATTGTAATGAATCTTGGTATAAAAGTTTTGCACCTGCACGATAAGCCATAACAAGACCGTCAGCTGTCGCACCATAGTGGTTAGATGTTGGGAAACCTTGATAATGCATACGTCCAGCTCCGCCAGTTGCAATAATTACAACTTTAGCTTTAGCAATACGAATTTCATTTGTTTCCATATTCATTAAAACAGCACCAGCAGCATTTCCATTTTCATCTTTAATGATTTCAATAGCAGCTGTAAAGTCAACTATAGTGATATCTTTAACTCTATTAAATGCTTCATCACGAAGAGTACGCATAATTTCTGCACCAGAATAGTCTTTACATGCGTGCATACGTTTTCTACTAGTTCCACCACCATGTGTTGTAACCATTGTTCCGTCTTCTTCTTTATCGAATTCAACACCAAGATTATTTAACCATTTGATTACAGATGGAGCTTTATTAACAAGAGTATAAACAAGTTCTGGTTTACCATCAAAGTGACCGCCACCAAAAGCATCAAGATAATGCTGTGCTGGAGAATCATTTGGTTTATCAGCAGCTTGAATGCCACCTTCAGCCATCATTGTGTTAGCATCACCAACACGAAGTTTTGTAACCATAAGAACTTTAGCACCAGCTTCACTTGCCATGATTGCAGCTGAGGTACCAGCTCCGCCACCACCAATAACAAGAACATCAGCTTCGTAATCAATATGAGCTAAATCTACAGTATCAGGTTCCATTCTTGGTTTTGCTTGAAGCATTTCAACCAATTCAATTGGAGCTTTTTGACCTTTGTTAGGACCGATTTTCAATTGTTCAAATTGAGAAGCGATTCTATCAGGATGATATTCTTTTAAAATTTCGTCTTTTTCTTCTGCAGTAAGGCGAGCATGTTCAAATTTGAGGTTTTCTTCACGTTTTTCTGCAACTATTTTTGCTGCATCATCAAGATAATTTCCGTACATGTATCGTCTCCTTATTTTTCGATTTCTCGAGTGTTATACAATTCTTTGATTTCAGATAAAGGTTTTTTCATCAATTTCTGAATCAATTCTTCACATTCACCTTTATCAATTTCATCAACACGGTTTAATAAGTGTTGTGATTGTGGTTGAATATATTTTCCGTTCAAACGTCTTGCAAGTTCAGCAACCTGAGGATGACTGATTCCTGCAGGACATCTTGATGAACAACATCCGCACATTACACAGTCAAATGATAAATCTGCACATTTTGCAAAATCACCACGTTGAGCTGCAGCAATATACTGCATTGTGTTCAAGTTTTGAGGACAAGCACGAGTACAAGCATTACAACCTACACAAGAATAGATTTCTGGATAGAGCTGCATCATTACAGCTTGTTCTGGTTTTATTGTTTCAATATCATAAATTTGTTTTACAAGAG
>CAYFND010000075.1:5910-9725 GCA_964344405.1 uncultured Treponema sp. | reverse complement strand
GTGTTCTAGCTTCATCAATACGGATGGAGTCAACTTCATCAACTATACAATAACTAAAATCACGTTGAACTTTAGACTTCAAGTCAACCTGCATGTTGTCGCGAAGATAATCAAAGCCAAATTCATTGTTAGTTCCGTAAGTGATGTCACAATTATATGCTTTTTTACGTGCGTCGTTATCCATGTTGGAAAGTATTGAACCAACAGTCTGTCCAAGATAAGTAAAAACCGGACGCATTGTGTTTGCATCACGTTCTGCAAGGTAATCGTTTACTGTAACAATGTGAACGCCTTTTTCTGTCAAACTATTAAGATAAGCTGCAATAACAGCAACAAGAGTTTTTCCTTCACCAGTTTTCATCTCTGTGATTTTTCCAGAATGAAGAACAATAGCTCCCATAATCTGAACATCAAAAGCTCTTTCGTTTCTAACTCTGAATGCTGCTTCCCGTGCTAATGCAAAAGCTTCTGGCAAAATATCATCTAGCGTTTTACCATTTTTAAGTTCATTTTTGAATCTTTTTGTCTGTTCTACAAATTCTTCTGGTTTTAGAGATTTAGCCCAATCTTCTTTTTCATTAACTTTTAGTAAAATTGGTTTTAGACTTTTTACATCTCTATCGTTTTGTGTGCCTAAAAAAAAGGTTAGCACCTTGTCTAGTATCATAATTCTTTCCTATAAATTTCAGATTATATTTATTAAATATATGTATTTTTGTTGCAATTGACAAGTCTAAAATGAAACTTTATTCTATTATACAATATGTGCACAAAACAAACTGATAAAAAAATATTTATAGTGTTATTAGCATTAATAACTTTGTTTTTTTCTTCCTGCAATAAAAGAAATTCCATAGAATCGATTAAAGAAGATGAATTATTTACATTGCAATATGGCAACTTTGAAGAACAGATTGGAATTTCTGATTTAAATAAAATTGGCAATATTTCAACTGGAATCTATATGTGTGATGGATTCTTTTATCTAGTTGACGGTGAATCAAAAAAAATCATGGAAATGAATTCTTATGGTGATTTGCTAACATTATTTTACAACGAAGATTCAGCAATCAGCAATCTGATTAAAAAGTCAAAAAATACAAATGAAAGCATTCATAAAGAGATTTCTTATCCTTTTGATTACCCTGGAATTTTAACAGTTGATTCAAAAAAATGTATCTATGCGGTTTGTACAATTCCTCGTGATAGGCAAGAACAAAGTGAAGATGGAAAAAGCTTGTATTCACAAACAATTTTACGTTTTGCTAGAGATGGAACAAGTATTGATTATATAGGTCAGCAAGGTCCGGGTGGAACTCCTTTTCCTTTTATAAAAAATATTTATACAACGGCAAATGATGAACTGGTTGTCGTTTGTGTTACTGTTGAAGGAATGTCCGTATATTGGTTCGCCGCTGATGGATTTTTAAAATATTTGATTCCAATTAATTTGAAAGATGTTCCTCACTTGCAAAATGAAGATTCCACAACTGATTCTTTTTGTAATATAGACAATGTAATTCCTTCAGTGTCTGATTATGAACTTTATGTAAAAATTGATTACTTTTCTACGTTCTTTGATGAAGATTCAAAAGTTCAATCAGGAATAGATTATATTAAAACAGAATTGTATACACTTAATGTTGAAAGTGGAGTATATGATGATTCAATTTCAATTCCGCCTTATGAAGAATCTGTAGTTTCTGACTATAGTAGACTAACATATAAATTCCCTTATGACTTTTTGGGAGTAACAAAAAGTGGTTGGAAATTCTTTATGGTAAAGACAGAAGATGGCTTTAATATAGAGATGATTCAAAATGAAAATCAACGAATATTAAGAAGGCATTTTCCTATGAACCACAAAGATATTCTTTATTATGATTTGTCTCTTTCAAAAGACGGTATTGTAACAGCGCTTTATTTAAAAAAAGATGAAGCCCATGTAGTTTGGTATAGAACTGATGAGTTGATAAACTCCCTGATTAAATAAATGGATTTTGATAAAATAAATGAAGGTTATACAGAAGGTGAAGAAAAATATCACTTTTACTATAACCGGGAAGAAAGATTAAAAAATGCTCCAAAAATTGTCCAGGATTATTATGATGGAAAAATGCAGCCTTTACGTGGTTTTAAAGCTTTGTTTGCAAATAAAGCCAATCGTTTTGTTTTAATCTCTTTAGTTTTTTTTATTGCTGTTTCATGGAGTTATTTTGGTTTAAGAAGTTTTGAAAATGAAGCTAAAATAAACGGTGTGAACTTTGAACTTGATGCCTTTGCCTACGAAGATGAGATTTATTCAAATGTAAAGATTGCCCCTTCAAATAAAAAGAAATCTTTTGATGTAAAAGTTGTGTTTTCCGCAATTGATCAAAACTCCCAAGTTGTTTTTACAGAAGAGTTGGAAGAGAATTATGAAGGAAAAGAACTTTATCTAAGGACAAAATTTACAGATTATGATATAACGGAAATGAAAGCTTTAATCAGTGTGGGGAAAAATGAAAAAGAGTTATCCACTGATATTAAGAGATAATTTTATTACAAATTTGGAGGATTATATATGATACAGTTCTATTTTTTATCAATCTTGTTTAATTTATTTGCAGGTTTGATTCTTGTTTATGGCAAAAGTAATGCAAGTGAAAGTACCACAATAATTAATAATGAAAATCAAGATGAAGATATCGCACAAGATGGTGCGGAAAATCAGAAAATTGATTTTAAAGATAAAATCAATCAATTTGGAAAACAAATAAACGAGAATCAAATTGTTTCAAGTAAGACTTTTAAACTTGTTCTAGGTATATTGACTGTTCTTACAGGTGTGCTTAAGCTTCTTTCTGTTGTAAGAACAGATGTTCCTGTTGTAGGAGATTTTCTTCCAGCTTTAGCAGGAATTATTGGTGGCGGATGTTTGATTCTGGATTATGTTAAATACTATACTTCAGCAACATTACAGCTACCTTCTTTTATAGAAAAATACTTTGTTGAAAACACGAAGGTTGTTGGTTATTGTTGTATCATTATCGCAATAGTTCATTTCATCTTCCCTGATGTTTTATTTTTATAGGAAAAAAAATGCTCAATTCATCAATCGCTTGTATAGCTTATCAAAATAATCAAGTTTTTATTGCCAAAAGAAAACAAATCGGAGACATGGGTGGAAAAAGGGAATTTCCTGGTGGAAAAGTTGAAGAAGGTGAATCTTTTGAAACTGCAATCAGAAGGGAAATGCAAGAAGAGTTTTTCACTGATGTTGAAGTTCTAGACAAAATTACAGAAAGTGAATTCATCCATAAAAATCAAAAATGTTCACTGAATGTATATTTAATAAAGTTTCTTGCTGAAATAAATGTTAAGAAGGAAGATTTACCGGAACACACAGATTATCAATGGGTTGAACTAAAAACTATTGAAACATTGAATTTCGTTGATTCTGATAAAAATATCTATCCATCCGTTTGTGAATTTATAAAAAATAAAAAGATAAAATGAAGAAATTAGTAATAGTTTTATTTTTTGCATTAGTACTGGTTTCCTGCTCAAATAAGAACAAAAAAGCCATTACTTTTGATTCAGATTATACACTTAACCTTTCTCCAGATATAAGCTGGGCTCTAATCACCGAACCGTACGTTGCTTTTAAAGAGAATAAATCGTGGGATTCAGTTGTTTCGGGGCATTGTAGAAAAGGTGACATCTATCAAATTGTAGGCAAGTCAGTTGATGAAAAAAACAATGTCTGGTATTACTTTGAAAAAGGTTGGCTTCCTCAATCTACATTAAGTGTTTATACAAATAAGTACAAAGCC
>CAYFND010000075.1:5008-5861 GCA_964344405.1 uncultured Treponema sp. | reverse complement strand
AAGAAGTAGGATATGAGTTTAATAATAGCAGAAATAGGGACTTCTCATGAAGGTTCAATTGAAAAAGCAAAATTATTAACTGATAAGGCCATTGAAGCCGGAGCTGATGCTGTAAAATTTCAATGGGTGTATGCAGATGAGATCCTTCACCCCAACACCGGCTTTGTAAAACTTCCAACTGGCAATATTCCGCTTTTTGATAGGTTTAAATCATTGGAATGTGATATCGCATTTTATAAAGAAATGAGAGAATATATACATTCCAAAAACAAGCTTTTTGTTTGTTCGCCTTTTGGTCAAAGAAGCCTAAAGGAATTGCTATCAATAAATCCTGATGCTGTAAAAATTGCTTCACCCGAATTAAATCATTCAAAATTATTATTTGATCTAGCTGCATACAGGCAGTCTCAACAAAAAAAAGTGCCTGTCATTATTTCCAGCGGAGTTTCAAAACTAGCTGATATAGACAAGGCTTTGGAGATTTTAGGAACTGAAGGTGTTTCTTTATTGCATTGTATAACAAGCTATCCAGCTCCAGAAAAAGAATACAACTTAAAGCTGATTGCAAATCTTTCTGCTGTTTTTGGTGTTGATTGCGGAGTGAGCGACCATAGTTTGAGCCCGATCTTGGTACCAGTTTTATCTATTAGTTGCGGTGCCAAAATTATTGAAAAGCATATAACATTAAGCAAGGATACAAAAGGGCTGGATGATCCTGTCGCCCTCACACCCGAAGAATTTGCAACTATGGTTCACGTTGTTCATCAAAGTGAAGCTGTCTTGCGGCATTATGGCGAAACACTTGGTAAAGAAAAGATTATCAAGCAGATAGCAGATGAATACGGTGTTGAAT
>CAYFND010000075.1:3296-4998 GCA_964344405.1 uncultured Treponema sp. | reverse complement strand
GTAAATCAGATTTTAGGTGACGGCGTAAAGAGACTAGCCTCTTCAGAAAAACAAAATTATTCTAGAACAAATAGAAGCATTCATTATTTGAAAGATTTTCCAAAGGGAACAAAAATAACTTCTGGGGACATAGCCATTTTAAGAACAGAAAAAGAACTAACTGTTGGTGAAAGTCCTTTTTTATTCGACACTTTGGTTGGAAAAACATTAACAAAAGATGTAAAAAGCGGTGAAGGTGTTCAACTTGCAGATTTTATGAATTAAAATCCACATTCTTTTACAATTCTAAGCATTCCTTTAAGTGTTAGGTTTTTATCTACAGCATCAAAAATATTGGAGATTGGTTGCAACATACTGTTTAATCCGCCTGTAGCAATGACTTTAATTGTGTCTTGAGGTGTGTTTGTCTCTTTTTCCAAGTCAATTTTCATTTGTTTGATTAATGATTCAACTAATCCTTTGTAACCAAGGACAATTCCTGATTGAATTGCAACAACGGTATTTTTTCCAAGGCTTGTTGGTGGAATTTCTAACGGAACAGATGGTAATAAGGCAGTGTTGTTAAAAAGAGATGAAAAAGCAGTTCCAATACCAGGAGCAATTGCAACACCGGCAATATTTGCATCTTTATCAACAGCTGTAAAAGACAACGCAGTTCCAAAATCTGCAATTATACAAGCGGAATTATATTTTCCCCAGGCTTCAATTGCGTCACATAATAAATCTGTTCCAATTTCATGAGTTGCAGAGGAAGGAATCTTTACAGAAAGCTTTGAATAAATTTCGGGGCTGATAATTAAAGGTTTTACACCTGTAAGTTTTTGAGTGACGATAATAAACGGACCGATTAAAGACGGAACAACAGAACTTAAGACAGTTTTTTCAATTTGTTCAACATGAATACCTTCTTCCCTAAAAAGTGTTCTCAATATAGAAAAATATTCATCACCTGTTCTTTTTGAATCTGAATTGATTCTCCATTCTTGAATAATTGTATCATTTTCGCAGATAGCTGCTTTTATATTTGTATTACCGATATCGAATGCTAAAATCACAAAAAACTCCATTGTTGAAATAAAAATATGTTGGTGATATTATACCGACTATGAATACATTAATTCAACCAAAAGTACTAAAGGGTTTTAGAGATTTTCTACCGGATTCTCAGATTTTAAGAAGTGAAATGCAGGCAAAAATTGCAAAAGTTTATCAATCGTTTGGATTTGTTCCAATTGATACTCCAGTTCTTGAATATTCAGAAATTTTGTTGAGAAAAAGTAATGGTGAAACAGAAAAGCAGGTTTATCGTTTTGAAGATAATGGAAAAAGAGATGTAGCTTTACGTTTTGATTTGACTGTTCCATTTGCAAGGTTTACAGCAGAACATATCAGTGAATTATATATGCCATTTAAAAGATATCATATGGCGAAAGTTTGGCGTGGTGAAAAACCTCAATCAGGACGTTATAGGGAATTTTTACAATGTGATATAGATACTGTTGGCTCTGACAGTCCTTTGAGTGATTTTGAAATAATCAATGTTCAAAAAGAAGCATTAAAAGCTCTAGGTGTTGAAAAAGTAAAAATCAATGTTAATCATAGAGGTATTTTCAATCGATTTTTGGAAAAAATTGGTGTCAGCTCTCAATCAGAAGATGTCCTTAGAATTGTAGATAAAATATACAAGGTTGGAGAAGCTGAA
>CAYFND010000075.1:0-3286 GCA_964344405.1 uncultured Treponema sp. | reverse complement strand
GTCCTTGATAGAATTGAGCAAATGTCTGGTGGTCCAAGTGCTGATAGTGAAAGAATGCGGGATATTTATAAATTTATTCAAATGTCTGGAATAGAAGACAGCATCATCTTGAATCCTGCAATTACTAGAGGTTTGGATTATTATACAGGAATTGTTTTTGAAACTTTCTTAGATGAACTTCCTTCTATTGGTTCAATTTGTTCTGGTGGAAGATATGATAACCTGGCCGGTCTTTATATGAAGGATAGACTTCCTGGTGTTGGTGGTTCAATCGGATTGGATAGATTGATTACAGGTCTTGAAGAATTAGGATTGAAAGCTGATAAAAAAAGCTATCTTGATGCAGAAGTTTTCTATCAAAATAAAGAAAATTTGATGTATTATCAAAAAATTGCTTTATCTCTTAGAAAAGAGGGTGTTGCAATAGAAGTATTCCCAGAAGAGAAAAAGATGAATCAACAATATGCTTTAGCTGAAGCAAAAAATGTCAAATGGGGCATTTTAGTCGGTTCAAATGATGAAGAAAAACAGACTCTTACATTGAAAAACTTAAAAACAAGAGAAGTTTTTGCTGATTTGACATTTGAACAAGCAGCTGCAAAAATATTAAATAAATCTTAGAAACTCTAGTGTTCTATTGACACTAAAGCGATTAAAGTATATATTTTATTTAGTTTTAATATTAATTATATAAAGACTCGTGTTGCTCACGGGTCTTTTTTTATAACACAAGGAAATATGGATTACATACCTTACAAAGAAATCAAGTATTATACAGAATGTGCCCCACTGGTTGAAGGATTGGGTTTTAAACTAGTCGAGTTAAAAATTATTCCATCAAAAACATTAATCAAAATTGGCGTTGTAATTGCATCAGAAAATCCTAATGAAAATATCGGGGTTAATGATTGTGCAAAAGTTCACAGAATCCTTCTACCAAGATTAGAAGCTCTTTTGGGAACTGAAAATACAACAATGGAACTTACAAGTCCTGGAATTGAACATAATTTAAAAAATGCCGCTGAATTTGGTGTTTTTACTAATTATGAAGTTAGAATCTGGGATAAAACTGTATCTTCTTGGGTGAACGGTATAGTTCTTAGTTCTGATGATAAATCGGTTACATTAAAAACAGAAAATGATGAAAGTCTGACTGTTTTATATGAAAATATAGCAAAAGCAAAATTTATAAATAAATAATAAAAATAGGGAGGCTTGTTATGTCAGAAATGGCAGAAGCTATCCGCCAATTGATTCAAGAGAAGGGTTATTCTGAAGAATCAGTAAGGCAGACAATTGAAAGTGCTTTAAAAGCAGCATACAAACGTACTTATGGAACTGATGAAAATGCAATAGTAAAATTCAACGATGACATGTCAGATGTTGCGCTTTACTCAAGAAAAGTTGTAATTGACGGAGTTTACGACCCTGTTAAAGAAATTGAACTTGAAGAAGCAAAAACATTAAGTGATGAAGTTGAAGAAGGTGATGAAATAGATATTTTGGAAGATCCAAAAAGTTTTGAACGTTCTGCTGTAGCAACAGGAAAACAGAATGCTCACCAAGGATTGAACGAAAAATATAAGGATTCACTTTACAACGAGTATAAAGATAAAATTGGTGAAATGATTATTGGCTATTATCAACGTGAAAGAAATGGTAATATCTATGTGGATTTGGGTAATGCTGGAAAACTAGAAGGCGTTCTACCTGTAAAATACCAATCTAAACTTGAATATTATGATAAAAATGACCGTATCAAGGCTTTGATCGTTGATATCAAAAAAACAAATTCTGGATTGCAGCTTGTTTTATCAAGAAGTGACCCTAAACTTGTAAGCCAGATATTGGAAAAAGAAGTTCCAGAAATTGCTGACGGTACTGTAGAAATACATAAAATTGTACGTGATGCTGGTTATAGAACAAAGATTGCTGTATTCTCAAAAAGAGAAGAAGTTGATCCTGTTGGAGCTTGTGTTGGTTTGAAAGGCGTTCGTATTCAGAATGTTATCAGAGAATTGTTGAATGAAAAAATTGACGTTCTAAAATATGATTCAGATCCTAATGTATTTATTAAAAATGCATTATCTCCTGCTCAAGTTGAAAAAATTGTTATTTTGGATGCTGAAAAACATCAAGCTTTGGCAATTGTTCAAGAAAGTCAATTATCTTTAGCAATTGGAAGACAGGGACAGAACGTTCGTTTGGCAAATAGATTGTGTGATTGGAATATTGATGTAAAAACTATTGAACAAGCCGCAGAAATGGATTTGTCAGAAGTTAATACAATTCAGAATGTTAACAATTTATTTAAAGATGAGAAGTTTAATGAAATTACAAGAATTGATGAGATTCCAGGTGTAGATAAAGATGCTGCAAGTTTATTGACAGAAAATGGAATTGAAACAATAGATGATTTTGTTGAAAAATATAAAGGTAATTTAATTAATATAGAAAATATTTCACAAGAGACATTGGATAATATCAATAAATTAATTAATGAAAATGTTGAATTTGTAGAAGAGGAAGAAGAAAAATCAATTGACTCTACTGCAGATGCACCAAAAGAAGAACAGCCAGCTGAAGAAACTGAAGAAGAATATTCATGTCCTGTTTGTGGTGCAAAAATAACTCTAGATATGACACATTGTCCAAAATGTGGCGTTGAATTTGAGTTTACTGAGGATGAGGAATAGGAATATTTATGGTGGATGAATTAGAAAAAAAGCCAGGATTTGTAGTTCACAAAAAAACAACAGAAAATACAACATCTGTTAATCCAGAAAAAAAACGTGTTGTAGTAATTAAAAGAAAAACTTCTCCAACTCAGAATGTTACAAAAAGCGAAACTGTTCAAAAAACAAATAACGTTGTACATCTTGTAGTTAAAAAGGCTGAAACTCCATCCATTCCTCAGCCTGAGGTAAAAGTAGAGCATACTGAAATAGTACATGCAGTTGAAAAAGCTCCAACTGAAGAAAAAGTTGAAACAAAACCAAGATCGTTTGAATTAAATACAGCAAGACCTAATGTAAAAGCTGGAAACCTTTCTGAACGAAGTAAAGGTGGAAACAGAGGCCAAAATAATTATAACAATAATGGTGGTTATAATAACGGCGGTTATAACAATAATAATTATAACAACAATGGTGGCGGTTACAACAACAATAATGGTTATAACAACAACGGTTATAATAATAATGGAAATAGCAATTACAATAATAATGGCTATAACTCTTATAACCGCAACCAGAATAATGGTGGAAACAGATATAATAACAACCGA
>CAYFND010000074.1:0-9755 GCA_964344405.1 uncultured Treponema sp. | reverse complement strand
CGGGAATCGCCGCCAATTGTATAAAGAGGGTAATTGCTTGGTGAATAGAAGAAGTCAATTGGATTTTTTATGTGATAATCGCTTATGTCAACAATGCTTCTATCAACTGCCATAAGTGAGATTTCTGCATTTTCAAGAGGCTTCTTATTCTTTGTCGCCTTCAATGTAACAGTCATCTCTTCACCAGGTTTATACTTTTCCTTGTCAGTCTTTATGTCTATTGAAAACGCCTTTATATTTTTGTCCACAAACAAAGATGTCGCTCCAAAATATCCAGCCGGTTTGTTAATATCAACTTCCCTGTATTTTTGTTCCGGAGCCTTTGTTCTAGTTGAATATGAACTAATTGTAAGGTAGACAACCGGTAAGAATTCCTTTGCAATCTTTACTTTGATTATATTTGTTGGTGAATCAAAATGATAAACATCTTCTGTAAAAATTCCTTCTCTTTCCAAAGTCACAAGGTAGTCACCTTTAGGAAGAGGGCTTTCAACAAGAACTTCAGCCGTATCACCAGGGTTGTACAAAGCTGCAGAAGGTGTGAGCTTTATTGATTTTGAAGAAGACGGGTCAAAGCTGATGTTTGAACTTCCAGAAACATAGAATTCACATTCAGAAATACAGACCTGTCCTTTTGAATTTGTACCTTTTAGTGTAATTTTATTCCAACCAGAAGCTTTCGGCTTTATAGAGAAAACCCCTTGTTTAGAAACTTTTATTTTTCCCGAATCATCTTTTACATTTACAGTTTCATATCTTGTATAAACAGAGCTGTTGACGCTTTTTTCTTGAGACAATTTCCATTCATCGTGGCTTAAAGTATATTCAATTGATTTCACACTTGAAGTGTTGGAAAGCAAATCGCCGTTCAAGTCTGTTAGAATAAAAGGAAGTTTTGTCTCGTCATTTAAAGAATAAAAGTGTGTTCCTTTATATTCCAATCCTATATAGAATGAAGAAGGGTGCACAGTTATAGAAGTCTTTGCATCTATTCTTTCATTTGAAGCATCTTGAACTTCAGTTTCTACCGTGTATTTGTACGTCCTTCCATCGTTTGCCTTATCAGAAGTTATTGAAATATCTGCGCTTCCAACAGAAGAAAGTGTTCCTTCTTGAGAAGAAAAGTTGTTTCTGGAGATAGTTTTTTCTGCAAATCCATATTTATAGTCAGGATATTTTTCATTCTTATAAATTGATTCCTCTTTGTACCAGTCTGTTGAATATTTACCTCCATATAGATAACCGCCGGCAAGATAAGAAGCGTTCAACTTGGTGTCAATTTTTTCACCAGAAATAAAGTTTGTTCTTTCAGTTTCAATTGAGCTTTGAGTTTTTGCACCTTCAAATTCCAGAACGTTAAAAAGAATTGTGTCCTTTGATTCATACCATTTGATTGGATCTGAATCTCTTGAATAAATCAAGGCATATTGTCCAAGCGGCAAATCAGAAGGTAGTGTGAATTTTCCAGAAGCGCCGCCGCTTTTAGAAAGTGCTCCTGAAATTACAGGTCCTATATCCTCAAGGTCGTCATAAGAAACCCTTTGCAGGCGAACATAATAAAAATTATCTGGAATGTACAACTTACCAAGTATTTGGTTTCTATCAATAACGCGGAAGTTCACCTCTTCGCCCCGTCTATACAAATCTCTATCCATATAGATGAAAGTCCGCTTTTTCATTCCTCTTGAATATTTTTGATAATCGGTGTTTACGTATCGGCCTTCACTATGTGAATCTGGAATAAATACAGCCTGATCGTCGCCTTTTGTTACAGAGACAACAGGTCTGTTTGAATAATTATTGTAATATTGATCTGAATTATAATGTAAGAATAATTTCTCATATGTTTGTGTCCCTTCTTCTGCAAAATTGATTACACAAACACCGTTTTCATCAGATTTACCTTGTCCGATAATTTCCTTATCAAGCCCATCCAGAGATTTAACGTCTGTTTTAGAATTAATTGAAAGTATTTTTACATCGGCGTCGGCAATTGGTTTTCCCGTAGAAAGACTTCTCACCATGACGACGGCTCTGTTCATTCCCGCCCTGCATGTAATACCAATGTCTGTAACAAGAATATTTGCGCACACCTCTATATCATTGCCATAAGGTGTTGTATCATCTTTTTTTGATATCGCACTGACTTGAACAAATCCATAACCATTTGTTAAATAAGGATTTAAGTCGATTTCTTCATAATGATAAGTGTTGTCGTTCAAATCAGAAGGAATTGTTATATTATTAGTTTCAGATTCTTGAATAGGTGCATACGGATTTGTAACAGCTTCAACATGGTAACTAGTCGGCCATTCAAGATTGATTGAACCCAAGATAAGTTTGTGCGGATATTGGGCTTCCATAAGTTTTGTGCCATTTACATCCAAAAAGAGTCCGCTTTTGCGAGAAGGAATATCAAGTTCATAAACGTTCTTCTTCAAACTGATTGTGCGTCCGTAAACATCCTTAAAATTGTCTATATGCAAGATTATTTTTTTACTTGGAAGATAAGGCAGGTCTCTGATATAAACACTGTTATCATAAACATAAACCTTGTCTTTCATTGATTGCTTGTCAACTCCGTCAATAGAAATGCTGTCTGCAATGGAATTGGAATCCGGCAATGATGTTGTAGAAAAATCAATTGAAAAATCATATTCATAATTGTTAATGGACGGCTCTTCTAGAATTTTGAATTGATTTAATGTTGAATGACTTTGTATGTTTGTTATATTGTTAGGCTCTGCAGGTTTGTTTTTTTCTTTTAATAATCCCAGTTTTATTGTGGAATTAAAAGGAATCTCTTCATTGATTTTTATTGTAAAGCAGTTTGTAAGTCCTTTTTCTTCATTAATAATGTTTTTTCCAATGTAAGAATAAAACTTCTTGTCAAAAACAGGTTTTATTTCAAAATTATTGATTATCCGCGGTGTTTGTGGTTCTGAATTAGTTGTATATAGCAGACAAACAATTTCTTTTGCCTGTGCTTCAGAAATCATATTGTTGAATTTTAAAAGAATATTATTGCAGGCTTCTGGTGGAAATCCAATTTTTTTATAAAGATAAGAATCATTTTCAATGTATCCCGGGGTATAAGTCAGAATACATAATAAAGGTGCCGTCCAATTATAATTTGCCTGCCCGGTAAGTTCCTCACCATAAATTGATTTCACGCTTTCTGTAGCTTGAATGTCATATCTTGTTGAAGATTCGTATAAATCGCTTGATTCAAAACAAAGATGGTCTGTTGCAACCCATCTCCAATTGCCGTTTATTTTTGGTGTGATAGAAAAAATGTTGTCTGCCTTTTTGCTGCCTACAGAAGATAATGGAACAACTGATTTAGAAAAAAGGATGTTTATTACAATGTGATTTTCATCAGATAAAGAAAAGTCACAACTTTTTATCTTAAAAGCAACTGATGAATCATTTTCAAAAAGCGTATTGTTCTTGTCAGCGGCTTCAGCTGATGTGTTTGTCACTTTTTCTTTTTTTGAATAATTTATTAGATATTTGCTCAAATTCCGAATTGGTGGAAGATAGGATTCACTTTTTTCTGAACTAGCTTCTTTGTTGTTGTAAGAAACCTTTTTGGCTTCGCTTATTGGTTCAGGTTTTTCAGCAGTGTAATCCAAATTTGCATACAGTTTTGTTTCTTCAATTAATAATGGCGAAACTTGCATTTTGTAAAAATCACTGAAATCGTAAGTTTTTTTTGTTGAAGCAACGTCTGTTGTAATAACAGGTTCCGCTTGTTCTGTTGATTCTTCGGTTTCTTTAATTTTGGGGGAACATGAAAAAAAGAAAGCTGATATTAAAACCGTGCTTAAAATAAATAATTTTGATTTAATCATATACTTAGTCCTTAATATAGAATATTTAATTTTATCATATAAACTATGTCATTAAAATAAAAGATTTAAATATAATATTGACTAAAATATCTCATTATGGAATAATTTATTTTATGATTACTATTTCATTAGTCAAAGTATTGGTCCTTCTCGTCCTAAATGGTTTTAACAACCGGAAGTGATTGTTTCAATATATGCGAATAATGAATTCTTATATATAAAAAAAGCAAGCTCTCCGGTGGGGGAGTGAACGGCTCTCCTAAAAGGGGAGCTTTTTTTGTTTATAAGGGAAAGTAAGAAAACTACAAATTTTTAAGGATGTTATTATGAAAAAAACTGGTGCAGAAATTATTGTTCATATGCTGGAAATGTTTGGTATTGATACAGTAGCGGGAATCCCTGGAGGTTCAATTCTTCCTCTTTACGACGAATTATATAAAAGTTCAATTCGTCACGTTCTCGTGCGCCAGGAGCAGGCAGCCGGATTTGTGGCACAGGGAATTACACGGAGTACAGGAAAAGTTGCAGTTTGTATGGCGACAAGCGGTCCTGGAGCTATGAATCTTCTAACGTCAATCGCCGATGCCCGCGCTGATTCCATCCCAATCATCGCCATAACAGGACAAGTTAATACCTCTCTCATTGGAACAGACGCCTTTCAAGAAGCAGATACATTCGGACTTTCTTTTCCAATCACAAAACACAGCATCATGGTAAAATCGCCGGAAGAATTGTTAACAGCAATACCACACGCTTTTAAAATTGCAGTAAGCGGCAGACCGGGTCCTGTATTGATTGATGTTCCACGCGATGTTCAATTGAAAGAATGTGAATTTGAAAAATGGCCGGTTCTGGAAGATATAAAGCTTCACGATATAAAATTCCACACTCCTCAAAGTGAATATTTGATGAAGGTTGATCAAATAACAGATGAACTGGTGACAGCCCGCAAGCCTGTTTTGTATTGCGGTGGTGGTTGCAATTCTCCTTCAGCTTCAAAAGAATTAAAGAAATTCTTAAAAAGTTACAGACTTCCTGTAGTTTCCAGTTTGATGGGGCTTGGAAGTGTTCCAAAAAGTTCAGATATGTTTATTGGAATGGTTGGAATGCACGGTTCGTATGCGGCAAATTATGCGATGTATGAATCAGATTTAGTTATTGCGGCTGGAGTTCGTTTTGATGACAGGGCAACCGGTGTAGTAAACAAGTTCTGTCCTAACGCAAAAATAATTCATATTGATATTGACGCTTCTGAAGTTAATAAGATTATCCAGTCAAATATTTCACTTATTGCGGATGTTGAATCTGTTTTCCCAATCCTTGTTCAGTTATCATCAGAAAAACAAGAGAAATATGGAAAAGCTTGGAAGGAAGCGGAGGCAAGGGCTGTTTGGCTTGAAAAAGTTCAAAATGTAAAGAAGGAAAACGATTCAATTGTTTGCGGCAGACCAAAGGAATTCAAAGATAACAAGGACTTGGTAAATCCAAGGGAGTTTTTAGCAACAATTCCAGAAAATGCAGAAAAGGCTGGATGCAAGGCTGACAACATCATTGTAACTACGGATGTCGGACAACACCAGATGTTTGCCGCTCAATACTATCCAATAGAAGAGTCTAGAACCTTCCTTACTTCAGGTTCACTTGGAACAATGGGCTTTGGACTTCCAACAGCAATAGGCGCCGCATTGGCAAACAATGAAAAACGGGTTGTTTGTATTAGCGGTGACGGTTCAATCATGATGAACATTCAGGAGCTTGCAACTCTTGCAGAACTGAACCTTGGTGTTACAGTAATTGTTTTCCAGAACGGAACGCTTGGAATGGTTTACCAACAGCAGAAATATCTTTTTGAAAAAGATTACAGCGCTTCAATTTTTGCAAAGAATCCAGACTTGCTTTCAATAGCAAGAGGTTTTGGAATTGAAACTGTTGATGCTGACACAGATAAAGAATGGTACAAAAAAGCTTTTGAGTTAAACAGAAAGAACAGACCTTGTTTTGTTAAAGTTTCTGTTGATAGTGAAGAAGATGTTTTGCCTTTTGTTCCTGGTGGAAAAGCAAATATTGAAGCTATAAGAAATTAGTTTATTGAGTGGTGGAAGAAGGATGATAATTAGAATGAAAATTCTTCCACCATTCTAATTCAACTTTGTTTTTCATAGCTTCTGAACCTCGACAATCAACATCTACACGAATAATTTTATTCTTTAGCTTGATGACGGCATCGGCAATGCATGGTTCAAATTGATGATCTCTTTCTTTTATAAAAATTTGCATTGCTTCATCAATCGTAAAAGGATCTTTATATAAACGCTGGCTGATTAAAGCGTCAAGAACATCGGCAGCAGCCATAATTCTTGCACATAACGGAATGTCAGTTCCGCTTATTCCATCCGGGTAACCTTTTCCATCCCATTTTTCATGATGATAATACGCAATCTGTTTTGCAATTTCGTTGAATTTTCCTTCATCAATTTTTGGCAGATAGTTCAATAGTTTTTGACTTTCTACAGTATGACTTTTCATTATTTGAAATTCGTAGCCAGTGAATTTTCCAAGTTTATTTAAAACCATTTCCGGAATATGGATTTTACCGATATCGTGAAGAAGGGCCGCTGTTTTATATTGATAAATTGTTTTTGGTGTCAGGATGTCTGTGTAAAAACCGTCTTCCACTAGTTGAAGGCAGATGATTTCAACATATTTCTGGGTGTGGATTACATGATGCCCCGTGAACATATCATGACTTCCAAGAACCTCAGCTATGAATTTCAAAATTCCTTCTTGAGTTCTTAATAAATCTTCATTCATATCAGAAAGAGATTTGTTCATCTCTATGATTTCATCATTCTGCTTTTGCATCTGAACAAAGGCTCTGTTTTTTTCATCTGTAATTTTTAAGTTTGATGTGATTATTTCATAATTACGGAGGGCGGAATATTTTACCAAACTGTATAAGAATACATATTGAATAGTGAAACCCATAATGTCAGAGATAATCCAGCTAATTTTTGTGCCATACGTTTCTAATGTGATAGAAGCGAAATTACGTCTGATTATAAATGTTCCTACAACTAAAAAATAATTAATAATTGAAAGCTTCTTTGTTAGTTTTGTTTCGTAATACAAACAGCTGATAATTGGAATAAATGTATATGCAATTGAAATCTGGATTAAAGAATTTAGTGAAAGTATTAAAACAAACAACATACTTGTGTACAAACCAAAGTACATAGAAAATATTTGATATTTTTCTTTTTTATTCGCTAAAAATTCTGTGATTGATATTGAAATTGTGTAAAGTAAAAGAAAGAGTGAATATGAATAAGGAACAATCCAAATTTTTACAAAGGTTAAAACAATAAAAAGTATTGGTACTATGTTTGTTATTAAAAGTATTAGCTCGTAAAATTTATTTAAACTTTTGATGTTATCATTAAAAAAGGCTGTTTCATATTCAGATTTAACACTTTCAAGATTGCCTTCTTTACTTCTCGTCCTATTCATTACGGAAATGATTATAAATCAATAATGTTATATCAACAAGAAAAATTTAGTATAAAAATTTAGTTTTTTTTATTTGCTAATTACATAAAAAGCAATTTCTGTCTTCCATTCAAATACTGTTTTTTCAGAAGCGGCAGATAATAGATTTATCAATTTTTGAAGTTCACCATTTTCCATCCCTTCTGCAAGCTTGCTGCCGTAAGCAGATGTTGATGGATTGAACCATTTTTCAATTTCAACGGAGGTAATCCGTCTTTTTTCCATAAAGACTTTTGAAGCTGAATTAACGCTGAATCCTTTTTTTGCAAAAGTGTCTGAAATGTATTGAGAATTCCAATTGAAAAGGGGATTCTCTTCATCACTAAAAAAATCACCTTCAACTTTTTCCATCTTCTTTAAAATTGGAATAAAGGGTTCCATTGTTTTTTCAGTTAAAATCTGGTCTTTTATAAGCTTGCTTATTCTCTGTCCGTTTGAAGGAATGCGTTGGGAAATGATTACGTTAAATCCTTCTGCCAGCGGACATTCATAAGAAAAGTGTTCGTCGTCATCTTCTTCATGAATAAGTTCAGAATCTGCCGAAGTTTTTTGAATGTTCTCTTGTGGTGAAAAAACATCAAATATTGATGAAGCCAGGGCTTCAATGCCTTTTTTATTTACAAAAGGATCCATAAAGAAAAGTCTGTCAAAAACAGCACCGTTGTATTGGAATTTCACAAGAGTGTCGTAAAATTCTTTTGAAGTTAAAAAATCTGTTTGTGATGATTCAGCCCTAAACTGCAAAATCGGTCTGTCCAAATCACCAAGAGTCCGCCCGTATTGTTCAAGAATCTGCTTGCCTTTTTCTGTCCTGCAGACACCGCAAGTAACGCCTTCTGGTGTTTTTCTAGTTATCTCCCACAACAATAAACCGTTGTCAGCATTCCAGATTAAGCTTCTGTAGTGGCGTGAAAGATCTGCCAAAGAAGTCATTGTGTCCCTGATGTTTAAAAGCATTTCCGCTTTATTTGAATCAAGTCTTTGCCGCCAGAATTTGTCAGCCTTGTCAAGTGTGATTTCTTTTAGATTGTCCTTTGGCGTGAATGTAAGGTTTTCTTCCTTTCGTTTTGATGAATTCTTAAAGTGTTCGTTAATCCACCATTCGCTGATTGGATTTACCCCGAATTCCGATTTTTCTCTATTTGTGAAGATATTGATTGAATCTTCTTTTTGTTCAACATTATCAATTGAATGTTTTTTATAAGCATCTTCCAGTGAATTCTTTTCCAATAGCGAGGCAATCTGTAGCTCCCTTCTGGAAAGTACATCATTTTTGATTTTACCTTCATAACCTTGTGTGCTTGGCGTGTAAAAAACTCTTCCAGAAAGTGAATCTGGTAAATATTGCTGGGCAACCCAATGGTCTTTGTACGCATGTGGATAAAGATATCCCGCACCGTGGCCAAAACCTTCTGCATCGCGGGAGTCGTCCCTTAAATGGTTTGGAACATCGGCATCCTCTTTTTCTACAGAAGCAAGGGCGTCAAAAAAAGCCATGCTGCTGTTTGATTTTGGCGCGGTAGCTAGATAAAGTGTTGCGTGAGCTAAAAAGTAACGGCCTTCCGGCATTCCAACCCTGTCAAAAGATTGTGCGCATGAGTTGATAACAGAAATAGCGTATGGATCGGCAAGACCGGTGTCTTCACAAGCAGAAATCAAGAGCCTTCTAAAAATAAAGTGCAAATCCTCACCAGCGCGGACCATCCTTGCAAGCCAATATAAAGCGGCGTCCGGATCCCGTCCTCTGACACTTTTTATAAAGGCGCTGATTATGTCGTAGTGGTAGTCACCGTCTCTATCGTAGAGAACGACTTTTTGTTGAATTGATTCCTCAGCGGCTTCTTTAGAAATATAAATCTGTGTTCCATAAGACGGAACTGGCGGATTTGCATTTGGCTTCCACACTTCAGGAGTTGTTTCTATTGCTAGTTCAAGTGCGTTTAATAAAGAACGGGCGTCTCCGTTTGCAGTTTGAATAAGATGTTCCAACGCCCCTGCTTCAAATACAACCTTCCAGTGGCCGTAACCGCGTTCTGTGTCTGTTATGGCTTGTTCGGCGG
Source organism: uncultured Treponema sp. (assembly GCA_964344405.1). GTDB lineage: Bacteria > Spirochaetota > Spirochaetia > Treponematales > Treponemataceae > Treponema_D. The sequence goes on along the minus strand of CAYFND010000074.1, from coordinate 295 downwards.
CTTTTCTTAAATCGTCTTCTGTAAGGGATTTTAATTGAAAGACGCGCGAACGGCTTACAAGGGCTTTGTTTACTTCAAAGAAAGGATTTTCTGTTGTCGCGCCAATTAAAATAATTGTGCCGTTTTCTACCCATGGTAAAAGTGCGTCCTGTTGGCTTTTATTCCAGCGATGAACTTCATCAACAAAGAGAATTGTTCGTTTTGTGTATAATTTGTAATAATCTTCAGCTTGTTTGATTGATTCCCTAATGTCTGCAACGCCTGTAAGGACTGCATTCAAGGTTATAAAGTTTGA
>CAYFND010000073.1:0-9842 GCA_964344405.1 uncultured Treponema sp. | reverse complement strand
AATTGAAGACAAAGAATTCTGTGTTTTCGTAGGACCATCTGGATGTGGTAAATCAACAACACTCCGTATGATCGCCGGATTGGAAGACATCTCTGAAGGTAAGCTCTTCATCGATGGCGTTGAAATGAACGATGTTCCACCAAAGGATCGTGATATCGCCATGGTATTCCAGAACTACGCTCTTTATCCACATATGACTGTTTATGATAACATGGCTTTCGGTCTTAAAATCCGTAAAATGGACAAGGCAGAAATTGACCGTCGTGTTCGCGATGCTGCAAAACAGCTTGACTTGGTACAATACCTAGATCGTAAACCAAAGGCACTTTCTGGTGGACAGAGACAGCGTGTTGCTGTAGGTCGTGCTATTGTTCGTAATCCTAAAGTATTCTTATTTGATGAACCTTTATCAAACTTGGATGCTAAACTTCGTGTAACAATGCGTTCTGAACTTGCTGATCTTCATAACAGACTTCAGGCTACAATGGTTTATGTAACTCATGACCAGATTGAAGCTATGACACTCGGTACAAAAATCGTTGTTATGAAAGACGGTCTTATTCAGCAGATTGGTGCTCCATTGTATCTTTACAACAACCCAATCAACAAATTCGTTGCTGGATTTATCGGTACACCTCCAATGAACTTCTTAACTGTAAAAGTTATTGAAAAGAATGGAAAAATTGTTTGTGATGAAGGTTCTTTTGAAATCACACCAACAGACGAACAAGCTAAAGCTCTTAAAGATTACATCGGTAAAGAAGTATCTTTCGGTATTCGTCCAGAAGACTTGAAATATACAGACAAACCTGTTGCTAAAGATGATATGCAGATGAAAATTACTAACAAAGAACCACTTGGTGCAGAAACTCATCTTTATTTGGTTTCTAACAAAGGTCAGAGCATCATTGCTAAAACAACTGCAAGTGCTGAATTCCGCCTTGGTGATTCAGTAAACTTTGTTCCAGATATGCCAAAAGCAAAATTCTTCTCTTTGGATGAAGGTGAAGTAAATATTTGTGATGTTATTGAAAAGAAATGGTAATTCTGATTACTAGAAATTAAACTTTAAAAAACGCGCTGTAGTTATTCTACAACGCGTTTTTTTTGTATATAATTTTGTTCATGATTAGTGAAAAGAGTTTAGTTATATATAAAAATCAATGTGCTGTCGTCCTAAGTTCAGAAAATGATAAATATTTGATTAGATATTGTTCAGTTCCTGCAACTTCTACCGGAAAAAAAGCCCAATATACAGAAGTGAAAGTAAGAGACAAGGATATAATCTTGCTTCATAAAGGTCCCGCCTCATCTTTGGACGCTGTTTTATCTTTTAAAAATGATGATTTTGAAACTCAGATTAAAGATGTGTATGAATTATTGATTTCTGATGAGAATACTGCAAAAAGTGCTGTTTCAATTGATGAAATTGCTGATTTGGCAAAAGGTAGTTTTAACGCTGATGAAAGCTGGTTTGTTTATTCAATTTTAATCAATTCATACGAATTCAGCTTGGTTCAAGATAAAAAAGATGCTGTTTACTTTATTCCGGAATCCGCAGAAAAAATTGAAGAACAGAAGAAAAAGGATTACGAAAAGGAACATGAAGCAGAAATCCATGCGGCTTTTCTAGAAAGATTAAAGAATAGAAAGTTGGAAAGTGGCGACTCAAAATATATGGGTGAAGTTGAAGCCTATGCTTTGTGCAAGACTGATAAATCAAAAATAATGCAGGAGATAGGACTTTCTCAAAGTATTGAAAAAGCCCACAAATTATTAATTGAAACTGGAATCTGGGATATAACTAAAAATCCGTATCCAACAAGGTTTGGTTTTTCTTTTGATTCTGCAAAAGAAGGTTTGTCTTCAATGCCGGAAGAAGAGCGTGTTTTTGTTCCAGGTTTTTGTTATGCAATTGATAGTGAATATTCAACTGATCCGGATGATGCTGTAGCTTTTGACGGTGAGTACTTGTGGGTTCATATTGCAGATCCAGCCTCTTCTGTTATGCCGGGAAGTTCAATTGATATAGCGGCCAGAAACAGAGGTACAACTTTATACATTCCAGAAGGTGCAAGCCGAATGTTGTGTGAGGATTGTCTTGAAGATTATGCACTTGGTTTGAAAGAGGAAAGCTCGGCTTTATCCTTCAGGTTGAAGCTGAATGACGATTGTTCAATTGACGACTGTTCTGTGTTCAAAACAAAAATAAAAGTAAAAAGATTGTCATATAAAAAAGCGGATGAATTGAAAGAAAGTACAGAATTAAAGCCGTTATTTGAAATTGCCAGAAAAAATGTTGAGAAAAGACAGAAAAATCATTCTGTAACGATAACAATGCCCGAAGTTCATATTGATGTGGACAAAAACACCAAAAAAGTAACGATTTCTCCAGATGTTCATTATGAATCAAATTCAATGATTTGCGAAATGATGCTTTTGGCTGGTGAAGGGGCTGCAAAATTTGCCTTTAAGAATCAAATACCGTTTCCTTTTGTAAGCCAGGAGTCTTCAGAAATCCCAAAAACTTTACCGGAAGGTTATGCCGGCCAATTTGCATTGATAAAATGTATGAGAAAGAGAAGTGTTGGAATAACACCGGCTCCTCATTTTGGGTTGGGGCTGTCTTTTTATAGTCAGGTTACAAGTCCGTTGCGCCGTTATGGTGATTTGATCGCTCATCAACAATTGAGGGCTTTTCTTGATGGAAGGAAAATCCTTCAAAAAGATGAGATGTTGGAGAGAATTTCTGCTGGAGATGCAGCTTCCCTTGCGGCTAGAAAGGCGTCTAGATTGAGCGAAATGCACTGGAAGTTGATTTATTTATTGCAGAATCCAGATTTAATCTTTGAAGCGGTTTGTATTGATATTAAAGGCTCTGATGTGGTCCTGTTAATTCCAGATTTGGATATGCAGACAATGATGAAGAATTTTAACGATATGAAATTGAATGATTCGATAAATATAAAGGCTTGCAATATTGATATTCCTACTCAAAAGGTGGAATTTTCTCCAATTGCATAAGTATACAAAAAAAAGTATATTTGAAAAATTATGATAACAATGAAATTTGGCGGTTCATCTGTTGCTAATGCAGATAGAATCAAGCATGTAGCCTCAATTATAAAAGCGTATAAGGATAAAAAACCGGTTGTGATATTATCAGCTATGGGTGATACAACTGATTTCTTATTGGATGCAGCTGAAGAAGCTGTAAAAGGTAATGTGGATATCAAGAATATTTCTAAATTGCATTATGACACAATGGAAATTCTAGAAATTAAACAAGATGCTGTAAATGAACTTTTAACTGAACTAAATCAGCTTTTAACTGGTATCTCAATGCTTCGTGAATTAACAAAAAGAACTCGTGATTATCTTGTTTCTTTTGGTGAACGTCTTTCTGTTAGAATAATGGCAACTTATCTTGAAAAAATTGGAATTCCAGCTACTTTTTATGATTCATGGGATATTGTAATTATTAGTGATAGTAATTTTATGTCGGCTGAACTTCTTGATGAAGTTTGGACTAATATTCCAACTCACTTAAATCCATATAAAGACGGTCTTACAAATTCAATTCCTATAGTTACTGGATTTATTGCAAAAGATAAAGAAGGAAATATCACAACTCTTGGAAGAGGTGGAAGTGATTTAACTGCAACAATAATCGGTTCTGCTATGGGTGCTGAAGAAATTCAAACATGGAAGGACGTGGACGGAATCATGACTACTGATCCTCGTGTTTGTAATGAGGCAAAACCTGTTCCTGAGGTAACTTATGAAGAAGCTCAGGAATTGGCTATGTTTGGTGCGCAAGTCCTACATCCTCGTTCAATGATTCCTTGCAGAAAAACTGGCACTCCTGTACGTGTAAAGAACTCTTATGATATAACAAGTCCTGGTTCAATTATTGTAGAAAAACATACAACGCACGTAGAACCAGTTTGTGCAATAACTTCAATGAAACATATCACTTTGATAGATATAATTTCTTCAAGAATGTTAGGTGCAGCAGGCTTTTTAGCTCACATTTTCAACAATTTCTTAAAATGGAATATTAGTATTGATGTAATCGCTACATCGGAAGTGTCTGTCTCTTTGACTGTAAATACAAAAAAAGATTTAACAGGCCTTGTTCAAGATTTGGAACAAGTTGCAGATGTGAACATTCATGAAGCAAAATCAATTGTAACAATCATTTGTGATGTAAAGCATTCGTCTGCAATATTGGCGTCTGGATTTGAAGCTCTAGCTGATGAGGGAATAAATGTTCAAATGATAAGCCAGGGCGCAAGCAAGGTGAATATCAGTATTATTGTTGATGATGACGAATGTGATAAAACTGTAAAAATATTACATAAAGCTTTTTTTTCTTAAAGAAATAATTAGTAGCATGGGGGAAATATGAAGATAGCATTAGTTGGTTATGGAAAAATGGGACACATGATAGAAATGTGTGCAAAACGTGATGGTCATGAAGTTGTAACAACAATAGACGCATTTGCAGAAGATGCTGCCGTTATTGCAAAAGACGGTAATGCAGATATAATCTCTCGTGCTGTAAAATCTAGCGGCGCGGAAGGAATAATTGAATTTACAAATCCATCTTGTGTAATCAATAATATAAAGACATTGCTTCCGTTGGGACTTCCCCTTGTTGTTGGAACTACTGGTTGGAATGATAAGAAAGATGAAATAAAAGAAATGGCTAAAAATTGTGGTGGAATCATCATGACTTCTTCAAATTTTTCTATTGGAGTAAACCTTTTCTACAAAATTGTTGCTGAAGCTGCTAAGGTAATGTCGAATTATTCAGAATACGATGTTGCAACTTGGGAAGCACACCATAATCAAAAAGCTGACAGTCCGTCTGGAACAGCAATTGAAATTGCAAAAAGAATTTTGAACAATATGCCTTCAAAAACAGAAATGGTGACAGATGCTTTTTATGAAAAACCAAAGGCAAACCAGCTTCATGTTTCTTCTACAAGATGTGGAAACATTCCTGGAACACACAAAGTATTTTTTGATGGAATTGCGGATACAATTGAAATCACCCATACAGCAAGAAGCCGAGAGATTTTTGCGGTTGGAGCTGTAAAGGCGTTGGATAAATTGACAAAGAAAATCAATTCCGGACTTTTAACAAAAGGTAATATGTACGGAATGGACGATTTGTTTGAATTCTAATTAGATTCCTGCAAATATTAAAATTGTTGCAAAAGAGATTGAAGCTTGTGAAAGTAATGACAGAAATGTATGAAAAAACTTTCGATGCTTGAATCTCTTTTTTTTATCAATAATTGTTAATGCTGTATCAGAAAGAATAAAAATCGAGCCGGCGAATAAAAGTGTTGAACTGACTGACTTTTCGTAAAATAAAGAAACTGAAGCCGAAAAAAGAATAAAGACTGATAAACCTAAAAACAATGCGTTTTGAAAAAGGTTTGCCAATGTTTTCTTTTCTACAAAAAATAAACTTCCTGCAGATAAAAGTACAAAAACAACAATAAAAGTAATAATTAATGAATCAGCCACGTCATAGATTAAGAAACTGGAATGATAAGAATAACTCCACAAGCCCAATGAAATGAAAAGTGATAATCTGGACATAATGTATAGAGCTTTTTTGTCTTCAAAAATCAAGAACGCATCACTCAAACTGTAAAAAACTAAGGCAAGAAATCCCAAAATCATTAGATGAAGTGAATCTGGAATGTAATCTTGTAATAAGATGATATAAATTGCAGTAATAAAAGGAACAACTAAGGCTCCAAAAATAGAATTCACTACAAAGTTATATTTTATGTAAGAAATAAAATATAGAATAACTGATAAAATCAAAGATGAAGAACAAATCCAAAATGCTAAAGTCATATATAAGTCCGATAAAATAAATATTTTTACCATAATAACATAAAATTACTAAAAATAAAAATATAACAGAAAAATATCATGTGATTATCTGATTGAATAAATATGATTATTTGAATATACTTCCAACTAAAAATTATAGAATGGGGGAAAACTTTTAAGATTTTCAACTGTTCTGAATTATTTAATTATTTGAATTTGTGTTACGTAATGTAACGAAATGGAGGATATATGACAATTACACAGATGCTAAGTCAAAGTGCACTTTTGACTTTACTTGGAATGGGTGTTGTATTTGTTTTTCTCATCATTCTAATTATTTGTATGAATTTACTTCATGGAGTTATTCATGCATTAAAACTTGATAAAGAAGAACCTGCTGCAACTGCAAAAAAAGTTAGTACACCGTCACAAGCTGACAACGGTAGTATTATTGCCGCTATAGCTGCTGCTATTCGTGCAAAATCAAATGATTAGTCTAAATAAAATAAAAGGATAAATATAAATGTCAAAAAAAGTTAAAATTTCTGATTTAGTTCTTCGTGATGCACATCAGTCTCTTCATGCGACTCGTATGACAACAGCTGATATGCTACCTATTTGTGATAAACTTGATAAAATAGGTTATTGGTCTTTGGAAGGATGGGGTGGAGCGACATTCGATTCTTGTATCCGTTTCTTGAATGAAGATCCATGGGAACGTCTAAGAAAACTTCACGCAGCTTTACCAAATACACCAATTATGATGCTTTTAAGAGGTCAGAACCTTTTGGGATATCGTCACTATGCTGATGATGTTGTAGAACACTTTGTTAAAGCTTGTGCTGTAAATGGCGTAGGCGTATTCAGAATTTTTGATGCTTGTAATGATCCAAGAAACTTACAGAAAGCTACAGAAGTTGCAAAGAAAACAGGTGCTCATGTTCAGATGGCCATTTCTTATGCAACAACTCCTTATCACACAAAAGAAGTTTATACAGACCTAGCAAAAGCTTATGCAGACTTTGGTGCTGATTCTATTTGTATTAAAGATATGTCTGGTTTGTTAAAACCATTTGAAGCTTATGATTTAGTAAAAGCTATTAAATCAAAAGTTGATTTACCAATTGAAATCCACTCTCACGCAACAACAGGTCTTTCTGTAGCAACAGAATTAAAAGCCGCTGAAGCTGGAGCTGACATCCTTGATACAGCAATTTCTTCTATGGCGATGGGAACTTCTCATTCTCCAACAGAAACAATTGTAGAAATGTTGAAAGGTACAGAAATGGATACAGGTTTGGATTTGAACCTCCTTCTAGAAATTGCCGCTTATTTCCGCGATGTTCGCAAAAAGTATGCAAAATTTGAATCAAGCTTCCTTGGTGCAGATACACGTATCTTGGCTTCTCAAGTTCCAGGTGGAATGCTTTCTAACCTAGAGAATCAATTGAAAGAACAAGGTGCAGCCAACAAAATTGATGATGTATTAAAAGAAATTCAGTTAGTTCAGAAAGACTGTGGATATATTCCTCTCGTAACTCCAACTTCTCAGATTGTTGGAACTCAAGCTGTATTCAATGTATTATTCGGTAGATATGCTAGACTTACTCAAGAAACTAGAGATTTGGTAACTGGAAAATATGGAAAAACTCCAGCAAGTGTAAATCCTGATTTGTTAAAAGATTGTTTGGCTCAAAATAAGATGGACGCACCTGTAACTTGTAGACCTGCAGATTTAATCCCAGCTGAATGGGACAAAATGGTTGAAGAAGCTAAAGCTAACGGTGGAAACGGTTCTGAAGAAGATATCCTTACATATGCAATGTTCCCTAAAGTAGCTCCAAAATTCTTTAAAGAAAGAGCCAACGGTCCAGTTTCTTCTGATTCTTTCGTTGAAAAACCTGCAAAACCTGCTGGTGAAAACAAAGGTGGTTCATACACAGTTTCTGTAAATGGAACAGCTTATAATGTAGTATCTGGTCCAGCTGGAGATAACATGAATGTTTCTGTAAACGGAACTTCATACAATGTTACTTTTGGTGCTGCAGGCGCTCCTGTTGCCGCTCCGGCTGCCGCAGTTGTTACTGGTGGTGAAGATATTAAGGCTCCTGTTGCTGGAACTTTATTAAAACATTCTGTAGAAAACGGTAGCCAGGTAAAAAAAGGTGATACAGTCATCATTATTGAATCAATGAAGATGGAACTTGAAGTAAAAGCTGCTTCTGATGGAAAAATCTCATTTGTAGTTCAGCCAGGAACTCAGGTTTCTGCAGGACAGACTATAGCTACATTGGGTGGCGTTGTTGTTCAAGCCGCTCCAGTTGCAGCCCCTGTTGCTCCAGCAGCTCCTGTTGCCGCTCCAGTATCAAGTGGTGAAGGTAAGGCAGTAACAGCTCCTGTTGCCGGAACATTGTTAAAATATGTTTCTAGTGAGGGTGAGGCTGTTCAAGCTGATACAACAATTCTTCTTATTGAATCAATGAAAATGGAATTGGAAATTAAAGCTGGTGTAGCTGGTAAAGTTCATTTTATTGCTACAGCAGGAAGTCAGGTTTCTCAAGGAACTGTTCTTGCAGAAATTAAATAGGTGCGATTTATGGAAACTGTATTAAATAAAAAAGATAACAGAACTAAGGCTTTTAAACTTACATGGATAATGTTGGTTATTGGCGCAGTTCTTTCATTTGGAAGTTTTGGCTTTGCTGATAAAGGTGAAGAAGTAGCTTCTTTAAAAACAATCTCCACTGCAACAATTAAAGGTTCAGAAAATGTTCCAAATATCAATTTTTCAGGCTTTGTTCAGAATATTTGGAAAAATACTGGATTGAATCAGATTATTCATGGAGAAATTCCTGCTGCAGAACACGTTACTTCAGCTGACCCTTTTGAAGGTGTTACAGCTCCAGGTTGGCAGAAACTTTTAATGATGGCAATTGGATTCTTAATTGTTTATCTTGGTGCCGTTAAAGGTTTTGAACCTTTGCTTTTGATTCCTATTGGTTTTGGTACAATTTTGGTAAATGTACCAGGAGCAGGAATGTTTGCGGAAGGTAGTGGAATGCTCCGTATCATTTATGATGCCGGTGTTGGAAACGAGTTCTTCCCGATGTTGATTTTTATGGGTATTGGTGCAATGACTGACTTCGGTCCTTTAATTGCTAATCCAAAAATGGCTTTGCTTGGTGGAGCTGCACAATTTGGTGTTTTCTTCACTTTGTTTGGTGTTGCCTTGATGAATCTAATTCCTGGTATTGACTACAATATGCTTCAAGCTTGTGCAATTTCTATCATCGGTGGTGCTGATGGTCCTACATCAATTTATGTATCTGTAAAGCTTGCCCCTGAAATGATGGCTTTAATTGCTGTTGCTGCATATTCATACATGGCATTGGTTCCTATTATCCAACCTCCATTAATGAAATTGTTTACAACACAAAAAGAACGAACTATTAAAATGAAACAGCTACGTTATGTTTCAAAAGCTGAAAAAACATTCTTCCCATTGATGTTGTTAGTTTTGACAATTTTATTACTTCCATCTGCAGCTCCATTAATTGGTATGCTTGCATTCGGTAACTTTGTAAAACAATGTGGAGTAGTTGATAGACTTGCTAAAACAATGGAAAACGAAATGTTGAATATTGTTTCAATTCTTCTTTCATTGGGTGTTGGTTCACAGATGACTCCAGAAAAGATTATTAATGGAAACTCTATTGGTATTATTGCATTAGGTTTGGTAGCTTTTATTGTTGCAACTTCTGCAGGATTATTAATGGCAAAGGCTATGAATCTTTTCTTGAAAGAAAAAATCAATCCTCTTATTGGTTCAGCAGGTGTTTCTGCAGTTCCAATGGCAGCCCGTGTTGCAAACAAAGTTGGTATGGAATATGATCCATCAAACTTCTTGTTGATGCACGCTATGGGACCAAATGTTTCTGGTGTAATCGGAACTGCAATTGCAGCCGGTGTATTCATCGCTACAT
>CAYFND010000072.1:0-9905 GCA_964344405.1 uncultured Treponema sp. | reverse complement strand
ATTTTGCTTTAGCTCAATTATCAACAGCAAAAGCCACGAGTTATGGAATAAATGCAAATCTAAAGGCCTTTTATTCATTTAAAAGAGTTTCTTTGCAAACAAACGTCCTTCTATATCTTTATAATAATTCAACAATTAAATTTGACAACTTGTTAAGAGGCGTTCGTGATGATCAAACATATTTAATTAATTCTGATTATATTTGTGAAACTGACAGATTGTTATTAATTAATTTTGATATACCAATAAAACTGTTTATTTTTGACTGGAATATATTTGGTTGGGATAAAATGACTAAATTCAATTTTGAATTACAAGTTGCACCATTCATCGATATTGCATTAGTTCATAATGAAATTACAGCTTCATATTTAAATCCATGCGACGGATTTTATACAGCAGGTTTAGAATTTTTAGTATATCCAACAAATTGGCCAGGACTTGCAATCAGGGCAAATCTTGGTTTTGATTTAGGAAGAACATTGTTGCAATCAAAAATCAATACTTTCTGGCGTGATCCACGAATTGCCAACTGGGAATTTTATTTAGGTTTTGACTTGCATTATTAAAAGTTTTTATCATAAAATAAAACTGCTTTTTTCTGACTTTTTTCATCTGGCGAATATCGAATAAGAATCTTTGTTAATTCGTCAGAAAATTTCTTATAGCCATTTATATATGATAATTCTGCCAAGCTATAAAAATTGCTCCAAATATCGTTTTCACTACTCCAAGCAAGAATATCATCATATTCAGTTATTTTTACTAGCAGATTACCCAAATTTATATAAGTAAAATCAGAATCCCTCTTTTTAACTGTATCATATAATTTTGAAAAACTTGTAATTGTTGCCAAAGAACATAATTTTAACGCTTTTTCATTCTCACCTTTTTCTTCATAATAATTGTATAATAATTTGTAGGCCTTCAATGAAAAATACGATGTAGCTCTATATAATTCAAAATATTTATCAACAGAATTTACCTTATCTTGTGAAATTGTCCTTATCATATTATTTTGCAAAGAATTATTTAGGTAATATTGGTCTTCTACAAAAATATTCAATAATCTCTTTTCCATTAAATCATAATCTTTTTTCAAACTGCTTATTTCTGCCAAAAGATATAGAATTTCATATTTTTCATCATATATATCAAGTACATCTTCATTGTTCAAGGCTTGAAGATAATACTGTTCTGCATAATCATACTCACCTTCAATTTTGTATACATCAGCAATAATTTTTTGAGCTTCAGGATATTCCTCAATTTTTACAAGAAAATCCATCAATTTAGTTATTGAATTTTCAAAATAATCTATTGAATACTTTTTTGTATAATAATTTATAATTTCTAAAATATCATTTTCACTTCTATCATTTAATACTTTTACAATTTTTGAAATATCATCGCCAACAGAAGAAACAGCCCTTGTAGATAATGATTTTCTTAATTTCGCTTGCTGGTCTTTTATTTGAGTTTTTCTTTGTTCAATAGCATCTTCACTATATTGCAATGCTTTCGCATAGTCCTGATTTCTATAAGCTAATAAAGCTTTTCTATATGATAAAACACTTGGCGAATTATATGTTTGAGACCAGATATTAACTGTTAAAATTAAGAAAAAAGATAAAAAGATTGATTTTTTCATTATATAGATTCTAATTCCTCTTCAAATACTTTATCGGCAAATTTAGCATCAATTGTTTGTACTATTTTTCCTTTCTTAAAAATAATAACTTTATCATTGGCACCAGCAATTCCTATATCAGCGTGTTTACCTTCTCCAGGTCCATTCACAACACAGCCCATAATTGCAACAGTTATATTTTTATCCATTGCTAATAATCTTGTCTGCCATCTTTCTACAAAAGAATGAACATCAAATCCAATTCTTCCGCATCGTGGACAAGAAATTAAAGTAACGCCATTCTTTCTAATTCCACACTCTTTCAATATATTTCTTGCGGCTATTACTTCGTTTTCTGGAGTTGATGACAAACTAACACGGATCGTACTACCGATGTTTTCTTTTAACAAAGTTGAAAAAGCGATAGAACTTTTTACAACGCCACTAATAAGCGGTCCTGCTTCCGTAACGCCCAAATGTAACGGATTATCATATTTTTTTGCATAAAACCGATTGCAATCTATTGTTTCTTGAACATCTGATGATTTCATGCTTACAACATACTGATTAAAATTCAAATCTTCAAAAACAGATGATTCTCTAACAGCTGTTTCGCAAAGGGCTTCTGCGCGGCTTATCTCTTTCCTTGCTATCTTCTCCTGCAAATCTTTAGGTAGGCTTCCAGAATTAATTCCAATTCTAATCGCTATTCCATTATCTCTACAAGCATCAACAACTTTTTTTGTATTTTCAACAGAACCAATATTGCCAGGATTGATTCTAATTGCAGCAACATTATTTTTCACACATTCCAATGCAAGCCTATAATCAAAATGAATATCGGCAACTAATGGTACTGTTGAATATTTAGATATTTCATTCAAACTTTTTGCACTTTCTTCATCAGGGACTGCAAAACGAACAATATCACAGCCCAAAAGAGACAACTCATTGATATCTTTGATTATTTGTTCTAATTCTTCTTTATCTTTATATGTATTAACAATGCTGGATTTCCACATTGTTTGAATTGTGACAGGATTTGAACCACCTATACCAATTTTTTTTGTATTTCCTTTTCCACCAATTAAAACTTCTTTTGTGTTCATATTCATAATTATATCATATTGTAATAAATTATTCTGTATAAAAAAAAGCACTTCAAAAATTGTCTCCAACTTTTAAAGTGCTTTTCAATTTTAAATTGATATTTTATTTATCGATGCCTTAGCAAACGATCATACTGAATACCATAGCGAACAAAGCAACAGTTTCACAAAGACCTACAACCATGATGTACTGAGCAAATCCTTTTCCTGTTTCACCAAGAGCGTCACTTCCTGCAGCACCAGCTTTTCCCTGTGATATAGCAGAAAAACACATTACCAAACCAGAAGCAATACCTAATCCTAATAAAAATCCTGGATTTTTTTCAGAACCAATCATATTTTGCATTAACAAGAAACCATAAATAGTCTGTGTTAATGGAGCACCAGCAAATACAGTTAAAATAAATGGAGCTGGTTTATTGTTTATATAACATCTTTTCCAAGCGCCAATTGCACCTTGTCCAGCAATTCCAATACCAATAGCAGAACCAATAGCAGCTATTCCCATAACAACTGCAGCTCCTAACATTCCAAAATCCATAATTAACTCCTACGAATATATATTTTTTTTATTTTTTTGTCTTTTCAAAGAAAGGACTATATTTGAAACCAGACCATGACATTCCCAAGTGAGTTGAGAATTCCAACGTATTCAAACGAACGCCATGAACAATTACAGACAATAGATTCAATATCATATTCAATCCATGTCCAAAACAAATCAATGCAACAAATGCTATAAATGTTATGAAATGACCCAACAAAGGACCAGCCATTTCATTTACGGTATTAGAAATTGCAGCACCAGCTAAACCAACAGCCCATAATCTTATGTATGAAACAATATCAGAGAATACATTTACAACTCCAAGTAAAACTGAAATTATATTTTTGCAACTTTCCAATATTGATTTTACAATACTTCCTGAATAATTTGAGAACACAAAACTCAAGACAAATCCAAATCCAACAAGACATATTGCAACAGTACCAACTGGTATTCCATAAATAATCTGTCCAAAAGAGAATATAGTAGAACTTACAACCATTGATAAAACTACATAGAACATTCCTATCAATTGTAATAAAGAACCTAATTCACCAAAGAACTTCAAAGATTTTATGTTGCTCTTCATTCCTTTTATATGAGCTACAGATAATTGGAATAAAGCTAAGATAAAACAGAAAATCTGCATATTCTGAGCTGACGTCAATCTATATTCAGATTCTGGATTCCAGAATGGTGCCCAAGTTATATCTGAATAAGCATTTGACAGTAACGGTACAGAAATATTTTTCAACCAAGATGGAAGAACATCCATTGTCAAACCAAACCATGTACAAGTTACAATTCCCCATACAACAGTTGCCAGTCCTAACAACAAAACTAATCCCAATAATGGAGAAAAAGCTTTTTTTGATAATTTAGATTTTAGAATTAATATTAAAGCAACAAAAGTTACTAATAAACCATAACCGCCATCACCAAAAATCATTCCAAAGAATATTGTAAAAAAGAACAAGAACCAACCAGAAATATCATATTCATGATAACCAGGAACAGTTCCTAAGAAATCTGTTAATGGATAAATCAAACTAACAAATTTATTGTTTTTCAATTTTGTTGGAACTTCAACATCATCATCAAGAGGATCATCATAAGCTAAAGCCCATTCAAATTCCTTACAAGATTCCTTTAGAGTTTGTAAATCCGCTGCAGGAACATATCCAGAAATCCAAGCCAAATCATTTTCTGATTTTAGATTTTCACGACACATACCAGCGTTTACATTTTCAAACTCTATATCAGACTCAATTTTTGTTTTATAAGCAACTATTTGTTTTAAATAAATTGCATTTTGAACAAAAAACTCATCAATTTGATTAATTTCTTCTTTACATACAGAAATTTCATCTTCTAGAACTTGAGTTGAACAACGAGGAAGAGGTATTTCAAAAGCCTCTGGTAATAATGATTCAGGTCTTTCTTTTCCACTATTAATCAGCAAAAAACGAACTGTTTTTTTGTCATTATTAACAAGGATTGTTTCTAGTTTATCATCGATTTGAGAATACTTGTCTACAGGAATTTCATACATTTTTAGTAAGATTCCTTTTTCTTCAAGATAACTAAAATCTTCTAGATTTACTGAGCCCCAATTTTGAAATCTTTCCAATTCAGACACATCGCCAGAAATTTGTTCAAACAACTGCTTCTTTCTTTCAGATTTAACAACAATCTCTTTGCATAAACTCACGATTTTTTCATCATCGCATTCGTTTATAGGTGACTTCTTCTTATTTTTTGGAAGTTTAATTTCACCCAAAACTGATTCACACACAAGAATATTTGATAAAACTTCTTTATATGAAGAAAGCTTTTCACTTGAACCTTCAATTTTTTCTAGATGCACCAAACCTATTTTGCGTAATTTTTTAAGTGCGCTTTCTCTTTCTTTATCAAGGACAATAATAGAGACTTTTTTCATTGGTTCAATCATTATTCAGCCTCCATTTGTTCTTCTGTTGCATTCTGCAATTTTTTCTTAGAAATTTTACTTCTTACAACAGATGCAACTTGTTCATCACCTAAATAAACAGAGATTTTCTTTATATTAGCTTTTGTCTCTGGAATTTTTACTTTTTCAAAAAGATTAACTCTTTGTGAAGTTGTTCTTAATTCCCTAGATAAAAGTCTTACTTGTTCATCCAAAACTTCAGCTTCCAAATCTAAAGAAAGTACTTTTTCCATCCTATCAGCAGCTAAATCTATCCAAATTGGTGTTGTGTACAAATCATAATCACCTCTTGAAAAATCAGCTCCCTCATAAATGGGAATAGTAACTCCAGCTATGTTACCTGTTGATTTCTTTATATTCTTTACAGAAACCATATCTGGTAAAAAAGCTTCGCGTTCACCAAAAACAGCAATCCATTTATTGAATTCCTCTTCCAATTGAACACGAGCAGCCCTTACTTCTTTAGCCTTCGTATCTATGGTACGTATTTCTTTCTGAAGCTGTTGTTTTTTGAGTAAAAGAGTTGGAAGATACCTTTTATACATTTTTTGAGCATCTTTCTGAACTTTTAACTCATTTTTTGTCAGCTTAATCTTTGCCATACGCTAACCTCTATTTCTTTGGCCAATATTGTTCAATTAAAGATGTTTTCAAACCTGTCTCTTCTGGTTTAAAACAATCTGCTAAAATTTTCCAACCAAGATCAAGAGCATTTTCAAGTGAAATATTTTTTGACAAATCCATCATTTCACTTTCAAATTGACGTCCGTAATTCAAAAGTTTGTCATCCCAAGTACTCATCATAAATCCCATTGATTTCTTTTCTAGAGTATCTTTGTAACTTGCATACAATCTAATCATGCCATCCATAAGAGCTCTATGATCAGGACGTGTATTTCCGTTTACATTCTGCTTTAGACGAGAAAGGGATCCAAATGGTTCAATACGACCACCTTTTAAATAATACTGACCTTCTGTAATATATCCAGTGTTATCAGGAACTGGGTGTGTTACATCATCACCAGGCATTGTTGTTACGGCTAAAATTGTAACAGAACCGGCATTATCAAAGTCTACAGCTTTTTCATAGCGGCTTGCCAATTGTGAATACAAATCACCAGGATAACCACGATTAGAAGGAACTTGTTCCTGAGTAATAGCGATATCCTTCATTGAGTCAGCAAAGATTGTCATATCTGTAAGCAAGACAAGAGCATCTTTCCAATTCATCTTTAAAATAAAGATAATCATCATATTTTAATCCCATTCCACCAAGAACAATTACATCAACTTCAGCCTGCATAGCAATTCTTGCAAGAAGTTGGTTATATGGCTCACCGGAAATACTGAAAATTGGTAATTTCTGAGATACAACCAAAGTGTTGAACATATCAATCATTGGAATACCAGTACGAATCATTCTTCGTGCCATAATTCTTTTTGACGGATTTACAGAAGGACCACCAATTGTAACAAGGCTGTCTGATAAAGCAGGTCCTTTATCTCTAGGTTCTGCCGAACCATTAAAAATTCTTCCTAACAAATCCTCAGAGAAACTACCTTCCATTTGATGTCCAAGGAATTTAATATGATCACCAGTAGATACACCACGGCCACCAGCAAAAACTTGTAATGAAACAATATTGCCATCAATCTTATTAACTTCAGCAAGTGATTTACCAAATCTTGTTTCAATTTCTGCAAGTTCACCGTAAGCTACATTATCTGCTTTTACGGTAATAACACTACCAGTGATGGATTCAATTTTACTATAAACTTTGTTCATATTATTCACCATCCTTCAACATTAATGCTACATCATCTCTAATTTTACCATTAGCTTGAGCGTATTGTTCATTAACATCTTTTTCTTTAGCTTTAAAATCATCAGAATTCCATACAGAATAATTCCAATCGATAAATTTTTGTCTTAATTGATTAAAGAATATACGAGCTTCATCTTTATCTTTCAAATCAAAATCAGAGCCTAATATTGAAACAACTTTTTTGAAAGTATATTTTTGACGTTCAACACTAACAGATGAATCAATTTCATCAAAAGAGTTCTGCTGCATATAAACTGCATCCAAAAACTCACTCTTCATATATTCAATAAAGTCTTCAGTTGTTGTTCCTTCTTCACCAATAACTTTCATCATTTGGTTTACTTCAACACCAGCTTTGAATACTTTTCGTGCAAAATCAACCCAATCTTCACGGATTACACTTGAGTATTTAGACCAAGAAGAAATTGGATAAATTGCAGGATATTTTCTGGCATCAGATCTTTCTCTTGAAAGTCCATGGAAAGCACCAACTACTTTTAATGTAGCTTGTGTTACAGGTTCTTCAAAGTTACCACCAGCTGGAGAAACAGTTCCACCAATTGTTACAGAACCAATATTTCCATCTCTTAATTTTACCATTCCAGCTCTTTCATAAAAAGCTGCAATATAAGATTCAAGATAAGCAGGGAAAGCTTCTTCACCAGGAATCTCTTCCAAACGTCCAGACATTTCACGAATAGCCTGAGCTCATCTTGAAGTTGAATCTGCCAAAAGAAGTACATGCAATCCCATCTGTCTATAATACTCTGCTAATGTAACTGATGTATAAACAGAAGCTTCACGGGAAGCAACAGGCATTGATGAAGTATTACAAATAATAATTGTACGTTTCATCAAAGATTCACCAGTTCTTGGGTCTTTTAATTCAGGGAATTCTTTAATTGTTTCTACAACTTCACCAGCACGTTCACCACAGGCAGCAATAATTACGATATCAACATCGGCATTACGGCTTGTTGTGTGCTGCAATACAGTTTTTCCAGCACCGAAAGGACCAGGAATACAATATGTTCCACCTTTAGAAACTGGGAAGAATGTATCAATCAAACGGATTTGAGTAACCATTGGGTCAGAAGGAGCTAATCTTTCTGCATAACAATCAACTGCTCTTTTTACAGGCCATTTGAAAGTCATTGTAATTGTATAATCATTACCTTTTTCATCTGTAACAATAGCCATCTTGTCTTCTATTGTATAAGAACCTTTTGGTGTAATTTCTTTAATTGTGTAAATTCCAAGCATTCCAAAAGGAATTAAGATTTTATGAGTAAAAGGACCTTCTGGAACTGTTCCAATAGCATCACCTCTTAGAACTTTATCACCAACTTTAGCTGTTGGAGTCCAATCCCATTTCTGAGTTTTTGGAAGTGATTCAATGTAAACACCTCTTTCAAGGAAGAATCCTGCTTTTTCTGCAACTAATGGCAATGGATTTTGAAGTCCATCATAAATCTGACCTAAAAGACCAGGTCCTAATTCAGCTGACAACAAATCACCAGATAAATCAACTTCATCACCTGTTTTAATTCCTTGTGTCATCTCATAAATTTGCATTTGAGCTTTATTACCGCGAATACGGATAACCTCGCCCTTTAATTTTTTTCCATCAACATTTACGTAGCCAACTTCATTCATGGAAACATCACCATTAACTTCGATGGTAACCATATTTCCATTAATTCCGACTACTTTAGCTTTTGTATCCGTCATTTTGTTTCTCCAAGTATTGTATCATAAATCTTATGATAAGATGTTTTTCCATTTTCAGAATCAAATTTCTTTATTCTTTCTACAAGAAGTAATCTAATTCCATAGGCATAAACAGCATCAACACTAAAACCATTTATTGGCCTTAAATCATCTAATAATTTCATTCTGTATTCAAAAAGAAATTGTTCTGCTGAAAGAGGACTATCCATTCCAACAGCTGTTCTTGCTGCTTGTAAAATATCAGCAGTACATCCAGAAGGAACTTGATATGCTTCTTTTTTCATCTTTTGAGCCCTAATTTGAGCCAAAGCAAATCGCAAAATTCTTTCTTTTTCATACCAAATATCAAGAAAATCAGAACCTGTTTTTTCACCAACTCGAGAAGGAACTAAAGACAAATTATTAATTATCTTTTTTTCGCCCTCTGTTAAAAATCTAGAACATAATTCTTTGAACTCTTCACTTGTTAATGGTAAAGGTGATTTTCCTTCTTGGGAATTTGAGATATTTGGTAATTGTGAAACCAAATAATAATAATTCACTAGTTTGTTCCTTTTGTAGCTTGTTTCATTAAATCCGCTACTTTTGGATTTAAATATGCACTGAACAATTCTGCAAGACTTTCAGCAGAATAATCATAATAAGCAGCACCATTATTAATTCCAATTTTGAAACCAACAGATAAAGTCTTATCAGGTTTTATTTCAACACCTTTTGATATTTCATTCTTTAATTCAGCGGTAAATGTTGATTCTAATGATTTCAAATCTTTTTCATTTAACAAAATAGATAAATCAGAAGCTTGATTATTTTTTACCCATGATTTTACAGTTTCCGGAATGATTTTAGAAAGAAGCTCTTTTGTCATAGCTTTTTCTGTTTCTTTTAATACAATTCCATTTAATTCAGAAATTAAAGAATCTTTAAATGATAAAAGCATATTTCTTCCGGCTTGAATGATAGCTTCCTCACTTGATTTTTCCATTCTTTCTGTTTCATTTTTTGCAGTTTTCTTAATTTCTTCAGCATCATTATTAGCTTTAGCAATTATTTCTTCAGCTTTCTTTTCTGCAGCATTAATTATTTTTTC
>CAYFND010000071.1:7649-10126 GCA_964344405.1 uncultured Treponema sp. | reverse complement strand
GTAAAATCTAAAGACGAAATCCATGATGACTCTTATAAAGATTCTTATACACAAGTTATTCCTCTGAAATATGGAAAATACAATGAAACTGATATTACCTTGGTGGAATTCAGAATTAAAACAGGACGGATGCATCAAATACGATCAGAATCTTCATTCCACAAACATCCTCTTTTAGGTGATGAGGCATATGGCTCTTTTAAGTTGATTGATTGTTCTCAAGATTTTTTCTTACAAGCAACAACCTTAATCTTTCCAAAAGACAATCCTCTTCATCTACCAGAAAGACTTGAAATAGATTTATCTGACAATTTTAATGATTTTGTCTATAAAAACTTGTAGACTCAACAAAAATATCATATAATTAAAGTATGAATCCATTTGAAAAAATTGTTCAAACTTTAAAACATATAACAGTTTATGCTCTTGTTGGTGAAAGCGGAACGGGAAAAAGTTTTCGTTCTAAATTACTGGCTGAAGAATATGGAATCCATGCGATAATCGATGACGGACTTTTAATTCAAGATGAAAAAATTGTTGCAGGACGTTCGGCTAAAAGAGAAAAAACGTACATGGGTGCAGTTCGTGTGGCTTTATTTGACGACAAGGAACATAGGGATTCAGTTGCAAAAGTCCTGAGAAAAACTCATATAAAAAAAATACTTTTATTAGGAACTTCAGAAAAAATGGTTTCTAAAATTGCTATGAGGCTCCAACTACCACAGCCAACAAAAATCATTCATATAGAAGAAATTTCAACAAAAGAAGATATTGAAAAAGCTATAAAATCACGACAAATTGAAGGAAAGCATGTAATTCCCGTTCCATCAATTGAAATAAAAAGAAATTATCCTCAAATTTTTTCAACTTCGGTAAGAGATTTCTTTCAAAAAGGCAAAAGTATTTTTGGAATTAAGAACAAATCAAAAGGCAAGATGATTGAAAAATCCATTGTACAACCGGAATTTTCAAAAAAAGGTAGAATTGAAATATCAGAAGCCGCTTTAACACAAATGGTTATGCATTGTGTAAGTGAATGTGCCAGTGATGTAAAAATCAAAAAGATTGTAATCAGAACAAACAGCCACGGATATAAGCTGCTTGTAACTATTGATGCTCCTTTTGGAACCCAACTAACTGGAAAAATCCATAAACTTCAACAATACATCATTGATAAAATTGAATCTTTTACAGGAATTCTAATTGAAGAAGTAAGTATTATCATTGATAAAATATCTTGTTAATAAACTTAAACATTATTAGATTATTTTTCGCTGTTTTTCTTATCATTTTTAATTCTTATATTAACACCGTAAGATAATAAAATTGATTTAACAGCAAATTCTAATTCCTTTTTTTGAGGATTCATAGGAAGAATGAAATTTCTACATTCCCGCCATGTTTTTGAATATAATTCACCTGTTGGAGATTTAGATTTTACCTCTTTTTTCCAATCTGTAAGGGAATCAACAAAATCAATCAATAAGAAGACTAATTTATTGCCAAGCCTTGTATTTGGATTTTCTGTATTTAATTTATCAAGCTTTTTTAAGTTTTCAAAATATCTTTCTTGTTTTTTTGCATCATTGAATATCATAGAAGTTGCAGCCGGTTGTAAATACATAAATAAATCTGTATCAAGGGCTTCTTTTATGATTTCATAAGAATGGGAACTGTTAATAATTTTTAATAATTCCTCAGTCAATCTTGAAGGTGATATTTGAGATAATAATTTAGCTGAGGCTCTAATTCTATGCCTTAATGTAAAAGAAATTTTCACATGAGTTGTAGCCGCATACTTTATTGCCCGCAACATTCTAACAGGATCTTCAATAAAGATTTTATCCATTGGAATTACAGGCTTTAAAATATGTTTTCTTATATCTTCCACACCGCCAACATAATCAATCACTTGTTTTTGAATTGGGTCGTAGTAAAGGGCGTTTATTGAAAAATCCCTTCTTTGAACATCTTCATCAATTGTTCCAAAACTATTTCCCACAGAACCTTCAGAAATTGACCTGAAAGTGCTTACTTCAAATATCTTTTCACCAAAAATTACGTGAACAAGTCTGAATCTTCTGCCAATAATTCGAGAATTTCTAAATATTTTTTTTATCTTTGAAGGAGTTGCATCTGTTACTATATCAAAATCTTTAGGTTTATTATTAATTAATAAATCTCTTACGGCTCCACCTACAATATATGCAACAAAGCCAACATCTTTTAATCTATTTATAATTTGTATAGCATCAGGATCTATTTTATCATTAGAAATTGAATGCTCTGTTTCTGTGTAAACAACAGCTTTTTTTACAATTCTCCCACTTTTATCAGTACCATATCGCATTAACACAATAGTTAATAATATTCCTCTTAATGTGTTTTAGTCAATAAGTAATAAATTAACTATTTCCTTATAATTTTTTTTCATTATAAAATTAATTTATGACTGTTTTTTTGATTTAAAAAAGAGC
>CAYFND010000071.1:0-7639 GCA_964344405.1 uncultured Treponema sp. | reverse complement strand
TATTATGTTGAAGGATAATGAAAATGGATGAAATAACAGTTGTAACTGAAAAATTTTTAAATGATGGAAATACTATAGCAAAAATTAACGGAAAAACTGTTCTAATTCCTTATTCTTTGCCTGATGAAAAATTAAACATTCAAATTACGGATGAAAGAAAAGATTACGATATTGCCACAATAAAACAAATAATAGAACCTTCAAAACAAAGAATTGCTCCTAAATGCAAATATTACACAAAATGCGGTGGTTGTAATATGATGCATATCAATAATGATTTTCAAAAGGAACTCAAAAAACAGATTTTAATAGATTTATATGCTCAAAACGGTTTGGATGTTTCTAATTTGATTGAAATAGTTTCCGGAGATGATTTTAATTATCGTTCTAGGTTTCAACTGACAGACGGTGGTTTATCAGAGCGAAATTCTAATAATATAATTAAAATTGACGAATGTTTATGTGCAGAAAATGTTGTAAATGATTATTTAAAATCAGATAAGTTGAATAACTCAAAAGGAAGAATCCATCTTTTTGGAAGTGACAAGATTTGTGATGAAAAGAAAGTCATTATTTGTGATAATGAAAAGAAAACAACTCAAAACAATGTAAATCCTAAAATTAAAAACTATAAATCTAAACATTATTTTTCTGGAACTGTATTAAATAATGACAACATTGCAAAAGTAAAATTACTGGATAAAGATATTTCTTTTGATGTTAGAGGCTTCTTCCAGTCAAATCTACAAGTTTTTGAAAAAGTGATTAATTTGATTCTTAATACTCTTCCAGGTGGAAAAAACATTCTTGATATGTATAGCGGTTGCGGTTCAATTTCTGCATTCTTGGCAGATAAATATGAGAACGTCACGCTTGTTGAACATAACAGAGACGCCCTTGTTTTTGCAGAAACTAATATGTCAGGAAAAAAGCACGTCAGCTACGGAATGAGCGGCGCGTCTTGGTGTAAAAATTGTGCCTCTTATTGTGAAAAGTTTGATGCAGTCGTTATCGACCCTCCTCGCTCCGGTATAGAAAAAGAGGTTAATGAATATCTGGCGGCATCAAAAGTTCCTTTTATTAGATATTTGTCATGCGACCCTTCAACTCAATCTAGAGATATAAGAAAATTGATTAAAAGCGGATACAGAATTGAAAAATTATATCTTTTGGATTTTTATCCTAACACAAGCCATATAGAAAGTTTGGCAATATTAAATTTGGATATATGAAAAAGACATTTATAACATCTTTATTCTTATTTTTTTGTTTTTCTCTATTTTCTGAACAACTCACAAAGTTTAATACATCCTGGACTTCAATAATAACGGGAAAGCCTGTTTCCAATCCGATTGCAACTTCATATGGATTCATTGTCTCAACTGATGCAAAAAATATTGTTGCAGTTTCAAACAATGGCAATATTCTTTGGGACAAACAAATAAAAAAATGGTCGTCAACAATAAGGCTCTCTGTTGTTCAAAACGATTTCTTTACAATAACAAATTCAAGAAATAGCGATTTGAGCCTCTACAATCCTAGTGGAGTTGAAATTTGGAAGATAAAAGCTCCTTTTTCAATAACAAAAAACATAACGCCAGGAAGAGACGGCCGTTTCTTTGCAAGGAATTCAACAAATATTGCTTGTTTGGGAATGAATGGAATCTGTAAATGGTCTATTAAAACACCAACTCAAGCTGATTCAGAAATACAGACTTTACAAGATGGCAGTTTGATTGTTTTTTTGTCAGAATTAGTTGATGGAAAAACAAAGGCTCTAAGAATCTCCCCTTTTGGTGAAATTCTAGAAGAAATTATATTCTCTGGAAAAGTAACTTCTTCAAACACTTGTATTGATGGAATCCTTTTATGCTTTAGCGACGGCAATTCAGGTTTATTTTCTCTAGTCAATAACAGATCGACAAACCGGTGGGTCATAAAGAACAACAATGTTTTAGAAAGCTTTTTTTCTGTCTCCAACAATTCTAATGATGTAGTCTATTACAGTACAGACAATACAACTTCAACTATTTCTATTATTGATTCTAAAAATGGAGGAATACTAAATTCCTTTACAACAAGACTTCTAGGTGTTAAGAGTATTGATTGTACGGAAGAAGGTATCTTCATTGCCGACAACCAAGATTTTTATTTTTTCAGCAAGGAAGGTAAAGAACTTTGGAATGGAAGCATATCTCAAAAAGATAGCAGCAACATTCTTTTCTCTTTTTTCACCACTGACAATATGTTGGTTTTCTTAAATAAAGATTGGTCGATTTCTTCATATAAAATAAATCAGACTTCAACTAAAAAAAGAAAGACTTTGTTAAAAAGTACATACAATTCATTTTATGATTTTAATTCATCGTATATATCAAATTATATTTCACCAATTGATGGAGTTTTAAAAGAAAAAAACACGTACGAACTTTTACAAAAAGGTTTTTACAATTCCTACGAAAAGGAATTAACTTCTTTAACAAACAACGCCTGTCAAGAATATTTAAATTCATTAAGAAGAACAACTTCAAATTATAGAGAGGAACCTTCAACTTTTGAATCAGACATTATCGGATTGAATAATATGATTTCTTTGCTGCCTCTTTTTGGTACAGACTTGTACCCTCATTTTATTGCAGAGTTCTTAAAAAGAGAGAAAAACTCATACATAAAAAAAACACTACTTACTTCGATTATTCAAAACGGATTCGACCCTGATGAAGAGATGATAAAGTCACTTGAAATTGTTGTTCAAAATAAATCCATAAAAGATGATTCTACACTGACAATGATTTGCGATTCGATTTATTCAATTTGTTTATTTATGGGGCGGCCAGCTTTTAACGATTATGGTAAATCCATTTTAACAAATTTTTTGTATCCTCCTTATGGTTCTACTGTTAGAAATTATGCTAGAGAGACATTGAAAAAAATCGGTGAATTAAGCATTTAGAAAGCTATTTTTGAAGTGTGTTCGTTGTAGCAAATAACATATTCGTGTGCTATAATGAGTGAAATTTTGAAAATTTTAGGTGGAATTATGAGAAAGTTATTTTTCTTTTTATCAGTATTTTTATTAACAAGCTATATGTTTTCATTGGAAGTAGACAGAGATGAACTTCAGTCCGCAAAAAATGAAACTATTGAATTCATAAATTACGTGGGACCTCACAAAGTGATTGAATCTGTTGCCTCAATTAAAGGCATTGGATCAACAATGGGTTCTGTAGTAGCCTCTTCACCGACAGAACCTTCAAATAGTGATAAAAATGCAAAGTATTATGTTGTTCATGCTATTAATCAAGATGAAGCTTCTAAACTGGATGCTGATATTATTTTTATCAATTCAGATGCAACAGTAGACCATATTAAAAATTTAAGAAGAATTATCAGTGCATATTTAATATCAGCTTATGGATATTCTGAATCGGATGCCTATACATTGTCTGTATTCATTACAGTTTATAATGCTGTAAATCGAGGAAATCTTTCTTCATACCAAAACAAATATAAAAATGTAGTTTTACAATATCTTGACGCTTCAAATTGTGGTTTATCTGTAAATTATTCAGATTGGCCTGGAAAATCACAAATAGTAATTCCTTTATTTGATGTTTCTAGAGGCGGACTTTCTACAGTTGACACATCAGTTATAAGTGATGCCAAAGTTGTTGAATCAATGCAAAGTGATGATGACAAGAATATTGACAACCGTAAAGACATGGTGGACTTAAAAGAAAGGGAATCAGAAGAAGCTTCAAAAAATGCACAGGAATCTCAAAAACAAGCTGTTGAAGAACAATCAAAATTAGAAGAACAGAAAAAAGCAACAGAAAGCGCAAAGAAAGAAGTTGAAAATGCAAAAAAAGAAGCTGAAGTCAAACAAGAGGAAGCTCAGAAAGCTCAAGAAGTAGCTGAACAAAATCCAAATGACAAAGAAGCTCAAAAAGAAGCTGAAGCTAAGCAAGAAGAAGCGCAAAAGGCACAAGAAACTGTAGCAGAAAAAGAACAAGTTGCAGAACAAGAACAAGCAAAGCAAGAAGAACAACAGCAAAAAACTGATGAAGCTAAAGAAGAAGCAAAAAAAGAACAGGAATTAGCTGACGTTAAGCAAAATGAAGCTCAAAATGAAAGAAAAGAAATTGCTAAAGACCAGCAAATAGTTCAAAAAGAAGAAATCGCTCAAGCAAAAATGCCTACAGAATATGGAATTATTTTAACTGATGAATCAAAATTATTATCAAAACTAGTTAAATTTAATTCTGAAAATGGAGAAATTATCAAGAACTCCCCTGTTTCAGTTATTAGAAACAGAACTATCTACAAAGTTTCTAACGGATATCTGGCAATAGCAGGAGAAAACAAAGGCAACAGCACTGTAAAACTAGTTCTTCTTGATGTTGATACAATGGAAATTACTAGTGAAAGCAATGAAACTGTTTCAGATTCTTCAGTTTTAGTAAAAGATGGAAGTGATTATTATTGTGTTATCCAATCTGATAAGAATTGGACTGTAGCAAAATATGATGAATCTCTATCTCTTAAACTAAAATCAGACGTAAATGTAAAAAGTTCCACTCCAATAACAATTACAGACTCTGGCTTAGTAGTTACTGATAGCAATGGAAAACTAGCTATTTTATCAAAACAAGACTTAAAAAATATTTCTAAATAGGATTTTTAAAATGATTAAAACTTTATTAAATGGAGAATGGAATCTTCATAACGATGAATACAAATGTAATGCAACAATACCGGGAGACTTTCATTCTGCGTTAATAAAGAATGGAATTATTAAAGATCCAAATTGGGCATGTAATGAAAAAGAGATTAATTGGGTTGGAAAGTCAGATTGGGTTATTGATAGAAATTTTGATTTTAAACTTTCAGAAAATACAACAACTTTTTTAGAAATATCTCAAGCCGATACTTTTTTTGAAGTTTTTATAAACAACATTTCTTGTGGAAAAGGTGAAAATCAATTTTTAAGATATAGATTTGATGTTACAAATTGTCTTAAGAATGGTCAAAATGATGTTCGTATAATTTTTTATTCTGCAGAAAACACTTGTATTGAAAAAGCAAAACAAAACAAGTATCCGTACCCTATTTCCAAATATGATGATTGTTCACCAAATAGAAACCTTGCCAGAAAAACACAATGTGTTGGCGGTTGGGATTGGGGTCCAAACATCATGGTAAGCGGTATCTATGATGATATATTCCTAGAAACTGTATCCGATGGATTGTACAACAATATGACTGTCACATACTCATCTTCTCAAAAAGAATGGATTGCCCATGTTGATGTTGAATTCAACTCATTAAAAGACATTGAAAAATCATTTGAATTCTCACTTTCCGGTTCAGATATAAAAACTGCAACTAGTAGAATAAGTCAAAATCTAACATCTGGTGTAAATCATATTAAATGTGATTTAAAAGTATCAAATCCTTCTGTATGGAAAACGTCAAATGAATTGAAGGAAAATGGACTTTCACGAAATACACTTTATTCTCTAGATGTAAAAGAAATTGATTCATCTTCTGGTGAAAAGTCATTGACTAAAAAAATAGCATTTAACAACTTAAAGCTTGTTTCAACACCAGATATGGAGGACGGAAAAGAAGGACGCTCGTTCTATTTTGAAAACAATGGAAGAAAGATTTTTTCAAAAGGTTCAAACTGGATTCCTTGTGATACATTGCCTTCAAAATATGATAAGTATGAAAATCTCTTGCAATCAGCTTTTGATGCTAATTTGAATACAATCCGTGTTTGGGGCGGCGGTTTTTATGAAAATGAATGTTTTTACACCCTCTGCGACGAACTAGGATTGATAGTTTGGCAGGATTGTATGTTTGCTTGTGCTGTTTATCCAGCCACTCCAGATTTTTTACAAAATGTTGTAGATGAATTGGAATACCAAGTTCCACGCATTCAATCACATCCATGTTTGGGCTTATGGTGCGGAAACAATGAGAATTTTGGTGCATTGACATGGTTTGATGAATCAAAAAACAACAGGGATAGATACTTAGTTGATTATGACAGACTATATAACGGAACGATCGGAACTACAATAAAAAGATTGGACCCTACCCACACATTCTGGCCTAGTTCACCTTGTGCCGGTCCAGATGATTACAGGGATAACTGGCATTCTGACAACATGGGCGATATGCACTATTGGAGTGTTTGGCATGAAAGAAAAAGCTTTGATTCATATTTAACAATTAGACCTAGATTTGTTTCTGAATTTGGTTATGAATCATTTCCTTCATTAAAATGTATAAAGACTTTTACACCAGAAAATGAACTTAATTTCACAAGTGAAGTTATGGAAAGCCATCAAAAATCTCCTTCCGGTAATTCAATTATGATTGAAATGTTCAGCCGTTATTTTAGATTTCCTGAAGGGTTTGAAAACATGATTTATTTGAGCCAAGTTCAACAGGCTTTGGCAATAAAAACAGCTGTAAGTTGGTGGAAATCGCTAAAACCTCACTGTATGGGCTCAATTATTTGGCAATTAAACGACGTCTGGCCTTGTCCTTCATGGTCTTCAGTTGAATATGGCGGTCAATGGAAGCTTCTTCAATACGAATCACAAAAGTTTTTTGATATAGTTTCAATTCCATGTTTTATTAAAGATAACAAGTATTTTGTTTATATATCAAATGATACATTGGAAACTTTGCAGGCAGAAATAGAAGTTCAATTTATTGATTTCACAGGTAAAAAATATAAAGATTCCATTGTTAAAAATGTTTTAGTTAATGCTGACGTTACGGAATCCTTTGTAGAAATTGAGATTGATAAAAAGGATGTAAACAATTATTTTATTTATACAAACGTTTCTTTGACATCTACATCAAAAAAGAAATATAATTTGACAAACACCACATTCCCAGGCTTGTACAAACATTGCGATTTACAACAACCAAATATCAAGTATGCAGTTTATAAAGAAGAGAACAGATTTAGAATTGAATTGAATTCTGAAAATCCCGCTTTTTTTGTAAGTTTGGACACAAAAACTACAAAAGGTCGTTTTTCTACAAATATGTTCACAATTTTACCAGGCAAGACAGAAACAGTTTTCTATTATCCTGAGAAAGAAATATCTTTAGATGACATTAAATCTGAATTAGTGATAAACGATTTAAGAAAAACATATAAATAAAACAAAAAGCCCCAAAATAGAAATTATTTTGGGGCTTTTTTCTTATATCAAGACTAATATTAGTCGTCTTTTTTATTTTCAAATCTAGTAATGCTTGGAAGATATGCAATCTCAATATCTCCAGTAGCACCGTTTCTCTGCTTTGCAAGAATGATTTTTGCATCTTGTATAGGCTGTTCATCCTTCAACCTGTCCCTATGAATGAACATAACAACGTCGGCATCCTGTTCTATAGAACCAGAACCTCTAAGCTGGGCCAAATTCGGCTCTTGACCTTCTGCATCACGGGCAACCTGGCATAATGCTACAATAGGGATTGAAAGTTCCCTCGCCAAAGCCTTTAATGATTTAGAAACTTCAGATATTTGTTCATATACAGGTGCTGTTGGATTTTCTGTTGTAATTAAACCAATATAGTCAATAAATATGATTTTTACATCATGATTCTTCAC
>CAYFND010000070.1:2487-10288 GCA_964344405.1 uncultured Treponema sp. | reverse complement strand
TAGGTTTTAAAACACCTGAAGAGGTTTTTGTCGCACTTCGTCATTGAATGTGGGTCTTTAATAGCTTTGTCAATGTCATAGCCTTTTTCTACATCTAATTCATAATTGTCATAAGTATTTGTAATATATTTTTTTAAGTATTCACAATCCTCATCTATCATTTGTTTTGTATTTTTCTTGCTTTCTGAAAAACAAAACAAAGAATTAAGCATCAAAAATAAAATAATTATCTTTTTCATAACTCTCTCTCAAAATATGTTCAATATAGAATTGGATTCTACTAAAAATAATATTTCATATTTTCTATATGTCTAGGTCATAAAAAAGCAAAAACGTGATTTATGACTTATTGTGACCATGGATTCAAAAAGTGAACCTAACGAACCTTAGAGAAAATAACAAGAAAGAAGACTTGGTTCTGGATAATCAGAGCTGAGTCTTTTTTTATGCTATAATGTTATTGAACAAAAAGTCTTTGGAGAAATTAAAAGAGGAACTTATATGAGACTAAGAAAAACAATTTCTTTTTTGGGGCTAATTTTTGGTGTGGAGGTTTTTATGATGGCACAAGCAAACAATCAGTCAACATTATCAAAAGCAGAACCCTTTGATTTCTCACCGCGAATCGTTGCCGAAGGTACGGCCGCAGACTGTTCTTCCATGAACACACCGATCACAGAAAAACAGCGGATAACTGTTTCTAAAGACGGTCACCTTGAATGCGGCGGAAAACGAATCAGAATATTCGGAACAAACATCTCATCAATTCCACCAAAGTCAGAGGCTGCTTATTGGGCAAAAGTTCTATCTTCACAAGGATTCAACTGCATAAGATGGCATCACTTTGATTCAACATGGACAAACTGTTTCTTATTATATTCAGAAAACGGAAAACCAAGTTACAATTGGCAAAAAATCGACGATTTTGATTATTTTTATAACGAACTGAAGAAAGTTGGAATATATTCCGACATAAATATGCTTGTTGGAAGAGATTACAAGACAGCGGAGGGTTTTCCAAGAGAGCTTTCTAATTTAGGCTGGAAGGAAAAACATGCGCTTGGCTTTTGGAATGAAGCCGCACTCAACTTGCAAAAAGATTACGCAAAAACAATTCTTACGCATAAAAATCCATACACCGGATTCGCTTATACAGAAGATCCGGCAACCGCAATCATAGAAATCAACAACGAGAACGGACTTCTGATGTCATATGAAAACGGCACTTTAGATAAATATCCATCTTCAGTTATTCAGGAACTAGAGGACAAATACAACGATTGGCTCAAAGAGAAAAATTACACACTCTCATCATTGCAATCACAATTCAACAGGATTGAACAACCAGGAAAAGCTTTAATTTCAAATGACGCCCGATTCAACCTTGAACAACACGAAGGCGCACAAGCAAAAATTGAAAATAAAAACAATGGTTTTGAAATCAAAATAGAAAAAAACGGCATGCAAAGCTGGCACGTTCAAGTTACACAAGGTGAATGGCCGGTTCAGAACGACAAGATTTACACACTTTCTTTTAAGGCGAAAGCAAGCAGACCTTCCACCGTGAATGTAAGCGTGATGATGGCAAAACATCCATGGAAAGATTTGAATTTTAGCGAGAATATTCAACTCACCACAAAAGAGCAGACATTCACCTATACAATTTCAACTTTCACCACCGACAAAACAGCCCGTCTAAATATTTCAAATATGGGTTTTGCAGAAGGAACAAAATTCACATTCAAGGATATTTCACTTGTTGAAGGCGGAAGTGAGATTTTAATTCATGAAGGCGCAAAAAAAGGAACAGTTCAGCTTCCAAAATACAGTGGGCTTTCAAAAAATCCACCGGAATACAAAAAAATCGTTCTTGAGTTTTTGTACGATACGGAACAAATCTACTGGCACTCGATGAACACTTATATAAAGAACGAACTTTCTGCAAAAGCTTTGACGATGGGGACAATTTGCGGAACAACTACACAAGGAATCATGGACGAGTTTGACATAATCGATTCGCACGCATACTGGCATCATCCAGTTTTTCCAGAGAAAGATTGGGACATGAGCCGTTATTATGTTACAAACGAGGACATGGCAACTTCAAAAACAGGTAGAATTCTGACTGACCTTGGAGTTCAAAGAGTTTACGGCAAACCTTTTTCTGTCACCGAATACGACCTGCCTTATCCAAACCAGTACAGTTCAGAAATGCTGCCAATGGTCGCCTCTTATGCAAGCCTCCAAGATTGGGACTGCCTATTCAGTTTTGCTTATGAACTTTCACAAAAGGACAAAAAATACAGAGTGAATGGATATTTTGATCAGGGCAACAATCCTTCAAAAACACCGGCGAATATCGTGGCATCGCGAATATTCAGGAATTATCTTGTGGAACCGGCTCGTGAAAAAGTTTATGTTCTTCGAGGCAGGAAATCAGAAATTGATTCTCTTCCAAAAACAAACGCATGGGATTTTACATCCGCCTCAATTCTGAACATTCCAATTGAACTTGGACTCGTTCACCAAATTGGCGTCTTTTATTCAAAAGACGGTTACAATAATATGATGAATTCAGTTGGCGGAAACCTTGTTCTGGCTTCAGAAAAAAGAGCTGAAGTTGAATTGTTGCAGTCACACATCGACCAAGGCAAAGACGTTCTTTCTGACACAGGTGAAATTCTTTGGAATGCGGCAAAAGGAAACTTTATAGTTCACGCTAAGAAGGCCTTTGTAACAGTTGCCCACACAAGTGAAAACGGAGCTGTAACTGGACAAAAGGAACCTTCCTCAAAAACAGAAACCTCATATTCACCATACATTTCATTTAATCCCAAAGATGACTTTAGCGTTGTTTTTGGTGCTGAATACAAAAGAGACAAGTTCGCAATTTATTCATGCTCATGGTCTGGAAATTATTACGCAGATTTCAGAGATTACAACGAAAAAAAACATAACAACATAGAAAAATTTAGAATTGTAAGGGAGAATATAAATCTTACTACAGATAAAACATTAGGAATTGGAAACGCGTTCACTCTGGGATCGGAGGGAACACTCATTCTACAAGCCCTTTCACCACAAGAAATGGCTTCTGTAAGAAATCCACTTCTTGATTTGCCATCAGTGTACCAATGCACTTACAGACTATTCAAACTGAACGCCGACGGAACACGCGCAAACGAGGTTACAGGATTAACAACGCTTTCAACTTTGCCACAAACAATGTTCCCCATGAACCGTAACGACGGAACCTTGTGGTATGAGCTTGAGGTTGTAAGAGCGCAGGATTAGCCCTCCAGAAATAAAACTTGATTTATAAGTAAAGTCAGTTATCATATATATAAACAATTGAAGGAGTCATATGAAGGATTATGACTCTTTCTTTTTTTAGGAGAGTGATATGAATATTCTATTGTACAACATCATTATGAAAACGATGCCTCATGTTGATTCGGAGACATATAATAGTGACAAGTTTATTATTAAAAAAAGAGAATTATGGAAACAGGATATATTTAAATATGTATTAATTTTTGCTGTATCATTTGTCAGTTTCTTTTTTCTTGTTAATGTTTACTATCTAGGAACTTTTTTCTTTATCGGCGGATTCGTTGGAATGATGACATCAATACTTTTTGGATTACGGGCAATAATTATATATAAAAATTATTACGACCTATTTAAAAAAGAAGATATTGATAAAATAGAAGAATAAAAAAGCCCCGCAATAATTGTTTCCAACTGTTGCAGGGCTTTTCAAATCAAATGTTTTTATGCTTGAAGAGCTGTTACGGCTACTGTAGCAACGATGTCGTCAACATTGCAACCGCGGCTCAAGTCGTTTAATGGCTTTGCAAAACCTTGGCATACCGGACCGATTGCCATCCATCCGCCCATTCTCTGGCAGATTTTATATCCGATGTTTCCTGCGTTGATGTTTGGGAAAACGAAAATGTTTGCGTGTCCTGCAACTTTAGAACCTGGAGCCTTTAATTCGCCAACTTCTGGAGCAACCGCCGCATCAAACTGGAATTCTCCGTCTAATGCTAAATCAGGAGCTTTTTCACTTGCGATTTTTACAGCTTCCTGCATTTTTGGAACTGATTTAAAGAATTTGTCATCGTTTCCAGAACCTTTTGTAGAGAATGAAAGCATTGCAACTTTTGGTTCAATTCCAGCGATTTTTTTTGCTGTTTGAGCAGTTGCAATAGCGATGTCAGAAAGTTCTTCTGCACTTGGTTCAATATTGATTGCGCAATCTGCAAATAAAGCGATTCCTTCTTTTACGTATTTGTTTCCACCTTCTGGAGCGACCATGATAAAGCTTGAAGAAACTGTTTTAATTCCTTGAGCTGTTTTGATTACTTGTAAACCAGGGCGAAGTGTGTTTGCTGTTGAATGGCATGCACCGGAAACAAATCCGTCTGCATCTCCAGCTTTCAAAATCAAAGCACCGTACATTGTGTGATCTTTTAAAATGTAAGCTTTTGCAGCATCAACATCTTTATATTCAGGTTCGTTTGTCTTCTTGTTAATTTTACCCTCACGAGCTTTGTACAAAATTTCTGCATATTTTTCTGTATCTTTAGAATTTGCTGGATCAACAATTGTGATTCCAGTTAAATCTGTTCCTGGAGCAACTTTTTTACATTCAGCTTCAGTTCCAATAAGAATGATTTTAGCAATTCCTTCTTTTACAATTTTAGAAGCAGCTTCAACAACTCTTTTATCTTCACCTTCGCAAAGTACTATAGTCTTATTAGCTTTTTTTGCCCTATGTAACAAATCATCAACAAATTTCATTTTTATCTCCATGTATATTTTCTACTATAGAGAATACAACTTGTGGGGGAGAATTTTCAAGAGAAATATCAAATAAATCCAGAATGACATATTGACCAATTGTGTCATAATGAATAACATGAAATTTATTAGTAGTACATGCAATGAAGGTGACAGTATTTAAAATATAGTAATCTTGTGCTAT
Source organism: uncultured Treponema sp. (assembly GCA_964344405.1). Taxonomy (GTDB): domain Bacteria; phylum Spirochaetota; class Spirochaetia; order Treponematales; family Treponemataceae; genus Treponema_D. The sequence continues at coordinate 5,298 of CAYFND010000070.1, read as the reverse complement.
AATTTGTTTTATCAAAATTTATATGAGGTTTATGGATGGCACAACGACGTGTTGTTATTACAGGACTTGGAGCTGTTAGTTCCCTTGGAAATAATGTTAAAGATACTTGGGACGCTGTAAAAAGTGGAAAGAGTGGAATCGGTCCTATTACTTTGTTTGATGCTTCAAAACATAATGTAAAAATAGCAGGAGAAGTAAAGAACTTTTCTCTTGATGATTATGAAGTGGATCACAAAGTTTCTAGAAAAATGTCACGTTTTACTAAATTTCTTTTGGGTGCAAGTATAGAAGCCGTTAAAGATTCAGGTTACAAAAATGATGAGATCGGCAGGGAAAATATCGGAATCTTTTCCGGTGTTGGAATTGGTTTGTCTGACGTAATTGAAAACAGCTATAAAAAATATCTAGATCCAATGTCTGGCGTAAACAGAATTCCTCCTTTGACGGCACCAATGTCGTTGAATAATGAAGCCGCTGCAAATGTTGCAATGTTTTTTAAGATTCACGGTCCTGCATGGACTCTATCTACAGCTTGTGCATCTGGAACAGATTCTTTGGGTCTTGGTTTTGATATGATTAGAAACGGCAGGATTGATATGTGCCTTGCCGGCGGAACTGATGCTGATATAACAGGATTCAATATCGGTTGCTATCAGGCTCTTTCTGCACTTGCCACTACATTCAACGATGAGCCGACAAAAGCAAGCCGTCCTTTTGATAGAGACAGAAACGGATTTGTTATGGCAGAAGGTGCTGCAATCCTTGTTCTGGAAGAAGAAGAACACGCTAAAAGACGTGGTGCAAAGATTTACGCAGAAGTTGCCGGTTTTGGAACTTCAACTGACGCTTATCATATTACAGCGCCTTGTCCAGATGGAGCGGGCGGAGTTCTTGCAATGAAAAACGCTTTTGAAGATGCAGACATGAATCCACAGGACATTCAATATTATAATGCCCACGGAACTTCAACTGCAGCTAATGATTCTGCTGAAACTGCAATGTTAAAAACTTTCTTTGGTGATTACGCATACAAATTAAAAATCTCTTCTACAAAGAGCGAGACTGGACATATGGTTGGTTCCGCTGGTTCTATTGAAGCTATTTTCTGTACAAAAGTCATTGAGGAAGGATTTATTCCTCCAACAATCAATTTGGACAATCCGGATTTGGAACATGGTTGCGATTTGGATTATGTACCAAACAAAGGAATTGAATATCCTGTTGAAGCCGCCGCATCTTGTTCGCTTGGTTTTGGCGGTCACAACGGTTGTATCATTATAAAAAAATATAAATAGATTATAAAATTGAATAAAAAAGAAGGTCGTAAATTATGATTATTAAACCAATGGTAAGAAGCAATATCTGTATTAACGCTCATCCAATCGGTTGCGCAAAAGAAGTTGAACATCAAATTGCTTATGTAAAGGCACAAAAAGCTAAACGCGGAATAAAATCTGAAAAAGAGGGCGGAAAAGGTCCAAAATTCGTTTTAGTTTTAGGTTGTTCTACAGGTTATGGTTTGGCTAGTAGAATTTCTGCCGCTTTTGAATATGGTGCCGACACAATCGGTATTTCTTATGAAAAAGCTGGAACAGAGACAAAAGGTGGAACTCCGGGTTGGTACAACAATATGGCTTTTGATAAAGCTGCCAAAAAAGATGGACTTTTTACAGAAACTTTCAGTGCTGATGCTTATTCTCATGAAACAAGAAAAATGATTATTGAAGAAGCAAAAAAACACGGAAAGAAAATTGATTTAATCATTTACAGCCTTGCAAGTCCTGTTAGAACTGATCCTGACACACAAGTTTTGTATAAATCAGTTTTAAAACCAATTGGAAAGACTTACGCCGGTGTCGGTATTGATATTCAAACTAACACTTTGAAAGAATCTGCTGCTGAACCTGCAAATCAAGAAGAAATTGACAACACTGTAAAAGTAATGGGCGGTGCTGACTGGAAGTTGTGGATTGAACAGCTTTCTGCCGCAGGCGTTCTTGCTGAAGGTTGTAGAACTGTCGCTTATTCTTACATCGGTCCAGAATTGAGCCATGCAATTTATAGAGACGGAACAATCGGTCAGGCTAAAAAAGATTTGGAAGCAACTGCTCATTCTTTGAATAAAGAATTGAATGAAAAACTTGGTGGTGCGGCTTATGTTTCTGTAAACAAAGGTTTGGTAACTCGTTCAAGTGCTGTAATTCCTATTATTTCTTTGTATTTGTCTGTTCTTTTCAAGGTTATGAAAGCCAAGGGAACTCACGAAGGGTGTATTGAACAGATGGAAAGACTTTTTTCTGAAAGACTGTACACTGGAAAAGACAGCGGGGCTGGAACAGTTTTAGTTGATGATGAGAACAGAATCCGTGTTGACGATTGGGAAATGAAAGCTGACGTTCAGGCTGAAGTTGATAAATTGATGGCTAATGTTACAAATGAAAACTTGGCTGAACTTTGTGATTTGGACGGATACAAACACGATTTTTATGCAACAAATGGTTTTGATATTGAAGGTGTTGATTACACAGCTGATGTACCAAGAATGGACCAAATATAAAATTTAAGAAAAAGGCAATTAGTATAAAAAACTGGTTGCCTTTTTTATTGTAACGAGTAGTCTTTTGTGATAAACTCGAAAAAATTTAAATAGATAATTAGGGGGTGGGCGAAAATTAGCTTCAATCTTAATTATTTACCAGATTTTTTATACAGAATAGCAAACAACAAAATGCTGGGGAACTGAAGTTCTCTTCTCTTTTGTTGATAAGGGGAAATAATGTTAAATAATCGTCATTTGATTCAGCCTGATGA
>CAYFND010000070.1:0-2477 GCA_964344405.1 uncultured Treponema sp. | reverse complement strand
CAATTTCAGAAATTGATGAAATTTGTTCATTAGCAGAAGAAATTATTTTAGATCCAAAATCATTTCAAAATGTGTGTCGTGGGAAAATTCTTGCGACACTTTTTTTTGAACCTAGCACTAGAACTAGACTTTCTTTTGAAGCTGCTATGCTGCGTTTGGGCGGAGCTGTTGAAGGTTTTGCGGATGCTTCGTACACATCTTCTTCAAAAGGTGAAACTTTAGCTGATACAATCCGCGTCGTTTCTTCCTACGTAGATATAATTGCAATGCGAACTCCAAAAGAAGGGGCGGCTTTGCTTGCAAGTAAATATTCAGCTTGTCCTATCATAAATGCAGGAGACGGCGGTCACTATCATCCGACTCAGACTCTAACTGATTTGGTGACAATCAGACAGCTGACAGGCGGACTTGAGAATCACGTAATCGGTTTTTGCGGCGACTTGAAGTTTGGTAGAACTGTCCATTCTTTGGCAGAAGCTATGCGTCATTATAAAGGCAACAAATTCATATTCATAAGTCCAAAAGAATTGACTGTTCCAGATTATTTGATTTCCAATATTTTGGATCCAGCTGGAATTGAATATGAAATGGCAGAAAATCTTGATGATGTCATCGGCAAGTTGGACATCCTTTACATGACAAGGGTTCAAAAAGAAAGATTCTTTAATGAACAAGACTACATCAGGTTAAAGGACAGCTATATTCTTGATACAGACAGAATGAAAAGAGCTAAAGACAACATGATTGTCCTTCATCCTCTTCCACGTGTAAACGAAATTTCTGTTGAAGTTGATAACGACCCAAGAGCCGCATATTTCAAACAAGTTAAATACGGAATGTATGCAAGAATGGCGTTGATTGCAAAATTGACTGGTTCTCTATAGGAATAAGAAGGATAAGGATATGTTAAATGTAAATACTATTAAAAACGGCTTGGTAATTGACCATATTAAGGCTGGAAGCGGTTGGAGAATCTACCAGTGGCTCGGTTTGGACAAGGCGACTTATTCATCATGCTTGATTCAGAACGTTCCTTCAGAAAAATCAACCAAAAAAGATATAATTAAAATTGATAATATTTTGAACATTGATTATTCAGTTCTGGGTTTTATTGACCCGAATATCTGTGTGAACGTGATTGAAAATGAAAAGATTGTTAGAAAAATCAACATGAAGTTGCCGGCTAAAGTAACAAACGTTTTCAGCTGTAAAAATCCACGTTGTATTACACAAACAGAGCAATATGCACATCCAACCTTCTTGCTTGTAGACAGATTGAAGGGTTTGTACAGATGTGAATATTGCGACACTCTTTATGTTGCCGGAAACGATAACTAAAAAAATTAATGCTTTTATAAGGAAAACATGGTACGTATACTTTTAATTTACAATACAAGGCTGCTTGATGAAGATATTGATTGCTTTGGTTCAATTCTTTGTGAAAATGGAATGATTCGTTCTGTTTTTCAAGGTTGCTTTACAAATGAACAAACTGTAATCAATATGGCAAGGGCTGTTCTTGATGAAGACGGTTATTCGCCGGATGTAAAGATTGAAACTTGCGATTTGAAGGGTTTGACTTTGACTCCCTCCTTTATTGATATGCACGTTCATTTCAGATATCCCGGCCTTACAGAAAAAGAAGACTTGAATACAGGAATTCACGCGGCGGCTTCTGGCGGCTACGGTGTTGTTGTTGCGATGCCAAATACAAAACCTGTTGTTTCTTCGCTTTCTTTAGCTATGCAGATTGAAAAGGAAGCTGGTGAGCTAGGATTAACAAGATTGTTCCAATCAGTTAGTATTTCAGAAAATTTTGAAGGTGAAAGTGTGAATCATCTTCTGCCGTTGGATAAAAAATTTGTTCCGTTGATTACAGAAGATGGAAAAGAAGTTATGAGTTCTTCTGTAATGCTGCAGGGAATGAAGATTGCTGCAGACAAGGGGATTATTGTTGGTTGCCATTGTGAAGATCCATTTTTAGCAAAAGAAGCCAAACCTTATAGGGAGCAGGCCCTCCAACTGATGAAGGAAAACAACCTTAGTGCTTGGGGAACTTCAGACAAAGAGCTGTCGAATGTTTCTGAATCTGAATTAAAGAAGATTGATGATCTGCTAACAGAAGCAAACAGCCTTTTGAATATTGCAGAAAATGTATCGACTGTAAGGAATCTTGAACTTGCCAAAAAGGCAAAATGTCATGTTCACCTTGATCATGTTAGCACCCGTTTTTGTATTGAAGAAATTCGTTACGCAAAAGAAGAGCTTGAAACTGAAGCTTCAGATTTGGATGACAAGAAGGCGGTTGTTACTTGTGAAGTGACTCCCCATCATATTGCGCTTTGTGGAACAGAAGAACCTTTTATCCGGGCCTTGGTAAATCCTCCCCTTAGGAGTGAAGAAGACAGGCTTGCTTTGATTGAGGGAATAAAAGACGGCACTGTTGATGTGATTTCAACAGACCACGCTCCTCATAC
>CAYFND010000069.1:0-10522 GCA_964344405.1 uncultured Treponema sp. | reverse complement strand
CTGAACCGAAGCCTGATCATGCGGCGGACGCCTTGGCGGGTGCAATAACAAAATTGCATTATTCATAGGAATAAAACTCAATTGCATTTCATTTCAAATTAAATTATCATTCATATATGTTTAATTCAATTTTTGGAATAATTACGGCAAAAAATCCGAAACAAATTTTTATAGAAACTAATGGAATTGAATGGGATATTTGTATTCCTGATTCTTCGTTGGATATGCTTCCTTGTGTTGGAAAAGAAGCTCGTGTCTATACATATATGCAGCATACAGAAAATGCCATGGCGTTGTTTGGATTTGCTTCAAAAGAAGAGAGAAATGTTTTTTTTGATTTGTTAAAAGTTGATGGAATTGGTGCTAAAGGCGCCATAAAGATTATGAGCAATATTTCTTCATTTAGATTGATGGAGATTCTGGAAAATAGTAATCTTGATGAACTTGAAAAGATTCCTGGTATTGGCAAGAAGACTGCTGGAAAAATGCTGCTTGCATTAAAAGGGAAAATATCAATTTCTGAAGAAAAAGTTCAGTCCAGCTTTCAATCAACCTTTAATGACGTTGCTGTTTCACTTGCGAGTATGGGTTTTGATAAAAAAGATGTGGATTCAAAGATTGAGGAATTATTAAGAGTTTTATCTACAGATGAATCTTTTATGAATAAGACAAAAAAAGAAAAGGAAGAAATTCTATTCAGACGTGCAATTGTAGAAATGTCATAGAGTTTTTATAATAAATAAATGAATAATCCTAAAATGACTGAAAATGAAGATTTCTCCGCTATAGTTAGAGCGGATATAAATACAAGTTATGATGAGCAGGACAACAGTTTAAGGCCTCAAGTTCTAAAGGACTTTTTGGGGCAAACTTCTGTAAAGAACAATCTATCAACATTTATAGAAGCTGCAAAACAAAGGGAAGAGCCGTTGGACCACCTTCTGTTGATTGGTCCGCCTGGACTTGGAAAGACAACTTTGGCTCAAATCACCGCGCATGAACTTGGTGTTGATTTCAAGCCTACCTCAGCACCGGCTTTGGACAAACCAAAAGATTTGGCAGGAATCCTTTCAACTATTACACCGCGGACAGTTTTTTTTATTGATGAAATCCACCGTTTAAAACCTGCAATTGAAGAAATGCTGTATATTGCAATGGAAGACTTTGAATTGGATTGGATTATTGGTCAAGGTTCTGCCGCAAGAACTGTAAGAATCTCAATTCCGCCATTTACACTTGTTGGAGCGACAACAAAAGCGGGCAGCATCTCCAGTCCTTTACGCTCCAGGTTTGGAATTATTCCACGTTTTGAATTTTACAAGAAAGAGGAACTTGCCAGCATTATACAAAGGTCAGCTTCAATAATTAATGTAAGTGTAAACGATGACGCCGCGTTGTTGATGTCTTCTTGTGCAAGAGGTACGCCGCGTGTTGCAAATAGACTTTTAAGGCGGATGAGGGATTTTGCTCAAATAAAGAACAGCAATGTGATTGATCTAGACATTGTAAGAGAAGGGCTTTCAAAACTTGAGATAGATCAAATTGGTTTGGAAAAGTATGATAGGGAAATCCTGTTGTCAATTATCAACAATTTTGGCGGCGGTCCTGTTGGGGCAGAAACATTGGCTATCTCAATCGGAGAGAACATTGATACTCTGGAAGATTATTACGAACCTTATTTAATTCAATGTGGATTTTTACAAAGGACTCCTCGTGGTCGTATTGTTACACAAAAGGCATATGAACATTTGGGGCTCAAAGCAAATAATGAAAACAATACTGAACAAAACAATTTATTCAGTTAGAAAATAGGACAAAAAGATGAAAACTTCTGATTTTAATTTTGATTTACCTCAAGAATTGATAGCCCAACATCCAAGCGGTGTTAGAGGTCAAGATAAATTGATGCTTTTAGGCAGAGAAAACGGTGTGGTTGAACATTTCAGCATGAGTGATTTGCCGAATCTGATAACTCCAGACACTTTGATGATTTTTAACAACTCAAAAGTTAGAAGGGCCAGGGTGTACGGAATAAAAGAAACAACCGGACGTGAGACAGAATTTATGTTTTTAAATCAAATTGATAAAGACTGTTTTGTTTGGAATACAATGGTGAAGTCTGCCAAAAAACAGAAAAGCGGCATGAGGTATACATTTCCAGACGGAACTGTTGGTACTATCATTGATGAAAAAGGAAACGAAGGCACTGAATTCCGTGCGTTAAAATTTGATTTTGCAATTGATGAAGCTTGGTTTGAAAGAAACGGACATATTCCTTTGCCTCCTTATATTAAAAGAGAAGATACTGATGAAGATTCTGAGCGCTATCAAAATGTTTATGCAAGGGAAACAGGATCTGCGGCTTGTCCTACAGCAGGATTGCATTTTACAGAGGATATGCTCGCTCGCCTTGATGAAAAAGGAATTGAAAGAGTATTTGTAACTTTACACGTCGGCCTTGGAACTTTCTTGCCTGTAAGGGAAGATGACATTGAAAATCACAAGATGCATGAAGAAATCTTTACTGTGCCAAAAGAAACTGCAGATAAAATCAATCAAGCGAAAAAAGAAGGTCGTCCAATTCTAGCTGTTGGTACAACTTCTGTAAGGACATTGGAATCTGCAAGTGATGAAGATGGTTTTGTAAAGGCTGGAACAAATTCAACATGCATCTTTATGTATCCTGGATATAAGTTTAAAGTTGTAAATCAAATGTTCACAAATTTTCACACTCCTGAATCCACATTGATTATGCTTGTCAGCGCTTTTGCTGGAAAAGATAATATTTTGAATGCGTATAAAACTGCCGTAGAAAAAAGATACAGGTTCTTCTCTTACGGTGATTGTATGTTAATCAAGTAAGTTGTTCAAAAGAATAGCGCGTTAGATTCAAGAATTGTTGCTTTAAAACATCACTTATCATTTTATCAAGAATAGTTTTATTAAATTCATTTTGCACCATTTCTTGCAATTGGTTGATTTCTTTTCTTGATAAAGGAAGGTGGCGTCCGATTAAAGTGTTTTCCAATTCTTTACTTCTAAATACAACAGGACCGGCGAACGCCAACTTTATGCTTGTTATGCTGTTGTTATCAGTGTTGATAAAAAAAGCGAATGAAGCTGATTGCTGCGTAATTGAATGTTCCGGTCCGATTCTTCTAAATACATATAAATCTGCAAATGTGGAAGGAATTCTAATGTTTGCAAGATAAAAACCTTCTGGAATTGTTGTGAAAGAACTTAATGAAATTGATTTTGTTTCATATTGATTCTTAAAATCTAGTTTTGTGTCTAGCGCTAGAAGTGGGGCGTACAGGGTATGTTTGTTTCCTTGTGCAAAAATATTTCCACCGATGGTCGCCATATTTCTGATGATTGGATTTGCAATTGAATTTATTGCTTCGTATAGAATCTGGGGAATATGGTTTTGACCAAGGGCAATGATGTCTGAAAGTGTAACACCCGGTCCTATGTCTAGATAACGTTCATGTCTTGCAATTTGCGACAATTCCTTCATTCCAAATGTTGAAACTATTCTTTGAGGAAATTCTTCTATTTGAGTGCAACCGCCGACTATTTGGACGTTGTTTTTCACTTCTTGAAGTAAGATATTTGTATTTTTTGCAAATGAAATTAGTGTGTTCATATAATTCTCTTTTTAGTGTGAATCTGTGATTCTTTCAATTTGTTGTTTACGTAAGGCTATTGTGTAAATAACCCCGTTCACCAAAGTTTCCAAATCAACACAACAAGGAGCCAGATGTTGTAAAGCTTCTGTTATTTCCTTTCTTTTTGGAATATTAGGATTCTTTAAGATTTGATATGTTGAAAATATTTTGCCTGCATCGCAATATCCGCAAAGTTGAATACCTGCTTTTGCAAATCCCTTCATTATATCGGAATACTCTTGAGTTCGTTCAAAATAATCCAAAGTGACAATATCCGTGTCTTTGGCAATTGCAAAAGGAATCTTACAGCTGGCAACAGGTTTGTCATTCAGCAAGATTGTACAAGAACCGCAATATCCTTTTCCACAACCGTTCTTCACTTTTAAGCAAGAATACCTTCGTAAAACATTAATCAATGGTTCGTCCGGCATGGCTTCAAAAATCTGCTTTGTTCCGTTTAAAGTAATATTTATCTTCATATGTTCACTTCCGTCAAATTATCTTTCTTTTATAAGTGTAAAAAGTTGGGTTTCGTTACAAGGAATTTCTTCTAGTTGGGTTGCAAGTGCTAATGAAAGTGCTGATGAAAATGCGGCCGGAATTGTGTTGTGAACGATTTTATTCAATTGACCAGATTTGTTCTTAGACTTAATCAAAGAAATTTTCAAATTATCGCAAGTTAATGTCTTTCCGCTAACTAAAGATGACAATTCTCGTTGGACATCCAATCTGATGCTGTTAGTTGCAGAAATTTCATCCAGAACTTCACCGCAGTCAATTGTAAGCCAAATTCCCTTTATTTTTTCATTAAAAGTATTTATATCGAGTTCAACTTCAACTACAGCTGTTGCGTAAGTCAGTGAATAATAAGGATTTCCTGAAAAAGTTGAATTATGCCAGTTTCGTTTTGATGAAGAAGTCAGTCCTTTTTTTGAAGTTAGCGGTAACGGTTGGTGAAAGCGCCTTTTCTGAATATCAATGCAGCATTTTTTTAACACTTCGTTCATAATGCTGATGTTTCCAATTGTATCTTCTGGTTGACGGGGGATGTCATCTATTAAAAAGTTTGAATCAATTGAAATATTGTCAACGGGAATTTTCTGTAATTCAGCAACAGTCTTCTTCCAAATTGCTTGGATTGATGATGAAGGGCGTAGGGCGTGAATAATAACTTTTTCATCGGGAAACAATGTCACTTCGATTTTGGAATCATAGGTGAATGTGCTTTCGGCAAAAAAGCCAGAAGAATTGTATGTTGAAGCCAACCCTATACCTCGCAAAGGAATGGCAAAGAAAGGATTGCTGTCTTTTTTTACCCTGTTCAAAGCGTCTGTGTGAAAAGACACATACTTTCGGTTAAAGTCGCTTATTTTAATTGAAGTTGCAATCGTTTCGTACAAGTTTCCAAGTGGAATTGTAAAGGGAAATGTTGTGGCAGATGAATTGTTCAATCTGATTTCGCCAGAAAAAACGTGCATTTCCTCACTGATTTTTTGAATCTGATTTTCTATTGCAAAGAAAGATTGAGAATCAATATTAGTCAGTGAAATTGATGTTGGAGGATTGCTTGATTTATGGGCAAGTGCGGAAATAAATAGATTTTTCGGTTTGTAAAAACTACAAGATGTTATTGAAAGCCTGTCTATTACTTCCTGGGCAAAAGGATTGCACAAACCAATATCAGAATCAATGTTGATTTTCATGGACAAGATGCAACCATTTTCATCTACAGAAGTCTTATATTTGAATTGAGTCTTCACGTCAGATGACATATATGATTCTTGTTCTTTGTGTGAAAGTTGAAGTTTTATAGGTTTTCCAGATAAAAATGCTGCAACGGCAACTTGAATTGCAATTTGAGTGGTACGCCATAAACCGTTTGAAGAACCGATCGCATTTTTTGTTTTGTGAATAAAAATCTGTTCTGTAGAAATATTCAAAACTTCAGATAAAGAATTCTGTAAAAAATAAGTCCATTTGATTGGCGCAAAAATATGAAGCTGCTTGTTTTCAAAATAGGCGAAAGCTCCAGATGTTTCATTCCATGGCATTTTGGGAGAAGACAAAGACCAGTTGCCTTCAATTGTTTTAACATTTTCACCAAAAAGCTCGCTGTCTGCCTCATCTTCGCCGCTTGTTTCGTATAAACCAAACTTTATAATTCTTTTTGCTACAATGGATGCGTCTTCTGTTGCGTCTGATGTTGATTTATCAATGACGTCGTTCAAGGAAGGAAGCTTGTTCAGCTTGTCTACAACTTCCATAAAATCGCTTTTTTCACCAAGGTTCTGTTCATTCTCTGTTGTGGTGATTTCGCTGTTTTTTTCTTCAATTTGTGCTGTTATTTCTGTTGATTGTTCTTCATCGGCTGAATCAATATCCATAACTTTTGTTAGTGCCGATTCCAAGGTCTCTGTTTCGTACTGGGTGTCGACTTTTTCTAGAAGGGTGCAAAGCGTCCTTTCTGAAGGGCCTATCAAGATACCGAGAGGTTCACCGGAATAACCAATCTTATCATAACCAAAAATATTCAGTTGCGTCTTGTTGTATTCAATATATTTTTTTGATGGAATATCTTTAGCTGTATATAAAAAATAACCTTCAGGGATATCTTCTAGAACAACATCTTTTATAATTCCTTTTTTTGCAGGACTGCGGATTAATTTTGCGTATAAAAGCCCTTCCTTCTCACAATCACTATAAAAGTTTGCAGCGTCAAGATTTCTTGTCTTGTTATTTTTGACAGTTTTTCTTCTAGGCATGATTTTCTAATCCTGTTTGAATAATTGTCTTGATTACAAAATCAATCATTTCTTGACTCATATCTGGGAAAAGAGGAATTGAAATTGTTCGTGAATATTGATTTTCACAGTTTGGATAGTTTTCCTTTGTAAATGAAGGATAAAGCTCCTGCCAATAGGTAAAATGAAATATAGGAATAAAATGGACAGAAATCCCCAATCCTTTTTGTTGTAAAATTTTTGCGAATTGCTCTCTATTGATTTTTAATTTTTCTGGTACAATCCGCATCAAATATAAGTGCCAAGAATTTCCTTCTGAATCAGGGGGAAGTTGAATAAAGTCTGTTTTTGAAAAAGCCTCATTATATTGTTTTACAACGTTCTTTCTTTGTTCATCAAATAAAAACGCTCTTTTTAGTTGGCACACTCCAATAGCTGCCAAGACATCAGGAAGATTAAACTTGTATCCCGGTGCAACAATGTCATATTCCCATGAGGCTTTTGGTGAAGTGTATCTGTCCCAGGTGGTTCTGTCCATTCCGTGAAGCCTCATTATTGTCATTCTTTTTGCAAGAGCCTCATCCTTTGTGCAAACCATTCCGCCTTCAGCAGTTGTGATTGTCTTTGTTACATAAAAAGAAAAAACTCCTACATCACCGATTGTTCCAGCAAATCCTAATTTTGTTGGGCATGGAAAGGAATGGGCGGCATCTTCAATTACATAAATACGATTTTCTTTAGTGCTTTATTTTTTAGCCAGTGCCAATATTTTTTTCATATTACAAATATTTCCAGCAATATGAACAGGAACAATTGCCTTAACTTTGTGTTCTGTATCTTTTTTTAAGATTTCTTCAATTTTTTCCGGATCAATGCTGTAAGTGTCTTTTTCTATATCAGCAAAATAAACGTCAGCATTCAAATGTCTTGCACATGCGGCCGTTGAAACAAAAGTATATGGAGTTGTGATGACATATGTGCCTTGTTTTACACCGCACGCTTCCATTGCTAAAATCATTCCGCTGGTGTTGCTGTTCACCGCAAGGCTGATAACTTTTTCTTTTGTGGTGACAATTTCGCTGAATTTCTTTTCAAATTCAAGTGCATATCTACCCGTTGTAAGCCAACCTGACCTTAATACATCAAGGACGGCATTTTCTTCATCTTCTGTTATTGCAGCCTTATGAAAAGGCACTTTTATTTCACTCATTTTATTTCCTTCATAATTGTTACAAGATATCGGTTCTTGGCAGATTGTCAGTTTTTATCTCTTCATAAAAGTTTTTCAGGCTTTCACAGTCCGAACATAATATTTCAATCAGTTTTTCCCTGTTTCGATATAAAGAGATGTTTTTTTCGTCATAAAAACATATCGGTTTCATTTGTTCCAATAAAGAATTGATTCTTTCTTCTGTATAAGGTTTGTTTTCAAGTTGAAGGATTTTTGAATATTCAGTTTTTTGAGGATTTTCATCTTCAAGCCATAAAGGTTCAATCAATCGTTCACCTTTTCTAGAACCGATAATCTTAATATCTATATCTTTATATGGTTCAAGTCCGCTGAATTTGATGATTTGCTTTGCTAGTTCAATTATTTTGATTGGTTCGCCCATATCAAGAAGGTAAGAAGCTCCGTTTAATCCAACGCCACCAGATTGTAGGACAAGGGAACACGCTTCTGGAATCGTCATGAAGAATCTTTCCATCTTATCATCTGTAACAGTGATAGGGCCACCATTTTTTATTTGTGATGAAAATATTGGCAGAATCGAGCCTCTTGATCCCAAAACGTTGCCGAATCTGACAAACATAATGGCTTGTTCCTTTGAAGCTTTTTTTGAAGTTTCTAGGACGAGTTTTTCACATAGCATTTTTGAATAACCGTAGACGCTGACAGGATTTACAGCTTTATCTGTTGAAATCAACACAAATCTTTGAACTTTATATTTCAACACCGCGTCAAGAAGGTTCTTTGTTCCAAAGAGATTGTTTTCAATAGCTGCAACTTGATTTTCTTCCATCATAGGAACGTGCTTGTATGCCGCACAGTGAAAAATTACATTGCATTTTGTTTTTCCAATAATGTAGTCAACATAAGAAGCGTCCTTCATGTCACCAATGATAGGAACGATAGTTGCTTTTTCACCGACGCCCTCAGCTTGAAGCACTTTTAACTCTCTGAATATTTGGCAGATGGAATTTTCTCCATGTCCGAATAAATACAGGCGTTCAGCACCGCCGGATAAAAGTTGGCGGGCAAGTTCAGAGCCAATTGAACCACCGGCTCCAGTTATTAGAACTCTTTTTCCCCTAAGGTATGACAAGCTTTGTTTTAGTGAAATTGTGATAGGTGTTCGTCCCAATATATCAAGAGGGTCAATTTCCCTTGTTTGAACAAAGTGAGCTGTTCCATTTACAACTTGACTTATGCTTGGAAGAATCTTTATATGTGAAAAGTTACTTTTTTTTAGGACTTCGTATATTTCTTTGATTCTTTCTGTAGAAGCGGACGGAATCGAGATGATGGCTTCATCAGTTTCTGAATTTCTGAGCATTTTAGCAATTTGATTAATCGGACCTAAAACGGGAATTCCGTCAATTTCTGATCCAATTAATTTTTTGTCATCATCTAAAAATGCTGCGACAGTTCCAAAGATTTTCTTTCTTTTGATATCATCTGCAATTGTTTGCCCTGCAAATCCAGCACCGATTATATAAACCATCTTCTTCATAAAAACTCTTTAAAGTAAAAAATCTGATAATACACTAGCATAGAAAATGTTAATTTACAATGAATTAAAAAATGTTCTAAACCTCAACAACTGATTTTCCGATGATGTAAAGGATTGAAAAGGGATAATCAATTTTGATTGGTGGTGAATGATGTTTATAAAGAAAAATATTATTTTCATAGTTTTATGCTTTGTTATGAGTTCTTTTTGTTTTGCAAAACAGATTTCATTTCAAGTAGTTCAACATGATATAAGTGATACAAAAGTTAATGAAAATACGTATGCGGTGGAAGATGAACTTCTGACTTCTTTTTTTGAACAAGGATTTATTGTTACAAATTCACAAGCTGCGGTTTCTACGAATGAAGCTCAAGATAAAAAACTTTGGGATACTGGTTATTCAGAAGCTTTTGACGGTAGTTCAGATTACTTTATTCAAGTTGTATTAAGTTTTTCTGAAATTGAAGTTAGTGGAAGTTTAAAAAAACAAATTGCAATCAGCAAAATTGATTGGACTTTAACTTCAGTACAAAATGGAAAAGAAATTAAGAAGAGTTTTATTAAAAATAATAAGAAGAACTCTTTTGAAATAGAAGATTTAAAATCAATGACATCGCTACTTGTTTCTGAAATAAGCAAAGTGATATAGACGTAAGGGTGGAACGTTATGAAAAACAAAAAAATCAGTAAATTATTAAATGTATTGGTATTACTCTGTATTTACTTGGGATTATCTTCATTCAGTCCTTCTTTAGATGGAAGAGCTGTTGTTGTTGATGATGGAGTTTTTCCTCAGGGATTATTTGCAAAGACTGTAGGTTATCTTCCTGGAGACACAATCAGTGTTACTAATATCGCCGGTGATAAAACTGTTGATATTCTTGTAATTGGTGCTCTTGATGCATCTGAAGGTGTTGCAATTATGCTTTCACCAGAAGCTGCTACAGAAATCGGAATCAATAAAGATGCAAACAATATTGTAAAGATAACAAAAAGGTCTGGTCAGGATGAAAGAGTTTTTGGTTCGGCTGTAATTGCAAAGGAATCTGACATAGGAATTAATGAAGAGCCAGTTGAAGAAAAGACACCAGAAGTAGTAGAAAATACAGTTGAAGAAACTCCTGTTGCTCAAACAGAAGAATCAACAACACCTGTAGAAACTGCTGCGGCAGAACCACAAGAAGCAGAAACACCAGCTGAAGAAGCCGTTGCAGAGGAATCTGTAACAGAAGAACCAGTTGAAGCTGAAAAAATAGACGAAGTTGCCGCAGAGCCATTGGAAGCAGAAACACCAGTTGAAGAAGCCGTTGCAGAGGAATCTGTAACAGAAGAACCAGTTGAAGCTGAAGAAATGGAAGAAGTTGCCGCAGAGCCATTGGAA
>CAYFND010000068.1:0-10544 GCA_964344405.1 uncultured Treponema sp. | reverse complement strand
TATTGTGGAGGGGCCTATGCTCCTCCCTTTTTGCACTTCGTCATTGAACTCGGGATATCTTCTTCACTTGAATATCTGACTATTTTATAAGCATAGCCTTGTTCTGCTAAAAACTTCTGTCTGTTTGAACCAAATTCCTCTTCAGTTGTGTTTCGTGTTATTAAAGTGAAAAATCGTGATTTTCGTTCTTTCGGTCTTAAAATTCGACCCAATCGTTGCGCTTCTTCCTGGCGGCTGCCGAATGTTCCAGAAATTTGAATTGCTAAAGATGCATCTGGTAAGTCTATTGCAAAATTGGCAACTTTAGAAACAACTAGAACTTTGATGTTGCCGCTTTTAAAGTCGGTGTAGATTTTGTCTCTTTCTGCAGTTGGAGTTTTTCCTGTAATAATCGGACATTTCAGTATTTTGGCAATTTCATTCAGCTGGTCAAGATATTGTCCGATTACAAGAATCTTATCATCTGGAAAATTCTGGATGATTTGCTTTGTGACATCAATTTTCAATGGATTTTGACTAGAAATCTTGTGTTTTTCTCTGGCGCCGGCAACTGCGTAATCTATTTCTTGATTTACAGGCAAGTCCAAGCGGATTTCAATACATTCTGCGCTTGCAATCCAACCTGAATGTTCAAGCTCTTTCCAAGGAACGTCATAGCGTTTTGGTCCGACAAGTGAAAATACATAACCTTCGCAGCCATCTTCTCTAACTAAAGTTGCAGTCAGACCAACACGGCGCACGGCTTGAAGTTCTGCCACAACTCTAAAAACAGGTGCCGGCAGGATATGAACCTCATCATAAATAATAAGTCCCCAAGGACGTTCGTGAAAAATTGAAAAGTGTGGATACGGACCGTCTTTTGTTGGTCGCCATGTTAGAACTTGATAAGTTGCAACAGTAACTTGCTTTATAACTTTTGATTCGCCGGAATATTCAGCAATTTGGTCGCGGGTTAAGTTTGTCTTGTCAACTAATTCGTCAATCCACTGGTGCACGGCAGATATATTTGTTGTGATTATTAAAGTTGAAGTCTTCAGCATATCCATAATTGTCATTCCAACTATGGTTTTTCCAGCTCCACAAGGAAGGACGATTGTTCCAAATCCTGTTCCGGGGCCTCTATCACCAACAAGGGCTTTTGCAGACAATTTTTGATAATCTCTAATTACAAGCGGTGTGCCTTTACTTGTCGTCTCTTTTAATTGAACATCAAGCGGTTCGCCGTCAGCTAGTTTTACATCATCTTTTACAGGCCAGCCCAATTTTAAAAGAGTTTGCTTGATTGTGCCTCTGTCCGTCAATTTTAATAAAAAGCAGTATTTCTTTTCATCTTCAGTTAATTCATTTGATGAGTTTTCAACTTCTTCGTAAGTCTTTGCCATCAATAATTTCTTTAGGCTTGGAGTGGAAAAAATTTCCTTATAAACAGGAAGAGAATTAGAAACTAGATAAAGATATTTTTCTTCTATTGAGTTTTGTTCAACATTAATCTCTGTGGGACCTTCAACTAACCTAAGCTTGCCAAATCTGTTTGAAATTTCAGAAATCCACATGACAATTGACTGAGGAACATCATATCTGGAATATTTTTGAAGAACGTTTACAGCGTCTTGTGCCGTAAATCCTGCACTTGCTGCGTTCCAAAGGGATAGAGGAGATAGTCTATATGTGTGTAAATGTTCAGGAGAGCGTTCCAATTCTGCAAAAGGAATAAGTTCGTTTCTGCATTCTTCTGCCAAAGGAGCGTGTACATCAAGTAATAATGTTCTGTCACCTTGAACAATTAACGGATTTTCGTAATTCATTGCAACAGAACATTATATTAAAAAAAATTAAAACTTACTATAGAAATCTAGTTTAAAGTTAAATCGCCGTCTTTTATCCAACCGATTTTTCTACATACCAAACCAAACAAGTAGCTGAGTAGTCCGGGGAGGATAAAGCATACAAGGATCAATCCAATCCAATCAAAAACAGCAGGATTCATAATTGAAGCCCCGTTTGAAATAGCAATTTCTGAAGGATTATACCAGCCTGTAATAACACCGATTTGTCCAACCAAACCACAAGTTCCCATACCAGAACTAACGGCGGCACCATTCATTTCCATTTTGAAAATACAAGTTGCTATCGGTCCGGTAATCAAAGAAGCCAGCGTTGGTGGAATCCAGATTTTTGGATTTTTAATGATATTTGGCATTTGAAGCATACTTGTTCCCAAACCTTGAGAAAGTAATCCACTCCATTTGTTTTCTCTAAATGATAAAACTGCAAATCCAACCATTTGAGCGCAGCAACCGGCAACGGCAGCTCCTCCAGCTAATCCAGTTAGCCCAAATGCGGCACAAATTGCAGCAGAACTGATTGGTAAAGTGAGTGCCAGTCCGATAACTACAGAAACTAACATTCCCATTACGAAAGGCCTTAGTTGAGTGGACCAGATTACTAGTTTTCCAATTGAAGCGGCTGCATCACCAATATATTTTGCAAATAGAACAGTTAAGAGCGAACCAACAATGATTGTAACAAGCGGAGTTACGATTATGTCAACTTTTGTTTTTTTGCTGACCAATCTTCCACATTCAGCGGCAATTATGGCAATAAATAAAACTGCTAAAGGACCGCCCGCTCCGCCTGTAACATTTGCCGCGGCTCCAACAACGGCAAGTGAAAATAACACCAAAGATGGAACGCCCATTGCAAAACCAATTCCAATAGCCATTGCGGCTCCAACAACATGACTTTCTGTGGCAAAGTTTCCAGCATCAATTAAAAATTGAAAAACAGGGTTGTTATTCAACCGAACAAGTTGTTGTCCTAAAGTCTTGATAATTGTTCCAATCAATAAAGATGCAAATAAACCTTGAGCCATACCGCTCATTGCATCAACCAAATAACGTTTAACGTACTTATTCATGAGTACCTCCGTTTGATTTCATACAAAAGTATGATTTTGAGAAAAAGATAATGTAATGATTTTGGTGAAGAGGTATGTAATTTCCCGTGGGATAATTAAAATGACTGTTCCGTAGACTTGGTCAGCATCAACACTAAAGAGAATCTATAATAAATTCAAAAAAAATGCAAATTGAAAAAAATAACAAACATTTCTTTTCAAAAAAAATGTTTTATCAGTAACATAGTTTAACTTTTGAATATTTTAGTAGTATATTTAAATATATTGGTTTTAAAAATCTTTGGAGGTTTTTTTTATGATAAATGTTTCCCACGTATCCCGTAATTTTGGGTCTTTCCGTGCGGTAAATGATGTTAGTTTTTCAATTCCTACAGGTCAGATTGTAGGATTGCTCGGTCCTAATGGAGCTGGAAAAACCACAACAATGAGAATGATTACCGGATTCTTGGCTCCTTCTGAAGGTCAGATTTTAATTGACGATATAGATATTTCAAAAAATCCTGTTGAAGCAAAACAGAAGATTGGTTATATGCCGGAATCCGCACAACTTTACGGAGAGATGATTGTTGAAGACTACTTAAGATACATCGCTCAAATGCAAGGTGAAAATGCAGATGAAAAAGTTCCTCTTTTGTGTGAAGAATGCGGACTAAAGGAAGTAATGGATAAAAATATAAATGAACTTTCAAGGGGAAACAGACAGCGCGTTGCTTTGGCCCACGCCTTGATGCACAATCCCGAGATTCTTATTTTGGATGAACCGACAAGCGGTCTGGATCCAAACCAAGTTGAAGACGTAAGGAACATTATCCGTGAAATTGGAAAAACAAGAACAGTTATTATTTCAACTCATATTTTAAGTGAGGTTGAAACTTTGTGCAGCCGCGTAATCATCATTTCTGGTGGAAAACTAGTTGCAGATAGTCCTACAGAAGAATTAAAAGAAAGATACGGACATGAACTTTCAATCAAAATGACAGTTTCTTCTTGTGAAATTAAAACTTTAATAGAAATCCTTTCTTCAATCGAAGGCGTTGCTTCTGTCGTTCAGTCTGATTCAGATATGGTTTTTGACAATAAAGACGTAACTGGTGTTTTGATTTCTGTTTCGGGTAAAAAAGAGATACGTCCGGAAATTGCAAAGAAATTAATTGAAAACAATATAAATCTGTATGAAATGAAGATTCTTCAGAACAGTTTGGAAGATGTTTTCCATACACTTACAACTGAAAAAATTGAAACAAAAGTTGAGGAATAAAAAATGGTGGATAATAAATTAAAAAGCAAAAAGCAACTTTCTTTTGTAATAATGAGGCGTGAACTAAAATCATATTTTTCAGGCCCTATAGCATATATCGTTTCTGGATTATTTTTGATAATAACAGGAATCGTGTTCTTTTCTACATTTTTTCTACAAGGTAGAGCCGAATTACGTTCTTTCTTTAGCTTGATGCCGTTACTTCTGTCTTTCTTTGTTCCAGCCCTTTCTATGAGGGTTTTTTCAGAAGAAAAGAGAAACGGTTCTTATGAAACATTGTTGACTTTGCCAGTTACAGAATTTCAAGTTGTAATGGGAAAATTTCTTGCCGTTTTTATTGAAGTCCTAATTATGTTCGTTCCAACTTTGTTCTACGTAGTTACAGCTGCAGTTTTTGGAAATCCTGATTACGGTCCGATAATTGGCGGTTACATGGGTCTTATTTTCTTGAGCGCTAGTTTTTCTGCAATAGGAATCTTTGCTTCATCAGTTACAAAAAATCAGATTATATCATTTTTTACAGCCTGGCTCATTTGTATAGCGCTAACGATGATAGATACATTCTTGGTTTTCCTGCCTTCTTCAATTGTTGAATTCATAAGCTATTTATCAGCAAGTGCACATTTCAGCTCAATTTCAAAAGGCATAATCGATACTCGAGATTTGGTATATTTCATTTCTCTTACAGCTTTATTTTTCACTTTAACTGTTAGAGCGAATAAAGTTTCAAAAGAATAAAAGGTTTAGGGGAATATTGTGAAAAAATTTTTAAATTGGATTAAAAGTCCGGCAAGTGATTTTATTTTATTTATCATTTTATTAATTCTAATTAATGTTGCAGGTTACAATTCTTATACACGTGTGGATTTAACAAAAACAAAATCCTATTCACTTTCAAAAGGCAGCAAGCTTCTTGTAAAAAATCTGGAAGCTCCTTTATCTGTAAGAGTCTTTTTTGATGAAAACCTACCTTCTCCGTACAGCAGCACAGCTTTATATGTAAGGGATTTGCTGTCTGAATACAAAAGTTCGGCAAACAAGAACTTTTCGTTAATAAATGTTGACTTGTCAAAAACAGACAACGTTCAGCTTGCAATGGATTACGGTTTAAATCAAATCCAGATTCAAGAAGTTAAAAATAACGAAGTTGGATTCAAGCAAGTTTATATGGGAATCGTCCTAACTTATGGCGACAGTGTTGAAGTGATTGATGGAATAACAAGTTCAGATGGATTTGAATATAAATTCACATCAACAATTACAAAGATGATAGGAACTCTCGACGCCTTGTCTTCTCTTGATGAAGATGAAAAGCTCAAAATGACTTTATACTTAAGTGAATCAATGAACGGTTTTGGAATACAGGGTGTTTCAACTTTGGAATCAACTGTTGAACAAGCTGTAGAAGAAGCAAACAAAAAGAATATGGATTGCTTAACTTATCAAGTTGTTCATCCTTCAACAGATGAAGTTTCGTCATTAATAGAAAAATACGGAATGCAGGGAATCCAATATGTCGGTAATGATGGACGCACTGAACGGGCTGTCATTGGACTGATTATTGAACAAAATGACAAGTTTAGAGTTCTTCCAGTTCGCGTGTCTCAATCTCTTTTTGGATATGAAGTTTCTGGATTAACCACTTTGTCTGATTCAATCACTCAAAGCGTTCAAAGCCTTGTTTCAAAAACAACAAACATTGGTTATGTTACGGGGCACGGTGAATGGAGCCTCCAAACAGAAGAAGAATCAAAGAATTTCGATACAATCGTTTCAAAAAGTTATCACTTGGAAGAGTTGGATTTAACGCAACAGTCAATTCCTTCAAATATGAATTCAATAATTATCAACGGTCCAAAATCTGATTTTACAGAAGTTGAGCTATATAAAATCGACCAGTTTGTAATGAAAGGCGGCAACGTAATTCTGTTTATGGACGGACTTCAAGAACAAGCTTCTCAAAATTATTATCAAAGCCAGTCAACTTTTGTGGATAATAAGAACAGCCTTGATACTCTTTTAAACAAATATGGTGTAAAGCGTGATGCAAATATCGTTATGGATAAAAATTGCTACGAAAATAACAGCTCTCAATATGGAAAGTTGAGCCTTTATTGGGCTCCTGTTATTCAGAACAATCAATTTGCCGCAAAGCATCCAATTACAAATAATATGGGCTATGTAGTTATGGTTCAGAACGGTTCTTTAAATGTAGATGAAGCGTTAAAAAATAAAGATGTCACAACAACAATTATTGCAAAATCTTCAGATGAATCATGGACGGAATCACAGAATATAATGTTGAATCCTCTGGCAATGCAGCCTCCAACAGAAGGATTTAAAGCTGAAAATCTTGCAGTCCTGCTTGAAGGTAGATTCTCAAGTGCTTTTGATAAATCAATCGACACTTCAACACCGGGTTCCGCTTTAGTTGCAGAAGACCATATTGCAAAAAGCATTATGCCTGGAAAAATCTTTGTTTCAGGAAGCTCATACATAACAACATACCAGGTTCTAGATGAAACAGGATCTTCTCCAACAGCAATGTTCCTATTGAATATTTTGGATTATTGTAACGGAAATGAAGATTTGTGCTTGATGAGGACAAAAGGATTGTCTGTAAACAATATTACAATCAATTCACCGTCTTTGGCGTTGATTTTCAGAAGTTTTAATCAATTTGGACTCGCAATCATTGTTGCAATCATCGGACTGTTTGTTTGGCGTGAAAGAAACAAACATAAAAAAGAAATCCGCGCTAAGTATAATCCAGATGATGAAAGAACTATAACTAAAAAAACACGTGAGGAAAAAAATGAAAACTAGAAAAATAATATTATTGTCTTTATGTGCAATCTTTCTTTGTGTATGCATCGTTCAAGGAATAACAAAGATAAACGATAAGCCCCAACTCTTGGAATTTAAGCTGGATCCAGATGAAATTCAAATTATAACGCTTGAAGAAACAATCAACATGAAAAAAGAGAACGGAGAATGGACTCTTGGTTCAAAAAAATATCCTGGAAATGAAAGCGTAATTCAAGGGATGATAGACGCCGTTTCTTCTATCCGTGTTCTGGATAAAGTTGATAAGGCTACAAACGAAGCTGTTCTTGCAAGATATGAATTGAATGAAGGGGAACGAATATTCCTTTCAATGAAAAAAGACGGCAAGTTGATAAAAACAGTAACTGTTGGAAAAGACGCTTCAACAGGACTTCAGTCATATATTATGGTGGATGATGACAAAACTGTTTATTTAGTTTCTGGAAGCATGCTTGAAGAAATTAACAAATCAGAATCAAAATTCCGCAGCAGCATTGCATATATGTTGGAAAAAGACGAAGTGAAATCTGTATCAATTCAAACAGAATCAGAATCATACACCTTGGGTAAAACCGGTTCTGGTGATGATATTTCTTGGAACATTTCTGGTGCAGACATTTCAGTTGATCCTTCAAAAGCTTCAACATGGCTGGGCAGCTTAAGTTCTTTATCTGTAAACAAATGGTACAATGAGGAAGAAAACTTCAACGGAACAAAAATCTCAACAGTTCAAATCAATTCTTCTTCAAAAAATGTGAAGCTTGAAATTTATCAAACAGCTCCAACACCAGAAGATGACAACGGTTTTTACTATGCAAGATGTTCAGAAACTCCATATCTTTTTGAAATGACTTCTTACTCTGTGCAAAAATACATAAAACCGTCTTCTGAGCTTCAATAAAAGTGAAAGGTGAATTAAATGATTGAACTTGTAGCTTTTTTGGGGAATTACGGACGGGAATACGAAAATACAAGGCATAATGTTTCTTGGATTTTTGAACGATTTTTACCTTTTCAAAACAAATTGACTTGGCAGAATAAATTTAAGGGCGAAATTGCGTCATGCACACCAGAACAATTGTCTTTGTGGGCCAGCGAGGAGAAAATCCTTTCTACAAAAGACGGTTCTCCTGTAAAAATTCCAGACGGTTCGCCTTCGCATATTTATTTTCTAAAACCTCAAACATACATGAACGCTTCTGGTGAAAGCATTATAGAAGTTGTGAATTTTTATAAGCTGAAGCCGGAAAACGTTCTAGTAATTCACGATGAATTGGAAATGCCTTTTGGATATGTCAGTTTAAAATGGTCTGGAGGACTCGGCGGTCATAATGGATTGCGTTCAACAAAAGCTGTTTTGAATACACCGGATTTCTGGCGCCTTAGATTTGGAATAGGCCGCCCGGATAACAAAGATATCGCTGATTATGTTTTAAGCAATTTCTCTGGAGAACAGATGGAACAGTTAAAAGACGTTTTTAATCAAACTGATTATTTGCTAGTAAAAGCATTGCTTTCCAAAGACCCTTCATCGCTGATCAGTGAATTTGGAAAGAAAAACCTTTTAGCATAAATTAAAACTTTAGCTGATGGCAGAAATCATTCTTGTTAAAGTGTGAAATCTGCCGTTGTAGCATCAGTTGCAGCAATTAAATCATTCGGAGAAATCAATATTTGAACTCCGCGTAAACCTGCACTGATGCAAATTTTATCATAAAGAAGGGCTGTTTCATCAATAAACGTTCTGAACTTCTTTTTCATTCCAAGAGGTGAACATCCGCCTCTAATATATCCTGTAAGATTCATCAATTCTTCAGGCTTCACAGTGTTTATTTCTTTGCAACCTATTACAGTTCTGGCTTTCTTCAAATTGATTTCAAATTCTGCACTTTCACAGATAACGCAAACTTCTTTTGTATCAGTCCTAAAAACAATAGTCTTAAAAACCGCACCTTCTTCAATTCCCAATTCTTCAGCTGTTCGGCTTGCGGCACCTTTTGGAAGTTCGTGGTCTACGTCAGCTTCGTATTCTTGAACTTCATATTTCATATTTAATCCATCTAAGATTCTCATTGCATTAGTTTTCTTCATATTTTTTATTATCCTAAAATCGCAATATTTATGCTAGATAAATATAGAATTGTTGTTAATTCAAAATAAAAAGTGTATAATTATTAAGTAAAAAATATTTTGATTAAGTTAATTAAACTAAAAAGAGGATTTGTATGAATGAAAAAATATTAAGTGAAATTAAAAATGATTTGAGCAATAACATTCTTCCATATTGGGAAAAATATTCTCGTGATACAGTGAACAAAGGTTTTTTTGGTGATATAGACAATGATAACAAACAAGATTCTTCCATAGAACGATCAATTGTAATGACTTCCCGCTTTTTGTGGGCTTATAGTGCCGCTGCAAGATTTTTAAAAGAACCAAAATATTTGGACATGGCGGATTTTGCTTATGATGTTATTACAGAAAAGTTTATTGATAAAAAGAACGGCGGTGTTTATTGGTCGGTTATGCCGGACGGAACTCCAAAAGTAAGCAAAAAACAGATTTATGGAGAAGCCTTCTGTTGTTATGGTTTGTCTGAATATGCAGCCGCTTTGAAAGAGTTGAATAACGATACGGAAAAAGCTGAAGAGGCTATGAATAAATCTTTGGATATTTACAATTTGATTGAAAAATATGCCTTGGATGAAAAGGACGGCGGTTATGTTGAAGCAAGAGCTATTGATTGGGCTCCAACAGATGACATGATTTTATCTCCAAAAGATATGAACTGTCCAAAATCAATGAACACAAATCTTCACGTTATGGAAGCTTATACAAACTTATACAGAAATCTTCCTGTGATTTTCCCAGAAGGTAAAAATCTTCGTAATGAAGTGGGAACTTCTCTTTCAAATTTAGTTTCCATAACAGTTGAAAAAATCTTGCAACCAAATGCTCACTTAGGAATGTTCTTTAAAATGGATTGGACACTTTTAGCAGATGAAATTTCTTACGGACATGATATCGAAGCTTCTTGGCTTTTGTGGGAAGCTGCAACAGAATTGGGTGATAAAGACTTGCAGTCAGAAATCAGAGATGTCGTAGTAAAAGTTGCAGAAGTTGCTTTGGATGAAGGAATTGATAAAGAAACAGGCGCAATGGAAAATTTCCTCAAAGATAATGGAACTGTAAGAGACAGAACTCGTGTTTGGTGGAATCAAGCTGAATCAATGACAGGTTTTTATAATGCATATGAGATGACTGGAGATGAAAAATATTTGAAAGCTTCAGAAAATGTTTGGAAATGGATTAAAGAAAAACAAGTTGATGCTAAAGGTGGTGAATGGTGGTCAGCTCTTGATGAAAACGGAACTCCTATTCTAGCTGAATCAAAAGGCGGTAACTGGAAGACAGCATATCATTCTTCACGTGCAGATATGGAGATCTTAAAAAGAGCAAAAAAAGTTTAAAAAAAGTGAAAAAAAATAAAATTTATTATTGACACTTTTTTAACAAGAGTATATATTCATATTCACCGTCGCG
>CAYFND010000067.1:0-10545 GCA_964344405.1 uncultured Treponema sp. | reverse complement strand
ATAGCCTTAAAATAATCAACTATATGGACGCCTTTAAAATTTGCTATATCAGCCGCGATATCACCATAAGCAAAATATAAAATCGATAAAATAATACAAGATATTATAAATACGATGATAAATACTACAGAATATGAAGCACAAACAAAATTAATATATACAAGTCCCATTCCTACAAATAGAAATAGAATATTTGTAATAACAAGAGATAACATATTATCCCAACCGTCGCAAAAATTCTTTTTTAACAAAAATCCAATCATATTACTAATTTAACTTGTTTTTTTTTCATAATCAATAAAAAAAGCATAGCACGGTGTATTTTATTATTTAATTGTTTAAATTGTGATATAATCACAAATTATGGAAAGAGAAATTAATTCAAGTATATCATTACTGTCTAATATTCATAGTTTATCAGCGGATTTCTTGATAAAAGGATTAAGCAACAAAGGTCTCTCTGATTTCATGACATCACATGGAAACATCCTTTTTCAATTAAGTCTGTCAGAAAAGCTCTGTATGAGCGAATTAGCAACACTTATAAATAGAGATAAATCCACAACAACAGTCCTTGTAAGAAAATTAGAGAAAGAAGGATTGATATTTGAAACTCCAGATGAATCAGATAAACGCAGCAAATATATTCAATTAACTGAGAAAGGCAAAGAATATAACTCTATAACCGCTGAATTATCAAGAAAACTGCTTGAAACTTTTTATAAAGGATTTTCCAAAGAAGAAGAGAGTTTATTTGTAAGCTTTTTAGAAAGAATTAAAACCAATTTCAACAACCAAGATAGTTTTATATAAAACTATCTTGACATTTATTTTATATAAAACTAATATCCAATATAAATCAATATTGGAGACATACATGAAAAAATTATTTTTATTATTATCATCACTTTGTATACTTTTTGTATCTTGTGCTAAAACAGACAATTCAAATATATCAATAGCAGTTTTTGTACCAGGAATCATGGCCGACAGCCCTACTTATGACAACCTTGCCAAAGGTGTTACTCAAGCGGTAAATGATTACAATGAAGCTAATGAAGAACAAGTTTCTTTACACATCTTGGAAGCTGGAACAAACCAGTCTGAATGGAGTGAAAAACTTATTTCCTTAGTTGCAACTCAAAAATACGATGTAATCATTTCATCAAACCCTTCTCTTCCAGATTTAATTGACCCGATTACAGAACAATTTCCAAATCAAAAATACATCCTTCTTGATGCAACAAAAGAAAACGACCCTAACGTTATGACTTTTTGCTACAATCAATATGAACAAGCTTATTTAACAGGATATATTGCAGGTTTGATGTCAAAATCACACAAACTTGCCTTGATTGCGGCACAGGAATATCCAGTTATGAACAATATTATTCTTCCATACTTTCAGAAAGGAAGTGATGCGGCTGTAAAAGGAACAACAGTTGATTTTAGAATTGTTGGAAACTGGTACGACGCGGCTAAAGGTTCAGAAATTGCAGATGCAGTTTACAAATCTGGTGTTGATGTACTTCTTCCTATTTGCGGGGGAGCTTCACAAGGAGTCCTTTCTTCTGCTACAAACAACGGTATTAAAATATGCTGGTTTGATGAAAACGGTTTTTCAAAATCTGAAAAAACTGTAATTTCAAGTACAATATTAAAACAAAAAGAATTAGCTGAGATTGTTACAAAAGATTATCTTGAAGGAAAAACAAAATGGGGGACAGCTTCTATGGTTGGATTGCATGATGGATTTGTAGAATTTATTGAAGATTATCCTTCATATATAAATAATGTTCCAGAAGATGTTAGAAACAAAATGTCTTCACTCATAGAAAATATAAAAAACGGTAATTTGGATATTACAAAATAGATTAAAATGTACATTGATTTACAGCTTAAAGATATAAATGTTAAATTCTCATACAAAACAGTTTTGAATAATTTAAATCTTGGGTTTTCACACGGTAAGATTAATATGCTCATCGGTGAGAACGGAGCTGGTAAATCAACTTTAGCAAAAGTTATCTGCGGAGACATCCAGCCAAGTTCTGGAACAATTTTTATCAACAATAAAGAGATAGAATTTAAATCACCAAAAGATGCAATCAAGCAAGGAATCGTCTGCGTACATCAGCGTCCACTTTTGGCGGATGGAATATCAGTTTACGAGAACCTCCTTCTAGGTGCAAAAAAAACTGACAAAAAAACAATTTTATCTTTGATTGATGAATGGATTCAAATTGACAAGAATACACTTGTTAAAGATATCGGTGGCGATACCAGATTCTTTACCTCTTTGATTGGAGCGTTATTAAAAAAGCCTAAACTTTTAATTTTGGACGAACCATCCTCGTTGTTGGATAATGAACAAAGACAATTTCTTTTTACAAAGCTTCAAGAATTTGCAAAAAAAGGAATGAATGTAATAATTATCACACATAATTCTGCAGAAGCTAAGAAGTTTTCCGACACGCTGACACTTTTAGTAAAAGGCGAATGCGACACAATCACAAAAGATATAGAATCATATTTTGGTGAAAAAGCTCACTCTTTTGAAGAAGTTTCAACACCAACCGCTAACAAAAACAGTTTTTTTGAAATCAAATCCTTGGAAAGCAGACCATTAACAAAACCTTCAATTTTTGACATTTCTTTTACAGCATACGAAGGTCAAATCACATTGATTTCTGGTTTGATAGAAAGCGGCAGGGAAACGTTGGAAGATTCCATTTGCGGAATGAGTGAATCAAGAGTAAAAGGAACTTTGCGCATTCAAAAAGAAGAAAAATCTTTCACTTGCAATATGAGCAAAAACTATTCAATCCGGACGTTAAAAAACTCAGGATTCAAGATTGCCATCCTTCCTTCAAATAAGACTTTCAGGGCTTCAAATCCATCTTTATCAATTATGCAACTTTTAACAGCTGCAAGAAACTTCTCCTCAAAAAAAGATAATTTAGAATACGCTTCTTCTTTATTAAAAAGTGCCGATGTAAATATCACCCTTTCAGAAAAAGCATCAGCTTTATCTGGAGGAATGCTTCAAAAATTGATTTTAACAAGGGAATTGAACTCTAATCCAGAAATAATAATTCTTTGCGAACCTTTGCAAGGATTGGACAATGCTTCTTCACTATTATTTTGTGAAAGACTAACAAAACTTGCAAATTCAAATAAAATAGTTATTGTTTTATCATCCTCTGAATTCCCAAATGACATTTGCAACAGCATTTATGAATTGAATGATGGATTTTGCAAACAAATAAAAGGTTAGATTATGAATTTTTATTATTTTGGTTCAATATTAAACAGCGCCTCTTTTTACATGATCGGCGGTTGTGGAGCAATGCTATCCATCATCTCTGGAAAATACAACCTTGGTGGTGAAGGTCAAATCTATCTAGGTGGATTTTTAACCGCTATTTTATTAAGTAAGATTGGATTCCTGCCTCCATTTGTTGCTATTCCTCTGGCACTTTTTTTGTCATTTCTTTCATCAGGATTTTTATGCATAATTTCTGCATTATTAAAAAAATATAAAAATGCTGATTTTTTACTGACTTCATTCATAATTTCCGCTGCAATAATTCCTATTTTGGACGGTTTGATTGGAGGAACATTTAGAGGAAGCACAGGCAACCTTCTTGCCACGGAAGTAATTCCAAAACAGTTCCAATTCTCACATTTTCTAAAACCCTCTCCCCTCAATATTTCATTCTTCTTTGCAATAACAATCTGCTGCCTGACCGCAATTTTTATTCAAAAAACAAATACCGGTAAACAAATGAAAATCTTTGGTATATCCAGAGAATTCTCAATTTATTCGGGCTTTTCAGAAACAAAGATATCATTTATATCAGCATTTCTTTCTGGCGGACTTCACGGTTTGTGCGGAGGATTAATCATTGTTGGAACTTCATATACTTGCCACAGCGGATTTTATGCGGGTATAGGGTGGAATTCACTTTCTGCTGCAATCATAGCGAAAGGAAATCCATATTTCATTATAGCTTCAAGCTTGTTCCTGAGTACAATCTTTTCATTTGCAAAACAAATCGCATTGAACAACAACTTGGGCTTTGATTTAGAAAGTCTTCTTCAATCAATAGTTATATTTTTGATTTCAATGTCATTCATTGTTCCAAAACTTCACTTCAACAGGAGGAAATAATGCTTTTTATAGACATCCTTACTAATTCCTGCCCTTTGATTTTAGCTTCCATAGGTTCCCTTTTTAGTGAATATGCCGGAATCCTTGCAATCTTTATGGAAGGATTGATTTCATTCTCAGCTTTTCTGATGTACCTCTTCACCAATTTAACATCATCTAAAATTATAGGATTTATCCTCACAATTGTTTCAGCAAGTTCAATTACTTTTGCATTTTCATTTGTAATTGAAAAAACCAAGGCAAACTCCTTTATTGCAGCTACGGCTTTAAATTTATTCTTTTCTGGATTTTCGTCATGTCTTTCATCAATAATATTCAAGACTAGAGGCGTTTTATACTCTCCTCTTTTTACTTTCTCTCCTTTTGAATACAAACTTTCTTCAATAGTTATAAGCATAATTTTCATTGTGATTTCTTTATTATTCTTATTTAAAACAAAATACGGGATTTATATCAGAATTACAGGAAGTGACAGCGATGTTCTACGTGCAAAAGGTATTTCACCTTCAAACTGCAGGATGCTGACATGGACGATTTCTGCCATCTTTGCATCTTTAGCAGGTATTTTATTATCTATGAAAGTTTCATCATTTGTTCCAAACATTGCAAGCGGCAGGGGTTGGATGGCGTTAGCTGCTGTTTACCTTGGAAGAAAAAAAGCATTGAAAATAATAATTTCGATTTTAATTTTCTGTATAGCCGACTATCTTTCACTTTATATTCAGAATTTTATTCCTTCAATTCCGTCATACATTTTATTATCCTTGCCATACATTGTAATTCTATTGTTTGTGACTATAGACAAAAAAAGCAAAGCGAATTAAATCACTTTGCTTTTGCATATTTTTATAGTTTGGTTCTAATTTTCTGGAACATATTCTTCAATATTTTCCAAATCAAACTCAATTTCGTCATCTGAACCTTTTTCTGGAGCATTTGGAGATTCAACAGATTTCGTGAATTCTTCTATAATGTTTGGATCTTGTAATTCTTCAGAAACCACTGTCTTTATTATATTTTCAGAATCAGCTTTTTCAACAGCTTCTTCAACTTCACTCTTCGTCTTGAATTCTTCAAGAACATTTTCCAAGTCAATCATATTCTTGTAGCTTTCTTTACTTGAAGAACTTACAATCCTCATTCTGTTTACAATATCACCAGTTCCGTTTTTAATTTCTTTTATTGCAGACATTGCTTCCAAGAACAAATCGTTCATCACATCAACTTCAGAAGATACTTTTTTCTGCTTCAAAACCAAATCACCACAATAAGTGTTGATTTCATCAGCGGCGGATGATGTCTCCTCTGATTTCACTTTAATTTGGTGCATCTGTTCATCAATTGAACCAATACCCTTTGTTATATCCCTTAAAGAATTGATAACGCCATCAGCCTGAGAGCTTATTCTTGCAAATGCGTCAGAAGCATCCAAGCTTGAATTGTTCGCTCTATTTACAGATTCAACAATTTTTGAGATTACTTTTGCAATTCTTAATGAGTTTTCTGATGTGTCTTCCGCCAAAGAACGGATTTCTTCTGCAACAACAGCAAAACCCTTGCCTGCTTCACCAGCATGCGCTGATTCAATTGCCGCATTCATAGACAACAAGTTAGTTTGTTCCGCAACAGAATTGATGATTGTAACAACTTCTCTAATTTCATCAAGCTGACTTGAAATCTGGTTAAGAATCATACCTGTTGATGAAAGCTTTGCGTCTCCATCTTGAACAAGCTCATTCATTTCCTCTGCACTCTTTGTCTTTTCAACAGACATAGTGTTCATAACTTCAAGGGTCCTTACAATTTCATTAACGGCTTTATTTGTATCTTCAATTGAAACAGACTGTCTTTGATTGTTTGCAACCAATGTATCAATATGAACATTCATTTCAGAAATAACTACCATTGAGTTTTTTACTGCATTCTTTATGTTATCAAATTGTTTTGAAATATTATCAATATTAGTATCAATTTCGTAAGTTGCCGCAGCCGTACTGTTTGCGGAATCTGTAATTGAATAACCAGAAGCAATAGCTTTTGATGCTGCTTTTTTAACTATGATGAAAAAGTCATTTAACTGATTAACCATATTGTTGATATTCTTCATCAACGATTGCATTTCTGTACTACCGCTGAGAGTCAGACTTCCTGTAAAATCTTTTTCAGACAAAATAGAAGTCATATCACGAATTTTAACAATACGCTTTGCAATACCTTTAGTTAGGAATGAAATTAAAATTGAAAGAATAATACATGAAAAGATTGCAACTAGAATAGAAACAACTCTAAAATAATTATCTTGTTCATTAATAATCTCTACAATTTGTTTTGAACAAGATTCGTTTAATAATTCAAGAGATGCTTCCTTCCTCATGATTTCTGCCAATTGTGAATGAATTACAAGTACCAAATCATTCAATTTTATAATGTCAGGATTATTTGGAGACATTTCATAAGTTGAACGAATTCCGTTTGCATATAAATTCACATCTTCACGGTGAGTAAGCTTCTTAACTTTCTGGATTTCCTGCATCGGTTGGTTTATTTTCTCAAAAACTGCTTTTGTAGAAGTCCATAATTCCAAAGTTGAATTAATGTTTAGTTTGAATTCATCTGTAAAATCATTGATAACATCGTCTTCAATCAAATATTTAAAATCATCATCAAGCTTGGTCATCCTTTCATTCCATTCGCTGTAGGCTGTAGAAATATTGAATCCCCACATATCAACTTGATTTAAATAATTTATAATATTTACTAATTCAACTTGGGTTTGAGTCTGTCTATATTGGTAGTTTTTCATTTCTTGAAGTTTCTTTGAACCTGTAAAAGAAACAAAAGTCAAAAGAACAACAAAAAGAATTGTTAAACCAATAATAATTGAAAATTTACTTCGTAGTTTCATTAAAATAACCTTTTTAGATATAAACGCAAACCCTCTGTTTATAAATTATAAATATAGAATCATTTATAAAACGCGTAAATATCACTAGAGAAGTTTAACATATAAACTTTATTTTTACATTAAAATAAATATTTTTAGCAGCTAAAAAAAATTTTTCCAGCTGCTAAAAGATTAATAAACACTTAAAATTGCAGAAAGTCTTTCTTTACCAATAATTCTCATAAAGCTACCAAGACGTGGACCTTGTTCTTTGCCAACAAGGGCTTTGTACATAGCGGTAAACAAAGATTTTGGTTCAATTCCCATTTCTGTAGCAATGTCATACATTGACTGCTGACAGTCTTTATCAGTTTGGAAAGTATCCATCTTTGGAACAACTTCATTCTTAACGCGTTGAACAGCTTTTAATAAATCGTCAGATAAATCTGCCTTAAAACCATCAGCTGAAATTGAGAAACAGAAGTCTTCAGCACAAGTCGGAGCACTGTTTGTAATCCAGAACCAAGCGCAAGCCGCCCTACGACGAAGTCTTTCTTCTTGTTCAGGTTTTACATCTTTTAAGTAAGCAACTACTTTATCAATATCACCAGAGAAAATCTGCAACAACGTTGTGAGCATTCTGAATGTAATTTGATAAGGCATAGCTTCAGGAATCTTTCCATCAATCTGACTGAGCATATAGATTCGTTTTTCTTTATTGAACTGTTCGTCATTCTTTGCTTTATCTATGCCGAATACAATTCTTTCAGTCTTATCATAATCTTCATAAACTTTAAGTACATCCAAATCAAAGGAAATTGCAAATTCGGTGTTAGGACGAGTTCCGGCAAAAATATAGCGGAGAACTTCAGCTTGATAAACGTCCAAAGCATCAGGAAGGGCTATAACCTTTCCTTTTGATGAAGACATTTTTCCAGGAACACCTTTCAAATTTACAAAGTCGTAGCGCATGGTGATTGGAGCGTCCCAATTATAAATTCTTTTTGAAACCAATTTTGCAGTATCATAACTTCCACCTGGACTGATATGGTCTTTTCCACCCGGTTCAAAAACAACTTTTTCTTCATTCCATCTCATCGGCCAGTCTACACGCCAACCAAGTTTTGCGCCTTTGAAGTTTCTAATATCTACAGTCTCTGTATTTCCACATTCACATTTATAAGTGATTCCATATTCACCGTCATAGTCGACAATTTCCGTTGTATCTTTATTACATTTGTCACAGAAAATCGAAACAGGCCAATAAACATCAGAAGCCTTCATCTTGTGTTCATCATCACGATATTCATTCAAACATTCTTTTATAACGTCTTTATTCTGCAAGGCTTTCTTCATGCCTTCTGCATATCTGTTGGCCCTATAGCGTTCTGCTTGATAAAGAAATTCTGGAGCAATTCCAACCCTTGGAAGCTGTTGTTCAATATCAACCTCATGATGGCGTGCATAATTTTCATTTCTACCAGTTGTATCCGGAACTTTTGTGATTGGAAACCTCAAATAGTTCTCTAGGATTTCTGGATTAGGCATATTCGCTGGAACTTTGCGGAAAACATCATAATCATCCCATGAATAAATAAACCTGACATTCTTGCCTCTAGATTTTAAAGCTCTAACTACTAAATCTACTGTTATAATTTCTCGGAAATTTCCTAAATGAACAGTTCCTGAAGGTGTAATTCCAGATGCACATGTATATAAATCCAAATCACCTTTTTCTCTAATTATCTTGTCAGCCATTAAATCTGCCCAATGGCATAAAAGAGGATCACGTTGATTGTTATTTTCGTTACTCATATTTTTCCTGATTATAAAATTTTTCCTTAAATTATAATAAAATCAAATGAAATAATCTATATAAGCATACTTTAAAAGAAACGGAAAAAACTATATTATTATATTTATGAAACATATAACTGAATTAGTAGTCCGCCCTTACGAATTGGACTCATATAACCATGTAAATAATGCTGTTTATCAAAACTATCTTGAATTTGCCAGAATGGATTATCTCCACGCAATTGGTTTTAA
The DNA here is from genome assembly GCA_964344405.1 of uncultured Treponema sp. Lineage (GTDB taxonomy): Bacteria > Spirochaetota > Spirochaetia > Treponematales > Treponemataceae > Treponema_D. The sequence continues at coordinate 1,438 of CAYFND010000067.1, read as the reverse complement.
ATATACAGAATTTGTGAATCAAGGATATTTTTTATATGTTACTCATGTTGACATTCACTATAAAGCTTCCGCCAGGCTTGATGACAAACTTTTTATTGAAAGCGAGTCAATCAAACTAAAATTTGTGCAAGGTCAATTCAAGCAGATTATCAGAAAGGAAGACGGAACTGTTTGCGTTGAAGCTTATGTAGAATGGGCTTCTGTAAATAAAAACGGCAGGCCTTCAAAAATTCCAAGCGAGTTCATGGTGAACGCCCTAATTCCAGAAAATCAAGCATAATTAAACGATTTACTACAAAAATTATATTTTTTTACTCTTTTTTTTGTATTTCTATTGACATTTTTTTTTCATTTTTATACTCTACAAACATATCGTTCAAAAACGAAACATCTTTTAGGACAGGAGGAAAAGTCCCATGATTAAATTAGACAACTTATTAAAACTGAGATTTTATCTTTCTGGACACTTCGAATTTTAACTAAAATCCCAATTTTAATATTCATTTTTCATCAAATAACAGTTTTTAAATTTCAATTAATTTAAAACGCGGCATAGTTATTTATTTATCAGATGTTGATAATCGAGTACCCTTCACCTAACTCCCAGTACCAACAATTTTTTACAAGCTATTTAAAAGAAACTTTTATGAACAACAGATTAAACTTGAAAGGATACTTTAAGAAGTATTTATTTTTTTATGTAATTGCTGTTATTGCATTGACTTGCAGCATTACAGTGGACATGATTTGTCCTCAAATTGTACGTCACATCGTAGATGACGTTTTGGTCGGAAAGAAAACAGAAATTTTGAATTATTGTCTTCTTGGAATATTGGGCGTCGGCATTTGCAGATGTATTTGTCAATATGTAAAGGAATTTAGTTGTGACTGGGCCGGCTCAAAAATAGCCAGCGAACTCAGAATAAACCTTTTTCAGAAAATACAATCATTGTCGGCTAACTTTTTTGATGGAATCAACAGCGGTGAGTTGATGTCCAGAGTTAAATCAGACGTGGATCGAATTTGGGATATCGCCTGCTACATCGGTATTCTGATGGTAGAAGTAGTGATTCACACTGTTATAGCCTTGTATTTCATGTTTTCTTTGAATTGGAAACTTTCCATTATTCCAACTTTAGGCATGATAGTTGCTGCCTTTATTGCCTTGAAAATGGAAAAGAAGCTTGGTTCCAGATATGAAAAAATTGCCCAGGAAGATTCTGAATTGAACAACACTGCTGAAGAAAATCTAACTGGAATAAGGACTGTAAAAGCTTTTACAAGGGAAAAGCATGAAATCTTCAAATTTCATAAGCATAACCAGAAGTACTACGAATTGAACATTGACCTTTCAAAGATTTTTGTTAAGTACAATCCAATCATCTCTTGTGTAACTCATTTAATACCTTACACAGTTTTATTGATTGGCGGCTACATG
>CAYFND010000066.1:7950-10585 GCA_964344405.1 uncultured Treponema sp. | reverse complement strand
TTCATCTCCTTCTACGGAAAGCTCTTCAAATTCTTCCGACTCTACGTCTTCAACTTTTCCGGTTATTTGTACTGCCATTTTTTTACCAACAACACCAGGCTGACAGTAAAATTTCTTTTTATTTCCTACGTTTAGAGATAAAGGATCTCCAACTTTTACACTTGATAATCTAACTACATCCCCAACTCTTAAAGCCAATACATCTCTTATAGATAAATTGATTGTACCAATATCTGCAACAACGTCCATATCAACTGATGAAAGTTGACCTTTAATTGTTCCAAGATATTGAGTTGTAGAATTCTTTCTAACTGATGAAAACCAGAATTGTGAAGATAGTTTTGAAATTATAGGTTCAATTGTTAAATAAGGAATACAAAAATTCATCATTCCTTCTTCATCTCCAACCTTTGTTTCAAATGTTACAAGGACAACCATTTCTGTTGGAGGAACAATTTGTGCAAACTGAGGATTTGTTTCTATTTGAGCAAACCTTGGACGTAAATCAATTACCTGTGTCCAAGCCTCCCTCATATTAGCAAGAATACGAACGATAACACCTTCCATAACCTCTTGCTCAATATCTGTCAAATCCCTATTTTTATTTCCAGTTGTTGCACCCCTTCCACCGAACAATCTATCAATCATACAAAAAGTAATAGATGGATCTATTTCAAGAACAGCGTTTCCTTTTAAAGGATCCATATTTATTACGGCTAAAGTTGTTGGAGCTGGAATAGAACGAATAAATTCTTCATATGTCAACTGGTCTACAGAAGCAACATGAACGTGAACTAGAGAACGAAGTTGTGCTGATAAGCTTGTTGTAGTTAAACGTGCAAATGTTTCATGCAAATTGGAAACAGTACGCAACTGTTCCTTTGAGAATTTATCAGGACGTTTAAAGTCATATATTTTTATTTTTCTAGTACTACTTACAGGCTTAAAATCATCAGATTCAGAATCACCGGAACTTATTGCCGTTAAAAGCTGATCTATTTCATCCTGCGAAAGAACTTCGTTCATGTACTTCCACCTTACTTTTTAATTTTGCTCAATTACATCTTTTTGTAAAAATTTTACATCACGGATTCTTGAACTACTTAAAATCTGATCATTAATACCATTTTTGATTTCATTGGATAAAGCGTCTTCATTTTGAGTATTTCTTAAATATTGAGCAGTTTTACTACTAAAGAAACGTCTTAAAAAGTCTCTTAATTCAACTGTTCTTTGTGTAATTTCTGTAGATGTAGCTTTATCATCTTTTTTATATCCCAAAACAACGTCTACACGGACTGTCGCAGGATTGTCATCACAAGTAGTAGTTTGAATAGTACCTAAAGATGTATACCAATCAAAAATTTCCCTTTGACCAGAAACATATTCTTCTGATGTTGGTATGGATGTTGCCTGTGTATTATTACCGCTTGTTATTTTTACAGTAATTACAACAACAACTACTACTACAATGATTGCTGCTAGAGCAATTATCACCCATTTTAATAAACCTGGTATTAATTTACCTAATCCACCTTTTTTGGCTTCTGGAGCACTGCTACTGCCACTATCAAGGTTTAAATCTTCATCGTCTGCCATTTCCCCTCCAGTAATACTTTTATTCGCATGATAACATTAAAAATGTCCCTCGTCTAGAATAATTATATCTACACGTCTATTATACGCACTGCTTTCAGGTGTATCATCTGTAAACTTAAGTCTTGTATCTGCATAACCTGCTACAGAGAATGAATCTTCATCTACTCCATAATCGGCAAGATAATGTAAAACATTTACTGCTCTTGTGGCTGATAATTCCCAATTGCTAGGAAAAGGTGAAGATGCACTTACAGGAATATTATCTGTATGACCTTCAATTCTAAAACGTCTATTTTTCATATCGTCAGATTTAAAGAAATCAGTTAATCTAAGTAAAGTCTCACGATTATCATCTATATTTAAATCTGCACTACCTTCATCAAAAAAACTATCAGAAAGTAAAGTTATGATTAAACCTCTTTCATCGCTTGTAATTGTAATTCTATTTGATTTTATATCAGGAGCAAAAAGACTTACCGCTTTCTTTTTTGCAAGTCCTAAGGATTTTCCTTTTTCTAAAGAAGGAAGTGAATTTATGTTATTACCCAAATCAGATAATCTTCCTGCTGAAAGAGACATACCGCCAGAAACAGTTTCTGTTTCACTCATCTGTAAAGATTGAGTAATTGTTGCCAATTGGGTTACATCAACTTCTGAAGGATTATAAAGCATAACGAAGAAGCACAACATTAGAGTAATCATGTCTCCATAGGTACCTTGCCAGGCTGATGATGGTTTTTCAGGTTGCTTTGCTTTTTTCCCCATGATTTCCGCCTAATCCTTTAATACATCAGCTTCAATAGCTTTTCGTGTATTTGAATCAAGATAAGTAAGAAGCTTTTGAGCCATAATTCTAGGGTTTTCTCCAGCTTGAATTGCAAGGACACCCTCTATAACCATTTCTTTTGCTTTCATTTCTGAAGCATTGTGAGCTAATAATTTTTGAGAGAAAGGAGTAATAAGCCAGTTCGCCATCATAGATCCATACAAAGTTGTAATCAAGGCAACGGCCATATTAGGACCCAATGAGGATTTA
>CAYFND010000066.1:0-7940 GCA_964344405.1 uncultured Treponema sp. | reverse complement strand
CATGTTAGGACCCAGAGAACTCTTGTCCTCCAGGTTGTTCAACATACCAATAAGACCTACAACAGTTCCCATCATACCAAAACCAGGAGCAAATCCAGCCCACTGGTTGATAATGTTGATCCAATCCATATGGCGTGCTTCACACTGGTTCATTTCATTTTCCATGATTGCTCTGATAACATTACCATCAGTACCATCAACTACAAGACGAAGTCCCATCTTCATAAAAGGATCTTCCAAATCATCAAGACAGTCTTCCAATGCAAGAATACCTTCACGTCTAGCTTTTTCTGACAAAGCCTGCATGTTTATTACTATATTTTTTTCACCGAAATCTGGAATCTTAAAGGCTCTACCCATGATTTTTAATAAACCTAAGGCTTTTTTTAATGGAGCTGCGATAAAAATTGCAAAATAAGAACCACCAATAGTCATTAATGCTGAAGGAACATCAAGAATTCCACCAAGCGAACCACCTGATGTCATTACCGACATGATAATACAAGCCGCACCGCCGACGATACCAATTATACTCGCTAAATCCATTTATAAGACCTCTTGTTTATTAATACCCAATCGACTTCGATATGAGATTATTTTTTCTATTATTTCTTCGGGTGAATTTCTAACGATTATTTTTTTTCCAGACAGCATTGTAAGAGTCAAATCAGGAGTTGTTTCCATGCTTTCTATCATGTGAGGATTCACCCAATAAATTTTTCCATCCAATCGCATAACTTCAATCATGTTATTTTTCCTTATTATTATAACGTCAAATATAGATTATAACATTATAATTAATTTTGTTTATATTTCAACTTCAAAATAAATTTCCGTTATAGCTTTATTTTTATATTACATTTTAATCTTCATAAAGTATAATACTTTACAAGATGAGGAAAAATGAAATGCCAAATTCTAACCCATATGTATATATAATTGAAGACGAAGAATCTATCTCTAAATTAGTTTCACTTTACTTAAAAAAAGCAGAAATAGATACGAAAAGTTTTATAACAGCAGAAAGTGCTCTTGAAGAATTAAAAACTGACAGGTTTCCAGATTTAATAATTTTGGATTTAAACTTGCCGGGAATGAGCGGTTTTGAGTTTTTGGAAAATTTTAAAAAATATTACACAACAACAACACCAATTCTAATTGTTTCAGCACGTGACGCAGACGAAGACATTATTAAAGGCCTGGGATTTGGTGCAGACGAATTTGTAACAAAACCTTTTTCACCAAGTGTACTTGTAGCTAGAGTTCAGGCGAATTTAAGAAGAGAAGCTTTTACTTCGGCTAAAGCTGAAGAAGTTATTAATTTTGGAGATTACACTCTCCTTCTAAATAGCTGCGTGTTAAAAAAAGGAACTGTAAAAATTCCTTTATCAACAAAAGAATATCAAGTTCTTGAATATTTAATTAAAAATGCAGGTAAAATGCTTTCTCCAGAAACCATTTACAGCGATGTATGGAAAGTGAAATTCGGGGACATCACAGCTGTTGCTGTTTATATTCAAAGATTAAGAAAGAAACTTGAAAAAGATTTAACTTCTCCAGAATATATCATTACAGAATTTGGAAAAGGATATATATTTAATAAGGAAAAAATTCACTAAAAAATGACAATTAAAAAACAATTTGTAATCTTATCATCATTTATTATTGCAATTCCAATCTTATGTACACTTTTTATTCTGATTTATGGATATTTCACATCATCAAATAGGATTTTATTACACGGATACAAGGCAATTGTAAAATCTGAAAAAATTGAAATTTCAAACGATGAATTGAATTCTATTTATAAGGCGATAAGCATTCTCCCTCCAGACATCCAGGCTGTTTTATTAACAGAAGATTTTACAGTTTTATTATCTTCAATTCCAAATTTTAGAGTTAATACGACGCTGACTCAAAAAGATTTTTGGAGCTTCATAGAAAGAACTTCAGACAAATATTTTTATCAATTTACAAATCCAACTGAAGAGCAAAGAACAATTCTTGTGACAAGAGTTGACAGATATAAAAACAAAAGACCAAAAGGCAAAGGTATTTTATTACCATTAATTATCTTCATTTATATTATGGTATTAGTCTGCTTTTTCTTCATCATTAGAATTTCGCGAAATATTTTTGGTTCAATTATAAATCTTGAAAAAGATATGAAACAACTAGCTGATGGAAACCTTGCAGAAATTCCACAGGCATCAAATAAGAAAGAATTTTCAAACGAAATCAGTTCAATCTCTGAAAACCTAGAAAAGACACGTTCTTCATTAGTTGAAGCACAAAACAGAAAATATAAATTTATTATGGGTATAAGCCATGATTTAAGAACACCTGTTGCCATCATCAAAGGTTACACAGAAGCTTTATCTGATGAAGTGATTACTGATAAAAACGAAGTAAAACAAACACTAGAATTAATAAATACAAAGTCTTCCCAACTAGAAAACATGATTGATACTTTAATAAATTACACAAAATTAAATAATTCAGAACTACGGGACAAACTCACATCAGAATCAATAACAAATATGATTAAAGAATTTGCACACGAATCTGATATTACAGGAACAATTTTCAAAAGAAAAGTCATTACGAACATAAACTTACCACAAGATATAAGCGTTCCATTAAACAAGCAGCTGATTCAACGTGTTTTTGAAAACCTGTTCAGCAATGCAGTACGCTACACTAAAGAAGATGATTCAATAACTATAAATTCCTACATGAGGAACAGCGATATAATTCTTGAGATTAAAGACACAGGTTTTGGAATTCAAGAAAAAGATTTAACTCATATCTTCGATTTATTTTATAGGGGAACGAATTCCAGACGTGAAGAAGGAATGGGAATCGGTCTTTCTGTTGTAAAAAACATTATAGAAATACATGATTGGAATATTGATGTTTCATCTAAAATTGATGAAGGTTCTTGTTTTACAATTACAATTCCTACAAAAAAGAAGAACGAGTTAAGTAATATTTAGTTCGGAAAGAAATTTATTCAGATATAAGATACCGTTTTTATTCAATGAATAAACTGTATCTTTTTCTGTCTTTGTAATATTACACAACTCTTCTTTTTCCCATTTCAGAAAAAGTTCTTCTGCAGAAAGCGGAAAATCTTCTAAAAACTTGTTTTTATAATCAGAAGAACTAATTCCCGATAATTTTCGCAACCCCATCATGAAAAACTCAAACTTAGATGTAGTTGCGTCAATTTTTTCAATCTCAACTGTTTCTGCATCAGCAGGAACTTCATCACTCCACTTTTTTATGTATTTATCAATGTCATTTTTATTTGTAAACCTTGTACATGAACCATCTGCCGCATAAAGAGAACCGGTTGCCGCCGCTCCGCAGCCTATATAGTTTTCGTGATTCCAATAAACCAAATTATGCCTGCATTCAAAATCCTTTCTACAAAAATTAGACACCTCATATTGACAATATCCGTTCTTTTCCAGCAAATCTCTTCCCGCAAGCCACATTTCATCGGCCAAATCATAATCGTACTTTATACTTCCAGAAGATATCTCTTTTTCCAACCTTGTACCTTCTTCTAAAGTTAATGAATAAAGAGATATGTGATGAGGATTGTATTCAATAACAGTATTCAATCCTTCAACAAACGATTTTGATGTTTCAAACGGCAGTCCGGATATCAAATCCAAAGACAACGTTCCTTTCCATTTTGATTTAAATAGCTCGAGCGCATTTATACATTGATTTCGATTCGCCCTTCTTCTTACACAAGTCAGTGAATCTCCATAAAGAGACTGAATTCCACAAGAAATTCTGTTAATTCCAGAATTCCACAGGCAACTGATTAATTCTTCCGTGACGTCATCCGGATTCACTTCAAAAGTAAATTCCACATCCTTGGAAAAACCAATATCATTTAAAGTTTTAGATATTAATTCAATTTGATTTTTTGTTAATAAACTTGGAGTTCCACCACCGATATAAATCGTGTTAATTTCTTGAACATTATAAGTCTTGCACTTGTATTTTATTTCATTACACAGAGAAAAAACATATTGCTCTGGAACAAAGTTGAATTTTCGCTCGACACTATAAAAATCACAGTACGAGCATTTTGAGATGCAAAAAGGAATGTGTATATAAATAGATTTAGTCACTTTTAATAGATTTTAAAACTTTTCATAGGGAAATAACAAAACAAAACTTTGCCTTTAATCATATCAGAGTTCAAAACGCCCCAAAACCTTGAATCTTCACATGATTTTCTGTTATCACCAAGTACAAAATATTCATCATCACCTAGGATAATTTCATCAAATGATGATTTTACACCTAAAGATTTATCCCATTGAGAGGGAGAAGAAAGAAAAGTTACGTTATAAGCCTTTGGAGATATTTCAAATTCTGTTAGAAAATGTTTTTCATTCTTAGGTTTTACATAAAGGACATTATCCCTCATATAAATTGTGTCACCAGGCAAGCCTACGACACGTCTGATTTTATTTTTACTTGAAGGATAATCATTCTTTTCAATTAGAGAAATTTGCTGAGCTGTAAAAAAGCGTACATTCATATCCAGAAACCTTTCAAATAAAGAATATTTCTTTTCATTCTGAGATTTTATATAAACGACACTTCCCCTATCAGTTCTTTTTATTAAAGGGGTTACCATAACCCAGGAATTGGCAGGAACATCTGGCGTCATCGATTGAGACTGCTGATTTACAGGAAAAACAACGTAAGAAATTAGTATATTGATTATAAAAAACAGAAACAAACAGTATGCAATAATAAATAATATATGTTTTTGCTTTTCTTTTTTCATACTATATGAATATTGAAGTACTTTGTTATTCATTAAATTCCCTACTTTAAAAAGTTGTAATGTTTGATACTATATGTTTTTTTTAAATAAAGTCAACTTGAAAGCTGTTACACTATATTCTATAATAGTAAATTATGGAAAATGGAAGAAAGATTATTGCAGAAAATAGAAAGGCCAGATTTGATTATTTTATTGAAGACAGAATTGAATGTGGTGTTGAACTTCAAGGTACAGAAGTTAAATCAGTAAAAAATGGTAATATCTCTTTTCCTGATAGCTTTGCCGAAATAATCAATAATGAAATTTGGTTAAAAAACTTTCACATTTCAGAATATGTTTTTTCATCAATTTTTAATCACAATCCTGACAGACCTAAAAAATTATTACTGCACAAAGATGAAATAAAAAGACTTGTAAGAAAAGTTACAGAAAAAGGATACACATTGATTCCTTTAGATTTTTACTTAAAAAACGGAAGATTAAAAGTCACACTTGGTGTATGTAAAGGTAAGAAGAATTTTGATAAACGGGCTACAATAAAGGAAAGAGATACAGAACGTGATATTAGACGTAATTTTGTAAAGGAGTTAAAAGGATAATTTGACAAGCTTTCATAAAAAGTACTCATTCTCATCTTTATTATTCCTCTTTTTATTTTTGTTTAAATTGAACGGTCAGATTGTATACAACATTAGTTTTTATGGTATTTCCACAACAGAACTGGATGATAATATGATTCAGCTAACTGGTGACTTGTATTATTCACAATTATCAGAAATACAGGATTTTTCAGTAGTAGATAAAAGAAATTCCCACACGTCGTCTTTATTAATAAACGAAGTTACTTTCAATCCAGATGAGATTTCCTTCTATATTGATATTTCAAAGAAAGATTCATCAACTTGGTTGGTTACGTTCCATGTTATAAACAATAAAGACATTACAGAAACTAAAGAATACCTTTCACTCTATAAAATCTTAATGGAACCAAAAACTTCATTACAAGAATCCTTAAAATCATTAATAGAAAATCAAAACAATCAAACTATAACTGATAAAAAAGCAACAAATTCCCAAAGTTCAATTTCCACAGAATTTTTAGCTGGAACTTGGAATGGAGAACCAACAATTAATAAGGTTGTAATCTTACGTGGCGGCAGAGGATTTGTCATTTTTAACAACGGCGCCTCAATGGATGTAAAAATTACAATCAAAACAATTGACAAGAGCCAAATTGTAAACATTGTACAAAACAGCAAACCGAACGCATCTTTTTTCCCGGAACTTCCACGACAACTCGCACTTGAAAGCGCCAAAAATGCAGAACCTATTGAATGGGAATTTTCAATTATCAACAAAGACACTATTTCAGGAAAGAAAAAAACTTTATTAGAAGATAACGGAATTATAGAAGTATCTTACTTAGATGTTGAATGGAAACGAAAAGGTTAAAGGTTTATTTTTACTTCCCCTTGTCTTACAATCGTCCACTTTCCATTCTCAGCTTTGATTATTGTTGAAGGTAGAGAATTCTTTTTATCGCCATCCAAGACGATCAAATCAACTTCTTTTTCAAATTCAGCTGTTATTGAATCTTCTGTATCAAGAATCTTTTCACCACTTCTGTTTACACTAGTTGAATAAATAGGCTTTCCACATTGTTCTATAATATCACGAAGCCATTTATCTCCGGGGCATCTGAAAGCAATTGTTTCATTTGATTTTTTACTGTTTACAATAATTGTAAGAGGTCCCGGCCAAACAGAAAGAATTTCTTGAGGAATATCATCATCTGTGTATTTTTTTATATCTTGAGGATTAGCAATTAATTGGATAAAAGGCTTTGTTTCAGCCCTTCCCTTTATTTTTCGGATTTTTTCAGCTGTATTCAGATTTTCATCAACAATAGAAGAAAAACCATAAACTGTATCAGTTGGAATAATTACAACATTTCCGTTGATTAATGAATTTATACAAAACTCGCTCGTCTTATTATCAGATTTGAGGTATGTCATAAACAGGAATTCCTTTTACAATTGAAGTTTTTTTATTTTCGTGCAAAGTAATATTTCCTACTGTTATATCATACATAATAAAAACAATTAACATGATTATTGAAATTATTAATGACAAAAGTTTACATAATTTTTCTGACATATAACCTATTTCTGTATGTTTTAATACTGTCCCCGGATCATAAATCGTATTTTGTGAGAATTTCAAACCATTTATTTTTACAAGTTTTTCATCATCTGCTAAATAGTCCAATTTTCTAGCGTAAGCGGCAATGACAGCTTTATCATTTTTTAATGCAGTTAATTCAAGAGTCAATTCATTATTAATATTAGAGATATCATTTGTTCTAACACTAAGCAGCTTTCTTTGATTTTCCATATATTTGTAGCATTTTATACTGTTCTGACCAAATGTAATTGACAAGAGTACATAAATCAAAGTTCCTGCAAAAATGACAAATAAATATTTTGTACGTTTCATTATTTTATTCTTATCGGTTTATTATTTCTATTTTCTGAATTAAAAATGTATGATATACTAAAAAAAATATGCTAACTTTTGTCTGTGCATATTTAGATTTTATGCCGATAAATTAGTAGAAAAATTATTTCTATTGAGAGGAACTATATGAGCATTTCAACTGAGAATTCAAAAGATTTAGAAAGTTATGGCGTTTGGGTAAAAAACAGCTCAAATGATGAACAAATAAATAATACAGAAAATAAAAATGAACAAGATTCGTTTGATTTACCAGAAGACACATTAAATCAAGAAGAAATGCCTGATATAACTGATGATTTTGACAACATGGATTTTTCTGATATGTTTAAAGACGACTCTCAATTCTCATCAGAACAAAAATCTGATGTTTCAGAGGACACAACCCTTACAACAGATGAACTTGCAAATATTTCAAGCGAGATTCAAGATTTTGAAGAACCTGTAGAAGAAGTTACAGAAGATTCAATTGATGATACAAAAATTGAAGATATAGATCTTCCTAATATGGATAACATTGAAACTCCAACTGAAAATTCAAATGAAGAAGAAGAGGTTTCTCTTGACGACTTTTTTGACGGCGGTGGATTTTCTGATGAATCAGTAG
>CAYFND010000065.1:0-10923 GCA_964344405.1 uncultured Treponema sp. | reverse complement strand
AACGGACTTCCAATCTGTCTTTTTGAATTAAAATCTCCTAGCCGTGAACAGACTGATGCTAGCGAAGCGTACACACAGATTCGCAATTACATGCAGGAAATTCCAAGCATGTTTATTTACAACTGTATCTGCGTAATGAGCGACCAGCTTACAAGTAAGGCCGGAACCATCACAAGTGGCGAAGACCGTTTTATGGAATGGAAGACAAAAGACGGCAACATGGAATCCAAGGCCTTTGCAGATTTCACAACTTTCTTTGAAGGCATTTTCCAGAAAGATCGCCTGCTGGATATCATAAAAAACTTTATCTGTTTTAATAATGACGGAATCAATTCTTACAAAATACTTGCGGGCTATCATCAGTATTTTGCAGTTCGAAAGGCTGTTGAACGCACAAAGGTTGCAGTAAGTGGTGATGGTAAAATCGGTGTATTCTGGCATACTCAGGGCTCCGGAAAATCGCTTTCTATGGTTTTCTATGCTCACCTTTTGCAGCAGGTAATTGATTCGCCGACAATCGTTGTAATTACCGACCGCAATGATCTGGATAATCAGCTTTATGGGCAGTTCTGTAATTGTAAAGATTTCCTGCGTCAGGAACCTGTTCAGGCAGAAAGCCGCGAACATCTGAAGCAACTTCTTGAAGGACGTAAGGCAAACGGAATCATCTTTACCACAATGCAGAAATTTGAGGAAAGTGATGAACCACTCAGCGACAGAAAAAATATCATTGTAATGGCGGATGAAGCTCACCGCGGACAGTACGGACTTACAGAGAAAATCAAAACTAGCCGAGACGAAAAAGGTAACCTTATTGCCCACCGCACAATCGGTACCGCCCGAATAATCCGCGACAGCCTTCCTAATGCAAGTTATATCGGATTTACAGGAACTCCTATTTCACGCGAAGATCGCAGCACTATCGAAGTCTTCGGTGACTACATTGATGTTTATGATATGACTCAGGCTGTTGAAGATGGAGCAACCCGCCCTGTTTATTACGAAAGCCGTGTTATTAAACTTAATCTTGATGATAAAGTTCTTACCCAGATTGATGCAGAATACTCAGCCCTTGCAAAAAATGCAGACGAAGAAGTAATCGAAAAGAGTAAGCACGAACTTGGCAAGATGGAAGCCATTCTAGGCAACGAAAAAACTATCAACTCTCTTGTTGATGATATTCTTAATCACTACGAAAACGAACGCCAATATCTTTATACCGGAAAGGCAATGATTGTTGCTTATAATCGCTCAATTGCCATGAAGATTTTTAATCGTATTCTGGAGCTACGGCCATCCTGGGCGGGAACAACTTCTCAGGTTACAGTCGGCTCAAAGCAGATTATAGTCCCTGGTGACGATGCCCGAATTGCCGTTGTAATGACCGAAAGCAACAAAGATCCAGAAGAATGGCGGGCAATAATCGGCAACAAACATCGCAAGCAGGAACTCGCTTCCCGCTTCAAAGATAATGACAGCCCTCTTAAAATTGCAATCGTTGTTGATATGTGGCTTACAGGTTTTGATGTTCCTTCCCTTGCAACAATGTATGTTTACAAACCGATGGAAAGCTACAACCTTATGCAGGCAATTGCCCGTGTAAACCGTGTCTTCAAAGATAAAGAAGGTGGTCTTGTTGTAGATTACGTTGGAATCGCAAGTGCCCTCAAACAGGCAATGAACGACTACACTGTCCGAGACCAGAAAAACTACGGCGAAATGGACATCGCAAAACGAGCTTATCCTAAGTTTCAGGAAAAACTTGAAGTCTGCCGAAACCTTTTCTTTGGATATGATTACACTCCATTCTACGAAGGCTCAGACTTACAACGTGGTATGACAATCAGTGGGGCAGTAAACTTTATTGTAGCCCCAGATAAAGAAGAGCAAAAACAGTCATTTATAAAAGAAGCACTTATGCTCAAGCAAGCCCTTTCTCTTTGTTCTTCGATGGTAAAAGAGCATATGCGAATGGAAGCCGCTTTCTTTGAATCAGTTCGCGTTCTTGTAATGCGCCTTATGTATAATCCAATTGGAAAAAAGTTCAGCCTCAAAGATATCAACGACCGCATAAACGAACTTCTTAAGCAGTCAGTAAAATCAGATGGAGTTATCAATCTCTTCTCTGATGTCGGAGAAAAAGTAAATCTCTTTGACCCGACCTTCCTTGAAAACATCTCAAAGATGAAAGAGAAGAACCTCGCCGTAGAAATGCTCAAGAAACTCATCGATGAACAGGTAAAAGTTTACAAGCGCACAAACCTCGTAAAATCAGAAGCCTTCAGCGAACTCATTCAGCAAACCTTAAACCGCTACCTGAACGGAATGCTTACAAACGAAGAAGTTATCCAGGAACTCTTGAAACTTGCAAAAGAAATGCTTCATGCAAGTGAAGAAGGAAACAAACTTGGACTAACAGATGAAGAGCTTGCCTTCTATGATGCACTCACAAAGCCAGAAGCAGTAAAAGATTTCTATTCCAACGAAGACTTGGTTGCACTCACAAAAGAACTCACCGAAACTCTCCGCAAGAACAAAACCATCGACTGGCAGAAAAAAGAATCAGCCAGAGCAAAGATGCGAATGCTTGTTAAAAAGCTTCTAAAGAAATATAAATATCCGCCAGAAGGTCAGGAAGATGCATTGAAAACTGTAATCAGCCAGTGTGAACTCTGGACCGATAATGTTGCTGATTATGAAGATACAGTTTCATATTCTATAAATGATGACTATGGAACATTGAAAATTGCAGAACCAAACTCAAGTTTTGAAAAATAATATTCAAGGAAAGTAAAACCTATGTCTGAAAAATACAGCGTACACGACTACACAGTCGAACAGATCTTAAATTTTATCAAATCAAATGAAATCGCTATCCCAGAAATCCAGCGTCCGTTTGTCTGGAAGGGAAAGCAGGTTCGTGACCTTGTGGATTCTCTTTATAAAGGTTATCCAACTGGTTATCTGATTATTTCTAAAAGTCCGGATTTAAAGCTTAAAGACGGAAGTCTTTCTGTCGGCAAGAAAATCATGATTGATGGTCAGCAACGTGTTACTGCCATGATGACTGCATTAAGTGGACTTGAAGTATTCAATGCTGATTTTGAAAAGAAGCATATTGCAATTGCTTACAATCCTTTTGCAAAAAATGATGAAGAATGTTTTGCTGTTCAGGACAATGCTATCTTAAAAGATAAAAAATGGATTCCTGAAAGCTGCCCAGAGGGCAGTCCACATAACATTGTTTTAAACCGCATTTGTGGTTTTTGCCACAGGCAAAAATTGGCGTAAAACTTGCCGTGCCGTAAAGGCACGAAAAGCCAAGTTTTATGACAAAACAAATGTCGGCTTTGAAAACTGTGTTAGGTTTTATTTATCATCATAATGATTTTTGCATTGAATAATTTTTATCAGCCCATCTTCTATTTTATAGACAAGACGATTCTTCTCGTCTATTGTCCGAGACCAATATCCACTTAAATTTTCTTTCAATGGTTCTGGATGACCTATTCCATCATTTCCATTTCTTTCAATATCGGCAAGAAGCTGATTTATTTTCTTCAGCGTCTTTTTGTCCTGCATTATCCAATATGTATAATCTGCCCAAGCGTCATCAGAAAAATCCTTGTGCATTTACACCTCAACAAGCTCGTGAATTGAATGTTGTCCGTTTTCCATTTGTATTCTTGAATGTTCCAAAGCCTTTATATTCTTCTCAGAATAAAAAGAATTGTCCTGAACAATCTCAAATGGAATTTTGCGCTGAATCAAAGTTTGTTTTAGGAAAATACGAATTGCTGTAGTCGTATCCATTCCTATAGATTCGAAAAAAGCATCTGCATCATATTTCAGAGACGTATCAACTCTTGTTTGAATTACAGCTGTTCTCATATGTACCTCCGTATTTAAAATATAATACAAAAGTAATGAAAAAGCAATAAATAGGAGATTTTTATAAAGACGGCGAGCTTGCCCCGTCATAAAATTCTGATTTAAAATCTATTTATTAGAAAAATACTTTTCTTGGAATTTTTCATCACTCATACAAAGTATTTGAATACCTTCGATAAGGGCTAATAATGCTGGGATAAAAGTCCAGCAGAAAAGAATATAAAGAATACCTTTTCCCGTTTGACCTAAGTAGAATTTATGAATTCCAATATCTCCAAGAAGTAATGCAAGAACACCTGCAACAGTTTTATTCTTATCTGTTTTTATGTTTGCCAACGTTGAAGATACAGAATTCATTTGTCGTACACCACATTTTGGACAAATTTCAGCTTTTTTTGGAATTTTAGCTCCACAATCCTTACAGAATTTACTTTCTGTAGGTTGCATTTGGCGCACACCACATTTAGGACAAATTTCAGCATTTACAGAAATTTCTTCACCACAGTCAATACATTTTTTAGTTTCTGACATAAAATCCTCCACGATTTTATTTCCTTTAGTCGAAAATATGCTGGAAGATTTATCTTATTGACAATAAGTGGCGTAAGCCATCAACCTAACATTTAGTTAAACCGCACAGGCCTTGAGCCTGTGTCGGCTTTGAACTTCTTGTTATGTGTTTTTTATTTCTTCTAGTTGTCTTATAAGTTTTGCACCAGAATCTTTTGCGTTTATATCATAAATCCAGTTTTTGTCAAAGACTGAAATAACTTCGTTATTTCCACTGCCTGTTACTGCAAGGCTGAAAAAACGGCATTTTTTTTCTTTTTGAGCCTTTATTTTTCCTTCTAATTCAGAACCTAAATCACCCATTACAAAATCAGAAATCATCAGAACATCTGCATTTTTCCAATCTTTTTCTTTTAAAAGTTTTACAGAATATTCAAGAGCAGGATTTGCATCAGTTCCGCCATTAAAACTTATACGCAAGAATTTTACCAAGTTTGTTATTCCCTCTGTAGAGTTAAACGAACTTAAGTCCATAGTTTCTATTTCAGTAGAAAAAGAAATCAGGTAGCAACCTCGTTCCTCTTCAAGCGATTTCTGAGCTAATGCGAATGCTACAGTTTTAGCAACTCTTTCGGGTGTTCCCTGCATAGAACCTGATGTATCGACGCATATAATCATCGGTCCTTTTTTCTCAGTTGTTTCTCCAACTTCAACTTCTTCTGTTGCTTCATGGGATTTTTTATATTCAATATTTCTTGTATATGAATAAGACAAGAGCTGCTTTTGGGCATATTTCATCTTAAAAATTTTCCGTGATGAAGGATTGCTGTATAAGGCTAATTCAGATGGTAAGGCATCTTGCAGAGAATCTGAAAGCTGTAATCCTGCAATTTCTCCTTTATAAGCTGGTTCTGGATTATAGACAGTTTCTACAACAATTTTTGAACGCAACTCTTTATGATACTTTATTTCTTCATCATGGTGACGACCTATCATTTCTGCAAGAGCAGTTAAACCTTCGTCATTTTCTAAAAGTTCTGCGTATTTTTCTAAAACATCAAATCCATTGTCATTTAGTTCCCCCTGCGCAAAATCCCAGAGACGCCCGAATTTTTTTGTAAAAGATTTTAACCGTTCAAATATTTTCCTAAACTTTTCAATTTTTTCATACAGTTCTTTTAAGAGTTTCTTTTGCGCTTTCTCAATCTGAGCAAGTTCCCAATTTGTTTTTCTTCGGCTTAGTTCTTTTTGCATTTCTGCTTTCAAATTGCGTGAAAGGATTTCATTGTCTTCTACAATTTTCTTTTCTGATTTTTTCTTTTTCTCTGTTGATATGTTTTCTTCAAATGAAGACTTATAAAAGTCCAAATCAATATTAGGGTTGAAATTTTTTATGGAAGGAATATTGTTATAAGCAGAAATATACTTGTTGATTTCCTTTTTCAGCTCTTGTGAAGAAACCTTAGAAATTTGCTGATTAAAAACAGCCTCTTCAACAAAAGGATTTTCTTTTTCCAGAATCTTATTTGTTTTTTCAGTCCATTCTACAATTTCTTTTTTGATTGATTCTTCCAAGGATGTTTGTGTTTTTGCAAAATCAAGAAGCGATTTCTGATTAGAATCACTTGGTTTTAATACAGAATGTGCAGCCTCGCTGAGAGCATTTTCTTTTTTGTCATTAAACTTTGAATGAAATTTTCCATTACAGTAGGAACTTTGAATAGAGTCTACAAAACTTTTTCTTTTTTCTTCGGTACTGAATGCAGTTCCAAATTTTTCTTCACGGCGAATATCTTTGTTTTGAGAATAAGATTTTTCAATATTTTCAGACAATTCTAGTTTTGCAGTATTTAGCCAGCTGAATACATTCTTGTAAATCTCATTGAATGATACAGGATTATTTTTTGTAGAATGAGCAATATCGTTTCTTGCAAATTTTACTGCATCATTATAAAACGAGAATTTTTTATATTTTATAGCCGCAACAGCATTTCCAAGTTGAATTATATTGAAAAGAAGAGCGTCATTTTCTTCTTTTGAGAGTTTTTCATATACAGGCAAAGATTTGTATTTTGTCTGTATATCTTCAATTAGTTGCAATGTTTGCTGAGAGAACTCCCGTGAACGATCAGAAACTTTATTTTTCATAACGGTTCTTCTGTTTGTCCAACTCAAGTTTTGCATCTTCGAGTTTCTTTTTTTCTTCTTCTATTTTAGAACTTATAACATCCTTAAAAGATTTATCAGCAAAAAGATTCTCGTCATAAGGTTTTTCGATTTTTGAACGGAAGTCATCAAGGTTTTTCAATTCTTTTTCAATTGAGTTTGAGATAGGAATATATATTTCGGTATCGAATTTTTCTTTTGTTGCGGAATAAACTGTTGCATTATTAAAGATTACAGTATCTTTTACGAGACTAGCTTTCTTATCTACGACCGTCTTAGTTTTTATTTTAATTGTAGGAGATGAGTGATTTCTATTAGTCATAATAAAGTTGTTTTCAATTTTTTGATAGTAATCAATAGTACGAAGATCTCTGAGATTTAAATCATCGGTACAGTAATAAAAGCGGCGTTGATAATTACGTGCATAATAATCATCATCAATACAGTTTTTTGAGATGTATAAGATGTTTTGATTATTATTCTCTACCTCATAAAAGATTCTGTTTCCTCCAATCTTCTTTTCAACTGGTTCTTCATGAGTAAGTTGTTCAACTCTTTTGTACCAGGTCGAATCTACATCTGTTTTAAATACCTTAATTTGCTGCTCAATATCATCAATAGCCGTCGTGCACTCAAGACCGTGTTCCTGAACTATTTTTTTTACAATTGATTTTACTTCTTCTCTCTGCTTTGGCGTGTTCCAAATGCAGTAAGTTATAAGCTGCAAATCCATTAAATCTACTTCTTCACGGTCACACAGAAATGCTGATGTCTTTAATAGGTGAATTATTTTTTTCCATCTTCGGTCAGAAACATAGTATTTTTCTTTTTCTTCGCGATTTTTCTCCTGATTTTTTACTTCAAGTTCCCGGCGAATTTCCATTATTACTTCTTTGATATTATCTGTTAAAGCAGCCTCATTAATTTTTTCTGACCAATTTTGAACTTCTTCAATTGTTAAGAGATTCGATTTCATGTTTTCAGGAGCTACATGTTCTTTTCCTGATTTTTCGCACAAAGCAAAGAATGATTCTTCATTATCCATTGAAACAGGATTTACCATTGTGCGGATAATAAATCTGTCGTAAAGCGCTTCAAGACCAGCTTTTTCTTTTGGAAGTTCATTGGAAGCCGCAAGGAGAACTTGAAGAGGCACTTTATCAACCTTGTCACCATTACGTAATTTCTTCTCATTTATAATAGTCAAAAGGGTATTTAAAATAGCCGGCCCACTTTTCCATATTTCATCAAGAAAAGCTACATTTGCTTCCGGAAGATATCCGTTTGTATTCTTTTCATAAATTCCTTCATCAAGACCTTTTAGTTTTACAGAACCAAAAATCTCATCCGGAGTAGAAAACTCATTCATCAAATACTCAAAATATTTTGTACCTTCTTTAAATGCGTGATGAATTCTAGATGAAATCATACTTTTTGCAGTTCCTGGAGGTCCCAGAAAGAAAATACTTTCGCCAGCAGCAGCACTTAACAATGCAAGCCGAATGGCTTCTTCTTTTTCATAAAGGCCACTGTTAAGCAAATTTAGAAGATGTTCAATTCTTTTCCTAAGGTTCTGTGTTGAGTTTTCATTATTTGTTACTTGTTTAGACGAGAATGAATCATTTGTTTTTCCTCCAAGGGTAACATAGGCTGTCCCATGCTTATCCTTTTCAACTTTGATTCCATCAATCTTTCGTAAAATTTCAACAAATGATTTTACAGAAAATAAATTACATACTTCGTCAATTTTATCCTTGTTCCAACCAAGTTTTTGTGTAATAACAGATGGATTTACAGTTTTCTGCTCATTTTTTAAGATTGTTATGATTTGGCCAACATATTCATTTTTAAAGTCCATTTCTTTCCTCTTTAATTATATATAAAATTTGCGCCCCAGTGCGGGCGTCCACATAACAACTGGTTGTACCGCAGGCAGCTTGACTGCCTGTCGGATACGAACCTTTGTTATGTGGTTATTCTACGATTTTTTACGTTTAGTTGTTGTATAAACATTTTTTGCCGTTCCATTCAGTAAGAATTACAAGGCTATTTCTCAAATTTTTCTGAAAATCCCAATTCTATAACCGCTTCCTCGTAACTTTGGTTATTGAAGTATCCTTGCATTACTATATTTGCCGCATAAGGTGCGTACCATTCCCAATCATTATTTGCATCAATCAAAACAGAAACCACAATCTGCTCTTTTACGGATTCATTATATGGTGCATAAACGACACACCAGGAATTCCATTTGCCGGAGGTTTTGATTTCAGAGACTTCAGCCGTTGCAACAGTTCCTGCAATCTGTACAGAATCATTTTTCAAAGGAACTTGAGGATTCCCATTCGTTACCCGATAACGGAGCAAATCTTTTAATGTTTCCCCTGTATTTGAATCGTCTTTACATATTGAAGCCATCATTTGTGCCATTTCAAGAGGACTTGTTTTTGCATTATTATACGGATTAAGAAGCCATGACTTATCAGAAATTTCAAAGTTGAATTGTTCCGTCGTTTTTAGCAATGAGTCTGAATCCAAATTATGAATATTTTCTGCAAAGAAAACATCACATGTTTTTGCGAACGCATCTTTCAGGGAAATATTGCCATGCCCAGCCACTGCACTGCAGCTTATCTTTTTACCATTTATCTCAGTTGACCCATTACATACTATTTTAGAATCCTGCGAAAAACTTTTTTCTTCCAGCAGGAATTTTACTATTGGCAAATAAGACAAACTCCCTGCAGAATAAAGAGTTTCTGGATTTTGATTTGTAGCCAAGGCGATTATCTCATTGCTTTCTGCTTTCATCACTACAATTGTGCCACTTCTATTTCCAAGCGTTTTCTGAGCAAGTGTTTGTACAGCATTGTTTGCTGAATTTTTCTCCGTACTCTTACAAGAAGAAAATACAAGAAGAATTAAGTTGACTAGAATAAAAACATATCGATTTAATTTCATAACATGTCCTTAAAATAATTAGGCCAAAGCTGCTGACAACAATATCAGCGGAGCCCCCAGAAGGATTCCCAAAACATTGAACACTTTTTTCTCGTTCCTTTTGATATTTCCAATCAAGCCAATAATACTGAATACTAAACCAGTCAAAATGACTTCGCACGCAAGTATAAGAAATGTCAATGCCGTACCTCCAAAGGAACCGCTGAGAACAGTTTGTAGAGGAATATTGGAAGAACCTGGAGTTCCAACCAGCTTGCTTCCAATGGTACTGATGATTGCACCATTGATAAGTAGAATGTCACCTACTAAAGTTAAAATAAAACCTTTCATAAAAATCTCCATTTTTTTGAAAACATGTTTGGGATTTTACTTATCAACGATAAGCGCCCCAGTGCGGGCGTCCACAAACCATGACAACAGGAATTGTCAAGTTGAAGCAGTTGTTAGATTCGATTTTTATTCAAATATTCCAGTAATATTTATTGAGCTGATTGGAGTCGAAGGATGTTGATGAATAAGTACACATTGATTATTTTTTAATAAAACATAATGTTTTATTACTTACATTCATCATTTTTCTCAATACAAAATTCTCTTAAATTAATTACTATAACTACTTGTTTATTGATTTAAATCATTTTCTTATAAATGTCAATTTATCCTTTTTATACAATAAGAAATAGATATATAGAAAACCTACTTCTTATTGTATATTTTTCTTAGGTAACTTTGCTTACTAAAATTCCATTGAAGCGCAATTTAATGAGGAGGAACGGAACTCTATCTTCTTGATATTCAGCTTGTCTTTCAACAATTCATAGAAAACCGTACAAAACCATTCACAAGTAGATGGTCCCGTGCTAACAGAAACTCTGCTTTCTGGATAAGATTTTACCAATGCATGATTAAGTGCTTTTGCAGGTGGACCAAATCTATTTGTGGTTCCCTTCATGCCAGTTTTTTCATATCCTTGCAATACAAGATCAAGCAACGGATCACCTTCTTGAAAAATTGTTCCATGATGGAAATTATCAGCAACGGACCATGCTAATTTTTGAGCCTCTTTTACAGGATAAGCATAATTGCTTTTATCCAAATCACCTTCAATTTCTAAGGTCAAATAACCAGAGTGCCCATGAAGATAACTTGCTTCTCCTTGATAATTCATAAATCTGTGTGCATACTGAAAATCCAGTTTTACAATCGATCTGTACTTTCCATTCGCCATAATAAACTCCTTCTAGATCAAGAAATATTAATTGCATGACGGCAACGCCGTTATTCTAAATTATAAAGCACTTTTTGTTATTCAGCAATTTTATCTTTTATTCTTCCCCTTTCTTCGGCGCCGAAGGCGTCAATCTAACAACGCACTTAACCGGTGGCGGGCTTGAC
>CAYFND010000064.1:0-11366 GCA_964344405.1 uncultured Treponema sp. | reverse complement strand
GTTATGCTAGAATGGCTTGCTGATTTGTATGTAAATACTTTGAACGCAATTCACTACATGCATGATAAATATTACTATGAAGCTGCTGAATTGGCTCTTATTGATACTGACGTTCGCCGTACATTTGCTACTGGTATCGCTGGTTTCTCTCACGTTGTTGATTCACTTTCTGCAATCAAATATGCAAAAGTAAAAGTTATTCGTGATGAAAAAGGTCTTTCAAAGGACTTTGAAATTACAGGTGACTTCCCACGCTATGGTCAAGATGATGACAGAGCTGACGAAATTGCAGTTTGGTTGTTAAAAACATTTATGACAAAAATTAGAAAATATCCTACATATCGTAATGCAGAACCTTCTACTTCTATCCTTACAATTACATCAAATGTTGTATACGGAAAAGCAACTGGTGCTTTGCCTGATGGAAGAAAAGCTCATGATTCATTCTCACCAGGAGCTAACCCTTCATACGGTGCAGAAACAAAAGGTTTGGTAAAATCTTTGAACTCTGTAGCTAAAGTTCCTTATGAATATGCATTGGACGGTATTTCTAATACTCAGACAATCAACCCAAGTGCTTTGGGACATGATGAAAACGAAAGAATTGACAACCTTGTAAATGTTCTTGACGGATATTTTGATCAAGGTTCTCACCACTTGAATGTAAACGTATTCGGTGTTGAAAAACTTAAGGATTGCCAAGCTCATCCAGAAAAACTAGAATATGCTAACTTCACAGTTCGTGTATCAGTTTACGCTGTAACATTCATCAACCTTACTAAAGAACAACAGGATGATGTTATTGCTCGTACTTGCCACGCAAGTCTGTAATAGCTGATTTATAAAAATTAAAAAGCCGTTACTTTTTGTAACGGCTTTTTTGTTTTCTAAAAGAGTAGAAAACAGATTTACTTTTATTTATAGGAAAAAACATGCAAGGATATGTTCATCAATTGGAATCATTTGGCTCTGTAGACGGACCTGGAGTTAGATTTATAATTTTTTTATCAGGTTGTCCATTACGTTGTAAATATTGCCATAATCCAGACACTTGGGATATGAATAAAGGTAAACTTTATAGTGCGGACGAATTATTAAAAGAAGCTATAACTTGTAAATCATATTGGGATGCTAAAGGTGGAATAACAGTTAGCGGTGGTGAACCTCTGCTTCAAATTGATTTTTTACTTGAACTTTTTCAAAAAGCAAAAGAGATGGGAATCAACACTTGTATTGATACTGCCGGCGGTCCTTTTACAAAAGAAGGTGAATGGTTTGAGAAATTCAAGAAATTGATGGAAGTTACAGACATTCTTCTTATGGATATCAAACATATAAACGAAGATGAACATATAAAGCTTACGGGGCATACTGGAAAAAACATAATTGAAATGTTCCGCTATCTTGATGAAATTAAAAAGCCTATTTGGATTAGGCACGTCCTTGTTCCCGGCATTACAGATAATGATGAATATCTAACTCAAACCCGTGATTTTATCCGCACTCTTTCAAATGTCAAAAGAGTTGAAATCCTGCCTTATCATGGACTTGGAGCTATAAAATATAAGGATATGGGCTTGGATTATGTTTTAAAAGACACAGATTCTCCTTCTGAAGAAAGAGTTTTGAATGCAAGAAAAATATTAGAATGCGATAAATATGACGCATGGAGAGATTAAAATGAAAGCTGCAAATTGTATATCAGATTTGGTTGGAAGAACACCTCTGTTAGAATTGAATAATATAAAGAAGATGTTTGACCTTAAGGGAAACATTTATGCAAAGTTGGAATATTTGAATCCGGCTGGAAGTGCAAAAGATAGAATTGGAAAGGCGATGATTGAAGACGCCTTGAATAAAGGTCTTTTATCAAAAGATTCTGTAATAATTGAACCGACCAGTGGAAATACAGGGATTGGACTTGCGGCTGTTGCGGCTAGTTACGGTATTAAAATTATTCTGACAATGCCGGAAACAATGAGTGCGGAAAGAATCAAACTTTTAAAACTTTATGGTGCAGAAATTATTTTAACAGAAGGTTCAAAAGGAATGGCTGGTGCTGTTGAAAAAGCAGAAGAGTTGGCAAAAAAATATGAACATACATACATTCCTTCTCAGTTTGATAATCCGGTGAATGCAGAGGCCCATGAAAAAACTACAGGTCCGGAAATTTGGGCTGATATGGATGGAAAGATTGATGCTTTTGTCGCAGGTATTGGAACAGGCGGAACAATTACTGGTACAGGTAGATTTTTAAAGGGCAAGAATAAAGAGATTCAAATTGTTGGTGTTGAGCCGGAAACTTCTCCTTTGTTGTCAAAAGGAAAGGCCGGTCCTCATAAATTGCAGGGAATTGGAGCCAATTTTATTCCTAAAGTTTTGGATCAATCAATCTTGAATCAAATAATTACGATTGGTAATGAAGAAGCTCCAGAAATGGTGAGGACTTTGGCTAAAAGTGAGGGAATCCTTGTCGGTATTTCCAGCGGTGCCGCTTTATGTGCTGCAATTCAACTTGCTGAACAAGAACAATATGAAGGAAAGAACATCGTTGTTTTGCTTCCTGATACTGGAGACAGATACCTTTCTGTTTTATAATTCAAAATCTAATTCTGACCGTTGTATTGAGTCATGAAGTTTTTTTTGTTATAATTATTCATTCGATTAAGAGGAATTGCTATGATTGATAAGTGGGAAATTGTTATTGGATGTGAAATTCATACTCAGCTTTTAACTAAAACAAAAGCTTTTTGTGCCTGTGAAAATAAATATGGAGGAATGCCAGATACACGTGTTTGTCCAGTTTGTTTAGGACTTCCTGGAGCAATGCCTCGTGTGAGTAAAGGTTATGTTGAACTTGGTGCTGTTGCGGGCCAGGCTTTGAATTGTAATATCGCAAGATTTACTAAATTTGATAGAAAGCATTATTTTTATCCTGATTTGGCAAAAGGTTACCAGATTACTCAATATGATCTGCCTCTTTGTACAGATGGTTATGTCGATTTACCTTTCATTCATTATCAAGAAGATGAGCGTCCTGGTGGAAAAATGTTCCGTCCAAATAATTTTATTGGTAAGAACTGTATTATTGATGATAAATATAGAAGGATTCGAATAGAGCGTATCCACTTGGAAGAGGATGTAGGAAAATCCCTTCACCTTCAAGGCGCCCATTCTTATATTGATTATAACCGCTGCGGAACTCCGTTGATTGAAATCGTTACAAAACCAGATATGACTTCTCCTGATGAGGCCGCTTTGTTCATGCAGACTGTTCAAGAGATTTTACGTTATGTAAAAGTAACAAATGGTAATCTTGAAGAAGGAAACATGAGGTGTGATGCCAATATCAACTTGAATGTTTGGGAAGATGGAAAATTATATCATACACCAATTTCTGAAATTAAGAACTTGAACTCTTTCCGCTCGATTAAAGATGCTTGTACTTATGAAGCAAAACGTCAGCTTGAAGAATTCCAAAATGACAGGCAGGAATTCAACCCTGGTTTTAAAAACACAATGAATTGGGACGAAGAAAAAGGCGTTACAAACATAATGCGTACAAAGAATTCTTTTGTAGACTATAGGTTTGTCGTTGAACCAGATATCAAGCCTTTTAGTGTAAGTGAAGAATTGATTGCTAATGCAAAAAGTAAAGTTGGCGAACTTCCAGAAGCAAAAAGAACAAGGTTTAAGAAGGAATATGCTTTAAGTGATTTTGATGCAGAAACTTTGACTTCTACAAGGGAATTCGCTTTGTGGTTTGAAGAAGCTGCAAAAAATTCTAGAAGTCCGAAAAGAGTTGCCAATTTGATTTTGTCTGAATTGCTGGCTGTTATGAATGAGAAGAAGCAGTCTATTGGTGATATTCAAATTACTCCAGAGCATATTACAGAATTGGCGAACGCCTTGGAAGAAAACAAGATTACTAGCAAGCAGGGAAAAGACGTTTTTGAAGAAATGATGAAGACTTCTAAGAAACCTTCTGAAATTATTAAAGAAAAAGGCTTTGAAATTGTAAGCGATGAAGGTGAGATTGATAAAATCGTTCAAGATGTTCTAAAAGCTAATGAAAAAGCTGTTGAAGATTATAAAAACGGAAAAACAAATGTTCTAGGTTGGTTGATGGGTCAAGTTATGAAACTTTCAAAAGGAAAGGCTAATCCTAAACAGGCAACTGAAATTCTTCAAAAGTATCTTTCAAAAATGTAAACGAATATGCAGAATATAAAGGCTGTTATTTTTGACATGGACGGTGTAATTCTTGATTCAGAATCTTTATGTGATAGAATCTGGGAAGGAATTGCACAAGAGATGAACATTCCTAATATAAATCTTGCTATGAATGAATGCAGGGGTAGAAATACTACTGATACAAAAATCATACTGAAGAAATTATATGGGCAGGATTTTGATTCAGAATTGTTCACAAATAAATCAATTGCTAAATTTCATGAAACTGAAAACACAACAGGAATTCCACTTTTGCCTTATGTAAAAGAAACTTTGGATTATTTGAAGCAAAAATATAGAATAGCTTTGGCTTCTTCTACAAAAGGGGACACTGTACGACGACAATTGAACAGCGTGGGTGTACTTTCTTATTTTGAAACATTGACAACTGGTGATATGGTTGTTCATAGCAAACCTAATCCAGAAATCTATCAGATGGCATATAAATCGTTAAACCTTGGTGCGGAAGATTGTGTAGCTGTTGAAGACAGTCCGAATGGAATAAAAAGTGCTTATGCAGCCGGTTTACGAACAATAATGATTCCTGACAGAATTCAACCAACAGAAGAAATCAAACCTTTGTTATGGAATTTGTGCGGTTCCTTGAAAGGTTTGATGGAAATCCTGTAAATCAAATCAAAGAGATAAAATATTCATGAACAGAAGGATTTTCTGTAAGCTCTGGATGAAAAGTAAAACCTAATTGATTTTTATATTTCACACCGCTGATGATTCCTTTTGTTGTCGATAAAATCTCTACATCGCTGGAAACTTCTTGAATTATCGGCGCCCGTATAAACTCCATAGGAAACAGGCCTATATTTTTGATTTCTCCTTCATCATGAAAGCTGCCAAGCTGCCTTCCGTAGGCGTTTCTTTTTACAGTTATTGGTATAGTCCTAAAAGTTGTGTTTCTATCATTAGAAATACTTTCTGCAAGTAGAATCACTCCGGCACAAGTGGACAAAACTGGAAGTCCGGAAAGAATCTTTTTTTGTAGAATAGAAAAAATGTTCAGTTCATGAAGAAGTTTCCGTTGGACTGTGCTTTCACCGCCGGGTAGGATCAATCCGTCAAAATCTTTTTCTGCATCTTCTTTGTTGCGAATTTCAAGACAACTTTTCCCCAATTTATTTAGCATTCGCTCGTGTTCAATAAAAGCTCCCTGCAGGGCGAGCACTCCAATTTTCATGTCATCTGCCTCGTTCTGCCATAAGAAGTTCGATTTCTTGTTCGTTTATGCCGACCATGGCTTCTCCCAAGTCTTCAGAGATTGAAGCGATCAATTTGGCGTCTGTATAATTTGTTACAGCTTGAACAATTGCTGAGGCTCTTTTTTCTGGGTTGCCGGATTTGAATATTCCAGAACCGACGAAGACGCCTTCAGCTCCAAGCTGCATCATCAAGGCGGCGTCAGCTGGTGTTGCAATTCCTCCGGCTGCAAAGTTTACAACAGGAAGCTTTTTATTTGTGCGGACAAATTCAATGAGTTCGTATGGAACAGAAAGCTCCTTGGCTTTTTCAAAAAGTTCGTCTTCACGTAATGCGACAATTTTAGAAATCTCGCTGTTGATTTTTCGCATATGCTTTACGGCTTGAACAACGTCGCCGGTTCCAGGTTCGCCCTTTGTCCTGATCATTGACGCTCCTTCATTGATTCTGCGCAGTGCCTCACCCAAATCTTTTGCTCCGCAAACAAATGGAACAGAAAAGTCTCTTTTATTTATATGATAGATGTCGTCACTTGGTGAAAGGACTTCGCTTTCATCAATGTAGTCAATTTCAATCGCTTGTAAAATCTGGGCTTCAACAAAGTGTCCGATTCTACATTTGGCCATTACAGGAATTGAAACAGCGTCTTGAATCCCCTTGATCATCTTTGGGTCGCTCATTCTGGAAACGCCGCCTGCAGCCCGGATGTCAGCGGGAATCCGCTCTAGTGCCATAACCGCACATGCTCCGGCTCCTTCTGCAATTTTTGCCTGTTCAGGACTTGTTACGTCCATGATGACTCCGCCCTTTAACATCTGGGCTAGTTCCCTGTTCAATTTGTATTGCTCTTCGTTCATATTTCTTCCAAAAACTGTCATTCTTGGAACAGTTTTGTTTCCTATGTGTTTATGGTGAGATGATACTTATTATTTGACCTTATTGAAATATTCAAAAAGATAAAATATAGTAATACCAGAATCTACATGAAAATATAAAGAGGTTTTTGATGTTGACGTATTCTTTTGACAATATTGGTTCAAAAAAAATATATATTTATCTGTATGAGTGCATTAAGAACGATATCATTGAAAACAAATTGAAAAGTGGAATGAAGCTCCCTTCCAAGCGTGCTTTTGCAACAAATCTTGGAATCAGCGTTGTCACTGTAGAAAGCGCATACGCCCAGCTGCAGTCAGAAGGATACATTTATTCTCTTGAAAAAAAGGGTTTCTTTGTTAGTGAGATAAAGAACAACCTGCAATACCAGAATGATCAAAAATCTTATATACCCAGAAGGAAATTTACAGCTGAAGCTGAGGAATTCAAAATCAATCTTGCGAATAATTCGTTGAATTCAAAAATGTTTCCTTTTTCCATATTGTCAAAGCTTTTAAGGCAGGTGCTTGTTCAGAAGGAAGTGGAACTTTTACAAAAACAACCTTGTGGCGGTGTATACGAATTGCGGGCGGCGATTGCTGATTATCTGCATCAATTTAAGAATATGAATGTTGAACCGAATCAAATTATAATTGGTTCTGGAAATGAATATTTGTATGGTTTGATAATTCAACTGTTTGGAAAGGAAAAAGTTTATGCAATTGAAAATCCAGGTTATAAAAAAATAGCGCAGGTATATGAGAGTAATTGCGTAGTCTGTAAAAAAATCAATTTGGATGATGACGGTGTGAAAGTCAGCGAACTTGAGGATGCCAAGGCTGACATTGTGCATATTTCGCCGTCCCATCATTTTCCGACGGGAATTGTTACTCCGATCAGCAGGCGTTATGAACTTTTAAGCTGGGCGAACAAAAATGAAGGCAGGTTTATAATTGAAGATGATTATGACAGCGAATTCAGAATGAACGGAAAACCGATTCCGCCTCTTCAGGTGGTTGATGTTGGTGGAAAAGTTATCTACATGAACACTTTTACAAAGACAATCTCGCCTACAATTCGCATAAGCTACATGGTTCTGCCTCCAGCTTTGATGGAAAGATTCTATGAAAAACTTGGATTTTATTCATCAACAGTCTCTTCTTTTGAGCAGTACGCTCTGTCTTTGTTCATCTCTCTGGGATATTTTGAAAAGCACATAAACCGAATGAGGAATTATTATAAAGAAATAAGAAACCAAATGCTTTTAGAGATTAAAAAATCGGAGTTGAACAAGATTTGCACTGTACTAGAAGAGGATTCTGGATTGCATTTTTTATTACATCTTTCAACAGATATTAGTGATGAGGAATTGATGAAAAAAGGGGCGTCGGTGGGGTTAAAAATTGCCTTTGTCTCACAATATTATTCAGGTGTAATAAGCGAGGATTTAAATCATACGATTATTGTGAACTATTCTGGATTGAAAAAAGAAGAAGTTGTTGAGGCTGTTGCTTTGTTGAATACAGCAATTTCTTTGTAGATTTGTTTATTGTAAGATTATTTTTCCTTTAGAAAGATTCTTCAGCAAGGATGCAAAGGCTTCAAATTCAATTGATTTAATCTGGCAATGGATAGAAATATCAGTTCCAAAGTTTTCTTTAATATTAAAAAGTGTGAAATCCTTCATTTGAAGTTTTATCAATTTGTATAGATCATAGTCTGTGGTGAAAAGAACGTCAGTTTTTGGAACAAACTCCTCTATGGCGTTTTCCAATCTTGCTTTTTCTAGAACTTGCTTTGCCGAACTTCCATATGCCTTTACAAGTCCGCCTGTTCCAAGTAAAGTTCCGCCGAACCACCGTGTTACAGTTAGGATAAGGTTTGACGTGCCGCTTCCTTTTAAGATGTCAAGAATTGGTCTTCCTGCAGTTCCTGAAGGTTCGCCGTCATCGCTCATTCCGTTAATTTCCGCGCTTTCACCAAGGATAAATGCGTGAACTACGTGGGTTGCGTCTTTGTATTTTATTTTTTGAGCTTTCAGAATTTCCCTTGCATCTTTTTGAGTGTTGCAAGGAATCAATTCAGAAAGAAAACGCGAGTTCTTGATATTTTGTTCTGTGCAAACATATTTTGAAAGAATGTTCATGTTTGATTACAAAACCTCAACTGTTGAAGTTTCTTTTGCAATAACTCTGACACCTTTTGCCTTTATTGATTTTTCTTCATAAACGTCTGTTTTAAAGGTTTCTGTTAGAATCTTCACCCTCGGCTTCTTTACATAATTTAATTTGAAAGAAAAATTCTTCCTTGTGTCTATGTGAAGAATTTCCATTCCGTCCGGTGCAAAGAAATAATCCCTGTTCATAATGTATGATTGAACTTTGCATCTTTTTATGTAGATAAATTGAGTTTCTGGATCACGGTACAAAACTGTAAAAAGAACTTTTGAAAGGCTTTCTTTATCAGCCAGAACGCAATACCACATTGAAGGGCCTACAAAAATCTTGTCCGGACATTCAGAAACTGAATAAATACCGCTTTTTCTAACATAAAGAACCTTGTCGTAAGGTGTAACTTTGAATAATTCTTCGCCACCTGGAACAGAAACTCCCAAATATCCAGTTTTTGCATCATATTTTAAAGGAGTGTCGCGTTTTACAACTGATTTTACATCAACTGTATTTATATTAACAATTTTTGTCTTGCGCTTTGTATGTTCATCACTCAACTTCTTTTCTATTCCATCAAGATACGAAAGGGCGTAATCAACAAGGTGTTTCAAGAGGTATTCAATTTCTTTTAAACGGGCGTTGATGGCAATTACTTCTTGCTTGTTCTTATTCATATCATATAAAGAGATTCTTCTGATTGGAATTTTCAACAGGTGGTCTACATCCTCGTCTGTAATCTCCCTGATCAATTCTTTTTTGAAAGGCTTGAATCCGTCTTTTACAGCTTTAATTACAGTTTCTTCGGTACGTTTGTTTTCTATATCTTTATAAATACGCTCTTCAACAAAAATTCTTTCAATCGTTCTAAGGTGAAGCTTTTCCAAAAGCTCAGATTTTTCTAGTTCAAGCTCCCTTCTTAAAATATCAGTAAGTTGTTTTGCATGATGTTGAATTACTTCTGTACAAGTCATTTGAACCGGCATGTTGTCCTTTATAACAAGGAGGTTGCAGTAAACAGTTTGTTCGCAATCTGTGAAGGCATAAAGAGAATCAACAACGTCCTTTGAATAAACACCGCGTGGTAGCCTTATTTCTATATTAACTTTATCCGAAGTGAAATCATTTATTGAAGCAATTTTAATCTTGTTGTTCTTTGCAGCTTTTTCCACCGAATCCATTAAAGATTCTGTTGTTGAACCGTACGGAAGCTCTGTAATTGTGATTTTCTTTTCATCACTTAAATCCATTTTGGCTCTAGTTATGATTTTTCCTTTTCCGTCTTGATATGCAGAAACATCAATCAATCCGCCGGTTGCAAAATCTGGATAAAGGGCAAACTTTTTACCTTGGAGGCATTTTCTTTCTGCATCAATAACTTCATGAATGTTGTGGCTTAGAATAATTGTGTTCATTCCAACAGCAATTCCTTCTGCACCCAAAATTAGGACTAGCGGAAGTTTTGCTGCAAAAGCGATCGGTTCAACGTCCCTGCTGTCATAAGTCTCGCGATAAGGTGTGATTTTTTTATTTGAATTAAGGATTTCTTTTGTTATAGGATTTAGCCGGCATTCAATATAACGCGGTGCTGAGGCTTCATCACCGGTGTACAAGTTTCCAAAGTTTCCCTGCCTGTCGATAAAAAGATTTTTATTAGCAAGATTGACTAAAGCTGTGTAAATTGAAGCATCTCCATGAGGATGGTATGCCATTACCTTTCCGACTACATTTGCAACTTTTGTGAAGCGTCCGTCATCGTTTTTAATCAAAGTATGGATGATTCTGCGTTGTACAGGTTTTAAACCGTCAGTTAGTTCTGGAATAGCTCTATCACGGATGACATAACTTGCGTATTGAATGAAATTTTGTTCAAAGAGTTTTTTTACATAAGCCATTAGCTTCCCACCTATAATAGCATGTGATTTTGTGAAGTTAATTATAAGTGAAAAATAGTGCTTTTACAAGGCGATATTCAAATTGAAAATAAATAATATAATCTACAAAGCCCTTATATTGACAAAAAACGAAAATATATTATTCTATTTAATGACAAAATATAAAAAAATGTCATAAAAAAGAATTAAGAAGGAAAACGCAAGATGAATAAGTATGCTTTTTTATTTCCAGGACAAGGAGCCCAAGTTCCGGGCATGATTAAAGATATTTGTGATGCAAATCCTGAAGCTAGAACTATGTTGGATGAAATTTCAAAAATTTCCGGTGTAGATATGGCTCATCTTTTGTGGGAAACAGAAATGTCGGAATTAAGTAGAAGCGATAACAGCCAGTTGGCAATTACAGCAGCTTCTCTTATCGTAATGAAAGTTCTTGAATCAAAAGGAATCACTCCTTCAGCTGTAATGGGTTTTAGTCTTGGTGAATTTCCTGCTTTGTATGCTGCAGGTGTTTTATCTTTTGAAGATGTAATAAAAGTTGTTAGAAAACGTGGTTTGATTATGCAGTCTGTTTGTGAAAAAATTGCTACAGAAAATGCAGGTCATGCTCCAGGAATGAGCGCTATAATCGGTCTTCCTGTTGAAAAAGTAATGGAGATTGCAAATCAAATTGATGATGTTTATGCTGCAAACTTGAACAGTTCTGTTCAAACTGTTGTTAGTGGAACATTTGACGGTCTTGCAAAAGCTGAAGTTGCTTTTAAAGAAGCTGGAGCAAGAAGGGCTTTAAGACTTTCTGTTGCAGGTCCTTTCCATTGTCCGTTGATGCAAGAAGCTGCTGATAATTTTAAAGAAGCAATTAAAGATGTTAAATTCAATAATCCAAAAATCACACTTTTTAGTAATGTTACAGGAAAAGAAGCGGTTGATGGTGAAGAAATTAAATGGGATGCAATCCTACATTTAACAAATCCTGTTAGAT
>CAYFND010000063.1:9247-11408 GCA_964344405.1 uncultured Treponema sp. | reverse complement strand
AAATCTGGCTTTTTATTTCAGGCCTTAAAATTAGAGACCTTTTTCAGTGGCCCCGGGAAACCGGCAGTCTTTTTTTTGTCTTTTAGAAAGCTTCGTGTTATTCTTTTGTCATGGAAGGATTTAGAATTTTAGAAATAACACAACCAAGTGAATTACATGTAACGTCAAATCAGTTAACAATTGAACAGCAAATTGAACCAAAGAAAAAACAAAGAGTTTCTATCCCTCTCGAAGATCTTGAACTCATCATTTGCACTGGTTCAAATATAAGAATCTCAACAATGGCATTATCAGTCATGAGTGAAAATAAGATTGCAGTAGTAATAATCGGAAAAGATTATTTGCCATCAAGTATTTTACTCCCTTATGATGCTAATGTTAGAAATGCAAGCATTGCAAAAAGTCAGCTTAATATGAACATAGAAATCAAGAATGCTATATGGCAAAAAATCATCCAAAAGAAGATAGAGAATCAAGCAAAATGTCTTACTTTACTCGGAATAGATGGAACGAGAGATTTAATGCAAATGATATCTCAGGTCCAATCCGGAGATCCTGCAAATATCGAAGGTATGGCAGCTAAGTTATATTTTCAGCAGTTTCATCCGGGGCTTGTGCGGCGTAATGATGATCCGATAAATTCTGTTTTAAATTACGGTTATGCAATTATAAGAAATACAATTATCCGAGACATAGTTTGTGCTGGATTTTATCCTGCTATAGGTATTCACCATGAAGGACCGTTTAATGGTTTTAATCTTGCTGATGATTTAATTGAACCTTTGCGAGCTATGGTAGATATAGTCGCCCATGATATAGTTTCTTCACAAATAAATTTAAGTCGTGAACAAAGAAGACAATTAACTTTAGTTTTACATAATGCCTGCATGATAAACGGAGAAAAAAATACAATTTCAAATGGAATAAACATTATGATTCAAAGTTTTAAGACTGCAATAGAACAGAATGATGCAGATTTAATTAAATTGCCTGATATTCTCCCAGTAGAGAAAATAGAAGTAATAAGTGAATAATGAGAGTTATAATGAGAATATTGGTTTTATTGAATCCAACAAATAAAAGAGGAACAAAGGCTGCTTATACAGAATTGAGAAAATTTTTAGTGAAGGATGGATATATTTTGCTTCAAAGTGAAGTATTTATGCGAATAACAAATAACCGTAAAGGTGCAGAAAAACATCTAAATAGGATTAAAAACTATATTCCTGATAGTGGTACTGTAAGAATCTTACGTCTTACCGAAAAACAGTTCTGTAATATGGGGCTTTATCAGTTTGAGCCAGATCCTCAGGAAGAAATAGTTGGAATAAATGATTTTATAATGTTGTAAAAGAATGAATTTGTATTATAATGATAGAAGATGACAGGTATGACAACCGTCAATTTTTGGAGGGTCGTTAACCTGAAGAATTTTTGTTCTTAGGTCAAATGTGTAGACCTCATAAAGTGAAAATTCCTCACACTCATATTGTTGATACTCATTTTACGGAAATGAGCCCATCCGTTGGTAGTATTGGTGCGGGAACTATTGCAGGAACTGCTTTTGAACAAACCCAAAAGGCACTTGCTGAATCAACAATGGTTGTATGACAACCGTCAATTTTTGGAGGGTCGTTAACCTTATGTAAATTTTAATGGAGGCTATATGAAAAAACTTTTTATAATTATTTCTATCCTTTTTACATGTTTATTTAATTTGTATTCTCTCGAATTTTACTCAAATGAGGCAATCGAAGAATTTATAATTTTTGTACAAAGAAACTATTGCCCAAATCTATCTAAGAAGAATAAAGATATTAAAATTATTCTTTCTGAAGAAGAAGTGAATAAAATAAATAAAATTGAAAATACACATGCTGTAGCTTGGGCTACTTTATCTGAATGCAAATTAACTTTTAATCCTTGGTTACTTTATAGTGATAATGCAATAATTCTAATTTGTCATGAAATTGCTCATCTCGAATGCAACACAATCGGGCATGGAAAAAATATGCTTACAGTAAAGACTGCCTTATATGATAGAATTTTGAATGACATAAAAGAAGAGAAATTAGAAGATTTATTATTTGTAAAAGAGTTTCATAAAATAGCTCAAAATGATCAAAAATACTTTGATCATTATTATAATGAACATATGAAA
>CAYFND010000063.1:7870-9237 GCA_964344405.1 uncultured Treponema sp. | reverse complement strand
TATTGTAATCCTATTAAGTTCCGTATGTGCAAAATCAATAAAAAACTTTATGATAAAGTTTATAATTTTAAGAAAGAAGATTAGTTAATTCAACATATTGTATGACAACCGTCAATTTTTGGAGGGTCGTTAACCAAAATTGTCAAGGATATGATTCTGGTGAAGAAAAATTGATTTGCTATGATAATTTACCAAAGAACTGGGCTCAATGTCATAATCAAGATCCGTGCCCTGGCACACATGGATGTGGCACACTTGCTTATGGAAGAATTGATTCTGGAGAAACTTTTGATATAAATAAATATTTTTGTGACAATAGTTAATTATTAATTGAACTTTTTTATAAATCTACTTATAATATTTATGAAATTAAATATTGGAGAAGATTATGAAAAAACTTTCTTTTATCTTGATTTTTATTTTTTGTTTATTTAAACTTTTTTCATTTTCAAATGAAGCTGTTATTGAAGCAGTAAATCTAATTAGAAAAGAGCTTCCAAAAACATCAACAAAAGAAATTAAGATTGAATTTACTGATAAAATAAATCCTAAGTATCAAGGTCAAGCTTCATACAATGGCAACTCCTTACTTATAGAATTTAATCCAAATACATCATATCTTAGTGACAATAAAGAATATGTAAAGCTTTGTAATTTATTAGATGTTATAACTCATGAATTGGCACATTGTGAATGGTTCTTGATGGATAAATCTGGAGATGGCCACTACAAAGATTTCGAAAGAATCAGATTCGCTCTTTATAGAAAAGTAGTAGATAATTATTTAAATGGAATTTATAATGAAACTCTTTTTATAAAAGAATATAAAACTTTCTATGAAAACAATCC
This sequence comes from uncultured Treponema sp., assembly GCA_964344405.1. Lineage (GTDB taxonomy): Bacteria > Spirochaetota > Spirochaetia > Treponematales > Treponemataceae > Treponema_D. The sequence continues at coordinate 8,388 of CAYFND010000063.1, read as the reverse complement.
ATTTATAGATTATAAAGTAAATCTTCCTTATAAAACAAATGAAAGAGTCATAAAAAATAGATATAATGATCAAACATTATTAATGACAAATCCAAAAGCAAAAATAAAAACTACTGATAAATTATATCTTAAAATTTATAACTTTAAGAAAGAAGATTAGTGAACTAATTCCAGCTTAAAAGCTGGAATCTTACAGCGTTCAATTATGTTAATTCAACATATTCAAAAATTCTATTATGAAAAACAGGTCCTTCAAATCCGGCACTTGAAGGACATGTTTCATTTAAAAAGAATCCCATTTTCTTTGTATGACAACCGTCAATTTTTGGAGGGTCGTTAACCATTTATCTTTTTCATTAAAAAGTAATATGGCATATTTTGAATATCGGCTTTCCAAACCTGATGGTCTTGCAGAACAAATAGCGGAAAAAACAAAATGAAAATTCTCTAGAAAATTTAAGCAATCTTTGAAAAATCTCATCTTACTCATCCTTCTACAATCTAACTCTAATAATCCA
>CAYFND010000063.1:5293-7860 GCA_964344405.1 uncultured Treponema sp. | reverse complement strand
CTAAATCTGAGGCTTATTATAGTTCGTACTTGAGTTACATTAAAAATAGAAAATGCTTGAAGATTATAAAAGATAGAACTTTTTTCTGTTGTATTCCAATCTTCTTTCTTAGGAACAATAATTTTTTTATAATTTATTGATGAATTACATAAGTCCTTTAGAAATAATTTGTAACTAGAGTATGACAACCGTCAATTTTTGGAGGGTCGTTAACCCAAAGAATCTCTTCACCGATTATTACAACTGGTAATGAATTGGAAGGACTTCAAATAAAGGAATTTTCAGAAAAGCTGAATATCGATGAATTATTCAATTACATTCTGGAAGTAAAAAACAGTTCTGATGATTATTTTTCCAAGCTGAAATATTACGAGATTAAGCGGAAAATGACCGAAGTTGAGAAATCAAACGTAAAAGAGCTTTCTGTTGTCAGTGAGAATGGAGATGCAGTTTGGCTTATTGACTATTGGGGTTCAAAAGATATAAAAGGATTGATTCAAATGCCATTTTCCCGTCATTGGATAATGCACATAGATGCTTGCAGCAGAATCATCAAGAAATTAGGAAAATAATTAAATTTCTTGATTTCTAATCTTCAACTTAATATACTCAGCCTTATGATAACAAGAATAGCAACACTTTCAGACATACCGAATTTGGTAAATAATAGAGTTGAATTTTCAAACAGCCTTAGGGGTGGAATCAATAACAAAGAAGAATTTGCACAAGCTACAGAAAAGTACATGCGGGAGCATTTTTCTGTTTGAATTTTACAGAGATTAATGATGAGATGTATTTATATATTTAAATTTGTAGGAAAAAATGAGACGAAAAGATAGAGAAATAACTGATGACGCACAAATTGATGAGATAATTCTTCAAAGCAAATGTGTTCATCTTGGATTAAATGACAATGGGAAAGTTTATATTGTTCCGCTTAATTTCGGTTTTGAAAGCAAAGACGGCAAAAGAAGCTTTTTCTTTCATAGTGCAAAAGAAGGTCGGAAGATTGATATTTTAAGGGAGAATCCTGATGTTGGATTTGAACTTGATTCTGGATTTGAGCTTATTCCCGGTGATGTCGCTTGTGATTATTCTGCCAGATACAAAAGCGTTATTGGTGAAGGCAGGGTTTCTTTTATTGAAGATAAAGCTGAAAAACGATTGAGTCTTCAAAAATTGATGAAGGTGAATACAGGAAGAAGCGATTGGAATATTCCAGATTTAATGCTTAATTCTGTTTGTGTGTTCCGTTTGGATGTGGAAACAATTTCCTGCAAGGTAAGAAAATAAAAACTCTAGGAAGAAATCAAAAAGTGAAGTCTTCCTAAAGTGAAAGTTTGTTATTGAAGAACAAAACCACCGTTTGGTGATAAAACTTGTCCTGTAACGTAAGGTGCGTTGATTATATATTCCAAACAACCGGCAATATCAGAAACATCGCCAATTCTTCCCAAAGGAATTGTTCCAGCCAATGCTTTAAGTTCGTCTTGATTTACGCCTTTAAGCATATCTGTCATAATCATTCCAGGGGCAATTGAGTTTACACGAACTTTTCTGCCTGCAAATTCCAAAGCCAAAGCTCTTGAAAGTCCAATAATTCCAGATTTTGCAGCACAATAATCAGCTTGATTGATTACACCAGTCATTCCTCCGACAGAAGAAGTGTTTACGATGCAAGAATCATGATTGATCATGAATGGAAGAGCTAAATGGCACATATGCATTAAACTCATCAAGTTTGTATTGATAACCCTTGTATAGTCTTCAACCTTTAAATCAATAAAGTTACAGTTATTTGTGATTCCGGCGTTATTTACCAAAACGTCAATTTTATCTCCAAATTTATCTGTAGCCGCTTTTACTAGTTTTTCACAATCTTCGTATTTGCTGACATCAGCTTGAACACTGATAGCGTCAACTTTATATTTATTTTTTAATGTTTCAACAAGTTTCTCTGTTAATTCTTTAGAAGAATTACTGTGATAATTAATAACAACATTAAATCCCATTTCACCAAGTTTTAGAGTCATTGCTTCTCCAATTCCTCGTGATCCGCCTGTTATAATTGCAACTTTGTTCATAGTGCGCTCCTATATATATTTAAGTTATACTAACTAATATCAATTTATTTGTCAAAACTCTTTTTAAGTGAAAGCGACTTTTTATACACTAAAAAGCAAACTGTTCCAACGCAAAGCATTCCGCCAATAATATTTCCCAATGTTACTGGAAGAATATTTGAAAGATACATTTTTCCGTAATTCAAGTTTTGTAATTGTTCTGCTGTAATTCCATATAAAGTTTGAGCCTGTTGAACATAAGCCGCATTTTTTGAAGCGATAATTCCAGCTGGAATATAATACATGTTTGCAACGCAGTGTTCAAATCCAGAAATGACAAAGACTAGAATAGGGAAGAACATAGCTATACATTTTCCAGCAATATCTCTAGCAGCTGTAGCCATCAAAATTGCAGCGCAAACTAAAATGTTGCAAAAAATTCCAGAAACAATCGCGCTTGAAGGTGAAATATTTAATTTGCCAATGGCAACTTTAATAGTAAAG
>CAYFND010000063.1:0-5283 GCA_964344405.1 uncultured Treponema sp. | reverse complement strand
CTCCCAACATTCCATCTGAATAATTGAATTGACCGCAGGGAAACATTCCGTATGCAACTAAAAAAGCTCCGATAAAATTACTCATATGAACTATTACTAAATTCAAAATCAATTTCTGAACAGTAACTTTTTTGTCTAAAACACCCATAATCAAGAGGCAGTTTCCTGTAAACAACTCGCCGCCAATCAAAACCAACATCATCAATCCAACAGGGAAAATAGCTCCAGCTAAAGTTCTAGCCAGACCAACATTTGAAACATTGTGCATAGCAAGATTACTACCTTCGGCTCCAATCGCAATAAAAGCTCCAGCCATAATTCCCAAAATAATCATTTTAATTATTGGAAGATTTGCTTTACCGATTCCACCTTTTATATTTAAGTCTATACATTCCGAAGGTGAATTGAAGTTGTTTTCCATTTTTTTTAGTATTCCTTTTTTTATGTTAATAAAGTTTATTTTTAAAGTTCCTACTATTTTAAAACTTTTTGTCTGTTTTGTATATTGATATCAGTTAATTTTCTTTTCAAAACAAAATAGGAATGATATTCTTCAAGTAAGGCAAGTTAAAGAGGATTGATGACAACAGAATTTCTTATTTCAATTACTATTTTTGAATGTATATTTTTAATTATTTTATTAATTAAAAGTTTAAAGAAGAAGGAGAATTATTCGTTATTTATCTCTGGAATGATTTTGTTTGCAACATTAATCCTAATTTCATATTTTACGGGCTTGTTTTCCAGTTCAGATAAAATTGGAGAATCCGCTTATTCCCTTTATTTTATTTCCAATACTTTTATGTGCCTGTTTCTTTTCTTGTTTTCTGGAGCCTATGCTAAAAGAAAGTTGTTGCCATGGTGGGGCATTGTTATTGTAACACTTTTAGTTACAAGTGATGTAATAATTCTAAGTTTGAATCCATTTAATCATTTTGCGGCAACATTTTCCATTGTAAGAAAAGGTTCCTTAATTTGCAGGGATTTTCATCAGCAGCCATATTTTGTGTTTCATCTTTTCTATTGTTATGTTTACTTTGGTGTTTTCATTTTGAATATGATGATTGAAATGATTAAAGCTCCAAGTTTGATTAAGCGTAAATATATTGTTCAAATCTGTATTTTTTTGATTATCTTTTTGCTCAATTTTATTTTTCTTTTCACAGAAGCTTCTATTGATGTTTCAGTTTTAACTTATAGTTTTTCTGGATTTTTGATGTACTTTTTTTCGTACACGTTCATTCCAAATAAATTGATAAAGGATACAGGATTTTATCTTTTGGCAGAATCCAATCTTTCATTTTATATTTTTGATAAAGATAAAAAGTGCATCTACCAAAATAAAAGTGCAATCAAAACTTTTTCACTTACAAATGATGACACTTGTTTTGCTGATTTAACGGAATTGTTCAATTATAAAAATCCAGAGAATGAGAAACTAGTTGTTTCAAATTTGGTTGTTGATGATGAAGTAAAATATTTCAGATTGAAATTTGTCTGTTTGAATGACAAGAAAAACAGAAATATGGGATTTTATTTTACTGTAGAAGATATTACAAGCGAACAATTGGCGCTGAAAAGAAAAAATTATATTCAAAGGCATGATATTTTAACAGAAGTTTATAACGAGAATGCTTTTTATGAAGAAGCAAGAAAATTACTTGATAATTCTGATGAGGAATATCAAATATTGCTCACAAATATAAGGCAGTTTAAGATTTTGAATGACTACTTGGGGCGTGAAACTGGTGATAAAGTTCTTCAAGTTATAGGAAAAATTCTTCATACACTTACAAAGAAAAATGTTGTTTATGGAAGGCTCCGTGGTGACAAATTTGCCATTTGCGTTCCGATTAAATACAATCTACAGGAAGATTTCTTGATAAAGACTCAAATAGTTTATGAGATTAATTCTTTTTCTCTGGCTATCTGCCTTCAACTTGGAATATACAATATATCAGATAAAAATAATTCCGTTTCTTCAATGTGTGATAAAGCCATGATTGCGTTGAATACTATTAAAAACAGTGTGAAATTAGTGGCTTTTTATGATGACAAAATTAGAAATGACTTGCTTTTTGAAAATCAGCTTATCTCTGACTTTACAGAAGGAATTGATGAGTCGCAATTTGAAGTTTACTACCAGATTCAGATGAATTCCAAGACAAAGAAGATTGTTGGTGCAGAAGCTTTGGTCAGATGGAATCATCCAACAAAAGGATTGATTTATCCTGGAAGCTTTGTTCCTTGTTTTGAACGCACTGGATTGATTTATTCGCTTGATAAATATGTTTGGGAAGAATCTTGCTCGCAGTTAAAAAAATTGAGGGACGAAGGATTTGATATTTCAATTTCTGTAAATATTTCTCCACAAGATTTTTATTCTGGTGATGTTTATTCTGATATAACACGAATTGTAAAAAAATATAATATTTCACCACAGAATTTCCGCTTGGAGATCACAGAGTCAGTTGTGATTATGAATGTAGAGAAACTAGTTTCAATTGTAAATAAATTCATAGCTGATGGTTTTGTTATAGAGATGGACGATTTTGGAAGTGGATATTCATCTTTGAACACGTTAAAAAATATTCCTGTGAATGTAATTAAAATGGATATGAAATTCTTTGATAACAGTTCAGAAAATATAGATATAAATAGAAGTAAAAGTATAATTCAAGTAATTGTTCAACTAGCAAAGCAACTTTCCGCTCCGCTTATTGCAGAAGGTGTTGAAACTGAAGAACAAAAAGATTATTTGATTTCAATAGGCTGCACAAATATTCAAGGATATTTTTATTCCAAACCGGTTCCATATAATGATTTTAGAAAACTATTGGATGAATATGAAATCGGTTCTCTGGAATAAACTAGTCTTCTATCTTTGAAAACAGTCTTGTGGAAATTACGTACAACACAATGCAGATTAAAAAAGCACCCAGGAAGATGAACGGAATTTTTGTAGAAAGGGCGTCGAACAAGAATCCGTACATCGTCTGTCCAATCGGCTGACCAATCATTACAAGGCAAGTTAAAAGCGACATAACCTTGCCGATGAGTGTTTCAGGCGTTTTTCTTTGAACGTAAGTAATCATCAAAATATTAAAAATCGTAGAAAACAACATCATAACTGAACTTGCTAACGTGATAATCACAAAAGATAAGAATCCGTTTTGGCTGAATAGCAAGGTAATTCCAATTACCAAGAAGCTCAAAGTGGCATAAAGGATTATGTTTCCGGATTTCTTGATTTTGATTTTTGAACCGATAACACCAGAAAGGATTCCGCCTATCAATCCGCCCATTGCCAAAAATCCCTGCGAGTAACCGTAGAGCCTGTTGCCGGTCGCTTGGTCAAAGCCCAAGTGGCTTGTGATAACTAGAGGAAGTCCAACAATTACCAAAGCAGAGAAGAACAAGTTTATGAGCGTCAGCAAGAATCCAACTTTCAGAATTTCCTTTCTTTCGTGGTGAATAAATTGCCAGCTTTCTTTGATGTCAGATGCCGCAATGGAGATTATGCTGCCTTCATTCTGACGTTTTTCAAAAGGAATGTTGATAAAGATTTCCATCACTGCAGAAATGAAGAAGCAGATTATGCTTATAAATAAAATCGGTTTGATTCCGTAGAAACCAAATACAAGTCCGCCAAGAACAGGCCCGATGATTCCAGAAAGTGAACTCACCATGTTGATTATGGCGTTTCCTGTCATCAACTTGTCTTCAGATAAAAGAACTGGAATTGAAGCCTGAACTGCCGGCTGGTACGTTCCCTGAATTGCGTACAAAATCATTAAAACAGCGATTAGTAAAGGAACTAGCGCAAGGTGCTGATACGTTAGCGAGTAGAAAGCAATTAGGGCTGCGGTCGCAAAATCCAGTACGTACATTATCTTCTTTTTGCTCACTCTGTCTGCAATCAAGCCGCCAACAGGTGAAAGCAGCAAGAGCGGTAAGAAAGACAAAGCCATAACTGTTCCGTACAAGGACGCTGAATGTGTGATGTTTAGTAAGTACAGTGGAAGGGCGTATCTCAAAACGTTGTTTCCAAACAGCGAGATTATTTGTCCTACAACCACCATTGTAAAATCTTTTTTGAAAAGATTGTCTTTTTGATTTGAAATTGTCATAAAATCTCCTATAAAGTTTGATGTTTAATTTAAAAACGTCAAAACTAATTATTAATACCGAACGACGGTATGTAAATATGTCAAAAAAAATCAAAATAGATATGGCCGGTATCCTTTTGATTCTATTTAATTAAAGTGCAATATCGCTTGTATGAATTAAGCATTTCTTCATCAAGCAACTCAATGTTATATCTTTTGAGTAAGTCATTAAAAAAACGTACACGCTTTTCCATGTTGTCAGCGTCTGTTCGAATTACCAACGGATTCAACCAAAGGTTTGTAAGAAGGATGATAACTTCTGCCATTTCTTTTGGATAGTCTGTTTTTATAGAGCCGTCTTTTATGGCTTGTTCAAGAACAGGTTTTACGTAATTTGGTGCGACATCACTAAAAATCTCCTGCACTTGAAAGCTGAGTAGACGAGGATTGTCCAGCATGTTTGGCGCTGTAGAATAAACAATGTCGCCGTCAGATTGAGCCAAAGAGATTTGGAACATCTTTTTGAGCTTTTCTAAACCTGTAAGGGTTGTGTCATCCCGAACCAGCTTGATTTCGTAAACAGCCTGCTTGTTAAATCGTTCTGCTACAGCGTAGAAAATCTCTTCTTTTGATTTGAAGTGATGATAAACAGCTCCTTTTGAAAGACCGCCCAACCCGTTGATAATATCCTGAATAGAAGTATTGTCGTAGCCTTTTTCCAGCATGAGCTTTTGAGCCACATCAAGGATGAGATTGACTGTTTCTTCTGGATATTTGTTTCTTGCCATAAAAATTCCTTCAAAAATAAACATACCAACGGTATGTAAAGAATATATCACTAAGCAACAAAAGTTGTCAAAAAATAAAAAAAAAAAAGACGCTGAAACTTTGTAGAATCAGCGTCTTTTACAATCAGCCAAAAACGTATGTCTTTGGACTAATCAAATTTATTTTTTGAAAGCTTCAGCAACGGCAACTGCACAAGCAACTGTACATCCTACCATTGGGTTGTTTCCCATTCCCATAAAGCCCATCATTTCTACGTGAGCTGGAACTGAAGAAGAACCTGCGAACTGAGCGTCTGAGTGCATACGACCCATAGTGTCAGTAAAGCCATAAGAAGCTGGACCTGCTCCCATGTTATCTGGATGCAAAGTACGACCTGTACCACCAC
>CAYFND010000062.1:0-11473 GCA_964344405.1 uncultured Treponema sp. | reverse complement strand
GTTTTAAAACACCTGAAGAGGTTTTTGTCGCACTTCGTCATTGAATGTGGGTGTTCTAACTGTATAGTTTTCTTTTAAAATTTTAATATTTGATTTAATGTTCATGCTGATTGTTAAAATTAATACATGATTTTATTAATTTTAAAACCTTTTCAATCTCCAGCTCGCAGTTATCATTAACCCAAGTCATAATAATTGAAATGATTCCTTTCATGTAAAAATTCATGATATAAAGTTTTTCTTCTTCGGGAACATTAAAACGACTTAATATTGGCAAAAAGAATTGTTTATACATACTATCATAAGATTCTTTAGTTTTAAACAAATCACCTTGATTATTTGCAGCTTTATAAACATTCTTATTCTTTTTTACAAAAGCGATTCAACAGAATCAAGAATCGTTAAGTCGGCAGGCAGCCATTCAACAGAACGAAGTGTGGATTTATCAAGCCAAGCAGAATTCTCATGCTCAAGAAGTGTGAGCTTTCCTTTTACAACAGAACATTCAAAACATTCCATAGAAAGATGAAATGTAGGATAGTCGTATTCAATAGTGCCAATTTTTTTACCAACAGAAATCACCGTATCCAATTCCTCGTGAATTTCCCGGGCAAGAGCTTGTTCTGCAGTTTCGCCCTCTTCAATCTTTCCGCCAGGGAATTCCCATCCGTCCTTGAACTCGCCATAACCGCGCTGAGTGGCAAAAACTTGTTTTGAGTTTGATGATGCTGCTGTTGTTTGCTGGCGAAAAATTACCGCCGCTACTACGTGGACTGTTTTCATTTTATTTACATTCCTATACACAATACTGATGAGTTTCTGAAATAATGAGCTTTAATTAGCAACCATGTTTTGAAGTAAATCCTTTGTGTACTCTAATTTATTTAGACAATTTGTTTTTAAAGATATCAAGTCCCTGTTACCTTTGCATAATTCTTTGGAAATTAGAACTTCTCCTTTTTTAAAATCACCTTCCCCAATTCTAGCCTTAATAATCCTCTCATTCAAAGGTTTATTTATAATTATATTTAACATTTCACGAGCTATAACATTCACCCTATTAACATAATATCCAATTGAGAATGACGAAAGTTTTGTATTATCAGCCACTGTTACGGCTTCATATCCTCTGTTTGCATAATATTACCTTTTGTTGTCATTGCAATCCTCCGTCTAAAAAAATCAACGGACGTTCACATTGTAGTAAACAAGCGTTTACTCATCATTTTTTTTCTAGAATTGCGATTTTTAACGGTGTTTTAAACACACTTGCAACTTTTATAATATTGAAAGTCTGACATCACCTGAATGATTTTCCATTCATAAATTGTAATTTTCCAGTTTTCATTCACCACTAATAATAGAAAAAAATAAGGAAAAAGGTTATACTATACATATGAGTAATAAATATAATTTAGGCTTTATAAGTGATGAAGATATATACAACCACGTGAAGGAAACGGTTTCTAAATATCGTTATAATATAGACTTAGCATCCTTTAATACAAATATAATAGACCCGATTAAATTAACATTTGACTCAAAAATATATAATCAGACTTTAAAACAAACAATAGAAACAGAGTGTATCAGACAAATTGATAAAACTAACTCGAATAATATAGGTTATTTTCATCAGAATATTTTTAAATATGCTGCAAACGGTTGGAAGGTTCCTGAAAATGGAACTGACGACAGTTTTGATGTTACAAATCACGAAAAGCACATCTTCTGTGAAGTAAAGAACAAACACAACACAATGAACTCCTCTTCATCACAAAAAACATATATTAGAATGCAAAATAAAATTCTTTGCGATGATAAAGCCATATGTTTTTTAGTTGAAGTAATTGCAAAACGTTCACAGAATATAGTCTGGGCTAACAAAGTCGATGGTAAAAATTATGCCCATGAAAGAATCAGAAGAATTTCGATGGATAAATTTTATGAACTTGTTTTTAACGATAAAAACGCTTTTCTAAAATTATGCCAACAACTACCGACTATAATTGACGATGTTATTTCTCAAGCCCAACTGGAAGAAAATAGAAACTCTGTTTTTGATGAATTAAACGAAATATCATCAGACACTTTAATAGGTCTATATCTTTTAGCATTTAGAACTTATGAAGGTTTTGAAAATCTATGATGAACACAGATGCTTTAATTAATTCTGTAAACTTGGCAAGTGTCCTCGGTGTTTCAAACTCAACAATAAATTCCTGGATAGCAGCCGGAAAAATAAAACCTGTTAAAACAGATAAAAAATACAAATATTTTACTTTTGATTCTTTAGATTTCTCAAACACAAAATTAATGGCTAATTCCACTTGGGAAACCGAGCACACAATAAAACCTTTGCGTGAATATAAATCTATAGAATTATTTGCTGGAGCTGGTGGTTTAGCATTAGGACTAGAGGATGCAGGTTTTAAGCATGTTTTATTAAACGAATTTGACAAAGATGCTTGCCAGACCCTTAGAAATAATTTTAAAGACGCAGAAGTAATTGAAGATGATGTTCACAATGTAGATTTTTCTAAATATAAGGGGAAGATTGATTTTGTTTCAGGCGGATTTCCCTGTCAAGCTTTTTCGTATGCAGGAAATCAGAAAGGATTTGATGATGCCCGAGGTACATTATTTTTTGAATTAGCCCGGGCCATTAAAGAAATTCAGCCAAAAGTTTTTTTAGGCGAAAATGTAAAAGGACTTTTTACTCATGACAAAGGAAGAACTTTTGAAACAATATCAAAAGTAATTGATGAATTAGGTTATTACCTTGTTCCGCCAAAGGTTCTTAAGGCAGTGATGTACAAAGTTCCCCAAAAACGAGAAAGAGTTTTCTTAGTAGGAATAAGAAAAGACTTAGCTTCAAAAGTTCAGTTCCATTGGCCAAGTCCGTATAAAAGAATAATGACTTTAAAAGATGCATTTTATTCAGGAGAATTATTCAATAAGGATGTTCCTGAAAGCGAAGGTCAAAAATATCCAAAACGCAAATTCGAGATTTTGTCTTTAGTTCCTCAAGGCGGAAATTGGAAAGACTTACCGGATAATATTCAACGTGAATTTATGAAGGGCAGCTATTTTTTAGGTGGTGGAAAAACAGGCATGGCTCGAAGATTGTCTTTAGATGAACCATCTTTAACTTTAACTTGTGCACCAGCACAGAAGCAAACAGAAAGATGCCATCCGTTAGAAACAAGACCCTTAACTGTTCGCGAATACGCAAGGATTCAAACATTCCCAGATAAATGGCAGTTTTCTGGAAACCTAACAAGTCAATATAAACAAATCGGCAATGCAGTGCCTGTGAATCTTGCAAATGCTATGGGCTGCAGTTTAATTCGCCTGATGAATGATATTGAGAATTTAATTTAAGCATTGAAGATACTACAAGATTAATATGGGAACCAGAATTGAACCTTGGTATTAGTTTATTTGCATTAGGGATTGTAGTGGCATACGAAGTGTGTTCCGTAACATAGTGAAGGAATGCAGGCGAATGCCGGAACCACGAAAAGCCCGACCTGCCATTGGCAGGGAATGCCCTAAAAAAAACGGTAAAAGATATGTTTCCCCTGTCCCAACAAAGGGTCGTTTTTTAGGGCAGAAGTTTCTTTGTTGTTATCGTTTTTAGTTGTCATTTTTTTACTCATAGTTTAATTCCCTATCATAACACAAAATCATTCAAAATAATATCTCTCTATTTGATCTGCCAAGAACAGCGGAAGATTTAAAAGTGTATATTTATTTCCTTCTGGTGTAGTCACTTCTTCTGTAGTTAGTTTTCCTGAATAAAGACGGACTGCCTTTTTTATTCCGCTTGAATCAATAAACGAATGAAGGGAGCGGAGAGTACCTGACTTTCCGGACTTAACTTCAATCGGAATAATCTGACTGTTTTTTATTTGAAGGAAGTCTAGTTCGGCATTTGAGTTTGAGCTTTCTCTTACCCAAAAGAGAGGCTTTTTCATTTCATAAAAAGTTGAAGCTAAAAGTTCCTGTCCAACAATCTGTTCTGCAATCATTCCATTGTACATTGAATCAAGAGGTGTGTCTGAAAGATATGCACTTTGAATTTCGGCTTTGTAATTCAAGAGGCCTGTGTCTAAAAACTGAAGGCGCGGTTTTCTTTTTAAATCTGGGAGCAACGGAAGTGTCATACCTGTAGTTGGGTAACGCAAATAGATAAGCATTGCTCTTTCTAACATTCTAAGCGCGTCCCCAGATTCCCTTGAGCGATAATTTGTATTTGCAAATTTTTCAAAGGTAATTCTTTTTCCTGTTTCAATAGGAACGGCTTCTATAAAAGTTCTTAAAATCTGCACGTCGGTAGGATTAGTTGAATACTTTGCAACATCATCTTTATAAGAAGTAAAAAGATTTCTGTAAATGGAGCAGCAGTCAAGTATGCTTTTTGATTCTGCATATTTTGCGACAGCTTCCGGCATTCCGCCAACCATTGTATATTCTCTAAAAAGTTTATAGAGACTTGGAATTGCCCATTCTTGTACAGGACATTCTTCAAGAAGTTGCAACGCTTGAGTTTGCTCTGTGGCTTGTAGGAATTCGTTAAACGTCATTGGAAATAAATAAAGATATTCTACTCTACCAACAGGAAAGCTTATTTTGTACTTGTCCATCACTACTTCTAAAAGCGAACCGGCACTGATTACATAAAGTTCTGGCATTTCTTCATAAAAATATCTTAGGAGAGCTACCGCTTTGGGTGAGTTTTGTATTTCATCAAGGAATAAAAGAGTTTTTCCTTTTGGTGTAATTTTCTTTTCCAAGCAGATTTTCTGAAATGTTATATTGGGATTTAGGTCGTCTGTAAAAAATGCCCTATCTGTTTCTTTTTCAAGATTTAATTGAATGAATGTGTCAAAATGTGTTCCAAAGTCTTTTATTAGTGTTGTTTTTCCAACTTGCCTTGCCCCACGGATAACCAAAGGCTTATGTTCGTTTGAGTTCTTCCAGTTTTCAAGACCTGTGATTATATTTCTTTTAAAAGCCATCTTCGCCTACCTTTGTCACAAACTATAGGCAATTTTAACACATTTTTGTCACAAAACATAGGCAATTTTGCTCAAATTTTGTAATAAAACATAGCCTATTTCGAACAAAACTTGTCACAAACTATAGGCAATTTGATTTATTTCCCTCATAAATTAATAATAACTCTTATTCCCATATTATGTTTATCAAGAATCACATACTCACAATCTTACACACTGCATACAATGGAATATTCGTAAGCCAGTCATCTTTTCTGTAATCGGAAAGACTTGTGCGGATGGAAATTGGGTTTTGATTTTTTTCGTGGTAGATTTTCAAGCTCTTTGCTTTTAGGTTTTCTGCGGCCTTTACTTCTATCGGAATGATTTTGTCTTCTTTCTGAATTATAAAGTCTATTTCGGCAGTGGAGTTTTCTGATGAAAAATAGTATGGCTTTATTCCACAATCGGAAATCAACTGCTGTAAAACGTATTGTTCTGTGAGGGCACCTTTGAACTCTTCAAAGATAGAGGAGCCTTCAAGTATCACTTTTGAATTAATTCCACCCATTGCGCACAAGAGGCCTACGTCGTTTAAGTAGAGCTTGAACGCATTCAAGTCCATATAGGCAATTAACGGAATGTCGCCTTTGTTCACTCTGGAAACTTTGTGGACTAATGAGCAGTCGTTAAGCCACTGGATTGCAACTTCAAACTCAGCGGCTCTGGCTCCTTTTCGTAAGGCGGTGTATACAAACTTTTTGTTTTCTTTTGCAAGCTGAGACGGAACTGACTGCCAAATCATGTTTAGTCGTGGGACTTCTCTTACTGGTGCGTGTTTTGAAAAATCCTGCTGATAATATAGAAGAAGATTGTTTTGAATCTGGCGGACTTTTGTAAAATCGGATGATGTTATGAATTCGTTTACGGCCTCCGGCATTCCGCCTACAAAGTAGTATTTCTTTAGTAGGTCTATGTAGCGGCTTTTGAATGCGGTCATCAGTTTTATGTCTTCTGTCATGAGGCAATCACATAAATCTTTTTCACCACATGCTACAAGGAACTCTCTAAAGTTTAGCGGATAGACGTCTAAAAAGTCGACCTTGCCAACCGGGAAAGATGTTCCTTCGTGAAGGGCAATTCCTAAAAGTGAACCTGCTGCTACAATGCAGTATTGAGGGGCGTTTTCAAAAAAGTATTTTAACGAAGTAAGTGCTTTTGGAACTTCCTGAATCTCGTCAAAAATAATAAGTGTGTCGTTTGCGTTTATCTGAATTCCGGTTTCTATTTGAAGGGCTGTGATAATTCTTTGTATATCGAAGTCGTCTTGAAAGACAGTCTTCATCCTCTCGTTATTTTCAAAGTTGATATAGGCTGTTTTTGAAAATGAAGTGCGGCCAAATTCTTTCATGAGCCATGTCTTTCCAACCTGCCTTGCACCTCGTAAAATTAGAGGCTTTCTGTTGGGTGAGGACTTCCACTTTTTCATGCTTTCTACTAAAAATCTTTCCATACACACATTTTAGCACGAATAAATGTAAATCTCAACACTTTTTCGTATGAATAAATGTAAGTTTTCACACTTTTCCTGACGAAGACTTGCTACTACAACTGATTCACTTTTGGAATAAAGCGCCCCAACCTTCATCTTCAATAAGATAGAATTCCTTTTTTTTGATACAATACAACTATGGAAAAAATCGAACAGCATCCATTACAGCCATTCCTCCCGCAAAATGCAAAACTTCTTATGCTTGGAAGTTTTCCGCCGTCACAAAAAAGATGGTCAATGGAATTTTACTATCCCAACTGGATTAACGATATGTGGAGGATTATGGGGTTGATTTTTTTTGACAACAAGGATTACTTCTGCGTGCTTGAAGAAAAGCGTTTTGATAAAGATTTGATTGTGGACTTTTTGAACCAGAAAGGAATTGCTTTGAGCGACACTGCAAAATCGATTGTCCGGCTGAAGGATAACGCTTCTGACAAGTTCTTGCAGATTATGGAGGAGATGGACATTCCTCTTTTCTTAGACAAGCTTGTTCACTGCAAGGCGATTGTTGTAACAGGACAAAAAGCTTGCGACACTTTGTGCGAGCGTATGAAAGTTGAGCCGCCGTTTGTTGGAGGATTTTCCCCTTTTGTTTATAAAGGCAGGACTCTTCGTCTTTACCGGCAACCTTCTAGTTCCAGGGCGTATCCCAAGCCTTTGATTGAGAAAGCAGAATCATATAGAAAGATGTTTTGTGAATTGGGAATTATCTAGAGTTTGTTTTTTCCGTCAAAAGGCTTACTAGTTGCTTTTTGAGACAAAGCAAGTGCCCGCTATCATAATCGCTACAGCTATGATAAAGGAGACAGAAGGAACCTGTCTAAAAATTAAAAGTGAAATCGCGCTGCTTACAAAAGGAGCCACCGCATAATAAGATGACGTCTTTGCAGCTCCCAAATCTCTCTGCGCATAAATATAGAAAAAAATGCTCAATCCGTAGGCAAAGAATCCCAACACAAGCGCCAGTGGTACAAAACCAAACGACGTAATTCTCTCTCCTTTCAACAAGGCAATAATCAGCGAGACAGAACCGGAACAGAAGCCCTTGATGATTACAATCTGCAGAGGGTTCTTGACTGAAAGCTTTCTTGTGCAGTTGTTTTCAAATCCCCAGCACACGCATGCAAGAAGGACAAGGACTGAACCTTTTGAAAACCTTAGGCTGCTCAAATCTTCAAAAGAAAGAACAAGGCTTGCCAAAGTCACAAGCAAAATTCCCACCCATAATTTAGGAGAAATCATCTCCTTAAAAACAAAAAGCGCTACAAGGCTTGTTGCTACAATCTCAAAGTTGTTAAGGAGCGCGGCAGAAGCTGAAGTTGTGAACATAAGTCCTGTCATCAAGAAAATCGGAGCGGCTACGTCCAGCAAGACCATTGCCACAACAAACGGCATGTCTGTTCTTGAAAGGGATTTCTCTCTTGTATTTAGCGCGGCCTTCTTTTGAAAAAGTGCGACTATTGAAAGTCCCAATCCCGCTCCCAAGTAAAGCAACGATGCCATCATTGTGGGAGGAATCTTCTG
Organism: uncultured Treponema sp.; assembly: GCA_964344405.1. Classification (GTDB taxonomy): domain Bacteria; phylum Spirochaetota; class Spirochaetia; order Treponematales; family Treponemataceae; genus Treponema_D. The sequence goes on along the minus strand of CAYFND010000062.1, from coordinate 3,391 downwards.
TAGAAGTAGTTTTGAAGCAGGCGCGTTAAGTGCATAAAGGCAGGCTGCAAGAAGGGCAAAAAAAACAGCTTTTGCGTTAGTTGTTTTTGTATTGCTTGATTTTGAACTCATGCTGTTAGTATAGATTTTTTTTGAAAATAAAAAAAGTGGAACTATACGCAGATAGTTATGCGTTCTTGAGGCATTTGTTCACGCTGTTTCTTGAGACTCCCATGAACTTTGCAATATGGTTCACGCTCATCCCGCATTCGTACATTTTGTTTACATGAACTTCCAGGCCTTCCATAAGAGAATGCTCATTCTTTCTACCAACGGGCCGCCCCAACTTTACATTCTGCGCTTTTTTTAGTTGAAGTGCTTCTTTCGTCCTCTGGCTGATTAGATTTCGCTCAATTTCTGCACTTAATCCAAACGCAAAAGCAAGTACTTTTGACTGAATATCATCACCAAGTCTGTAGTTGTCTTTTATCGTCCAGATTCTAGCGCCTTTTTCCATAATCAAATTCAAAATCGACATAATCATAAATAAACTGCGTCCAAGCCGTGAAAGTTCGCTTGAAATTATAAGGTCGTCTTTTTGAATGTGATTCAAAAGATTTCCCAGTTGACGCTTGTCTGGTGTAAGAGTTCCACTGATAGTTTCTTCAATCCATGAATCAATATGTAGATTATTTTTCTGGCAAAACCGGGTGATTTCAAAACGTTGATTTTCAACAGTCTGTTTGTCCGTGCTAACGCGGATATATCCGTATGTCATTTAGTAAATGTAATAATTTGCTAGTGGAAAAAGCAAGAAAAATTTTGTTTATAACGTTCAAAAATATAAACAATAAAGCGATTTAGTCAATAAATGTGAACGTTATGATTTTATTGTAGCCGCGATTCTGCCCTAAAAAACGACCCTTTGTTGGGACAGAAAAAAGGAATAGATAAAACAATATGTGAACTTTTTGCAGGTGTTGGAGGATTCAGATTAGGATTTCAAAGAGCTTCAAAAAAATGGGAAACAGTTTGGTTCTCTCAATGGGAACCAGGGAAAACAAAACAATGGGCTCATGACTGTTACGTAAAACATTTTGGCGATATAGATGAATTCACAGGTATAGACATTGCAGAAGTAAATAAACAGAACATTCCAAATCATAATCTTCTTGTAGGAGGTTTTCCTTGCCAAGATTATTCTGTAGCTCATTCATTAAGTAGTGAAAAAGGAATAGAAGGAAAAAAGGGAGTTCTATGGTGGCAAATACGAGATACATTAATCGCAAAACAAACACCATTTGTTTTATTAGAAAATGTTGATCGCCTATTAAAATCACCATCAAAACAAAGAGGAAGAGATTTTGGAATAATTCTTTCTTGTTTAGCTGACTTAAATTATTCAGTTGAATGGAGAGTAATTAATGCAGCTGAATATGGAGAAGCACAAAGACGAAGAAGAACATATATTTTTGCATATTCTAATACAACCAAATATGCTTCAAAATTTAACGAGAAAATTGGTAAAGATATAATTGCTACAAAAGGTTTCTTTGCAAAGACTTTTCCAATAGAGAAAAATTTTCAAGTAAATGAAGACATAATAAATTTTAGTGACCTAGAACTTATCTCAAACACCTATTCATTTCCTTTCTGTAATGCAGGATATATGACTAATGGTCATGTATTCACAGCATCTGTACTTCCAATTCCAGAAACACCCGTAGAATTACAATCTCTTATAGAAAAGAATGTAGATTCTTCATTTTATATTACAAAAAACCTTGATAAATGGAAGTTTTTAAAAGGATCAAAAAAGATTGAACGAACTACAAAAGAAGGATTCAAGTATTTCTTCAGTGAAGGACCTGTTGGCTTTCCGGATGATTTATCAAAACCGGCAAGAACTATGCTTACTTCCGAATCAACTGTAAACAGAAGTTCCCATGTTATTGAAGATCCACAAACTCACAGACTTAGAGTTCTCACTCCTGTTGAAGCAGAACGTATTCAAGGGTTTGATGATAATTGGACTGATACAGGTATGCCTAAAAGGTTCAGATATTTTTGTATGGGCAATGCTCTTGTTGTTCCTTTGATAACTCGTATGGCAAAAACAATCTCTCGTATTTTTGAAAACGAATAGGTCTTGAATGAGAAAAGAACAGCATGTTTTTACCAAACAACAGATAATCACTATTTTTGAAGCTTGCATTAATAAAACTCTTGGTGATGTTGATGTTAATAAGGTATTTCTTAAAGCTATTGAAAAACCAAAAATTACAGGAATTGCAGGAGATGTAGTCGAACAATCTGTACTCGGATATTCAGCAAATCCTTCCCAAGAGCCAGATCTCATAATTGACGGTATAGAAACAGAATTAAAAACTACAGGAATAAAGAAGAAGTGTGATAAAAAGAAAAATTTAAATAAAAAAAGCACAACAAATTATGTTCTGAATACACATTACGGAGAACTACTTGTTGCAAATTCCAATTCTGAAATAGACATATATGAAGCTAAAGAACCCATGACTATTACTTCTAACTTTTGGCATAAAATCGAACATCTTCTTTTTGTTTTTTATCTTTATGATTCTGAGAAAACTGTTCCTGCAATTGAATATGCATCTTTTTATATTAAAGGATATGAATTATTTGAATTTCCAAAACAAGAAATTTCTATACTCCAAAATGATTGGCAGACAGTCCATGATTTTATCGTTTCATTGAAAGGTGATGAAAAACAATATCCAAGGATATCTCATGAATTAAGAGATAAACTTTTATATATAGATACAGCTCCTAAATATCCCAATCCGCCAAGATTCAGATTAAAACGCAGCGTTGTCACTGGAATAGTGCAAGACTATTTTGGAAAACACCTAGAGACCTTACCCTCTGAAATAACTAAATTCTCTGATATTGACAAGAAATGTCATGAACTAACAGTAAAATACAAAGGAAAGACAATAAATGAGATTTCTAATTTATTGAATATACCTAGAAATCAAATTAGTAAAAACATCGGAGAACAAATTGTTGTAAGAATGTTCAATGGTAATTCATCTAAAATGAGTAAAGTTTCAGTATTCTCAAAAATAGGACTTGTTGGCAAAACTATAATTCTTACAAATTGTCAAAAAGGAACAGAGGATATTAAGCTATTTGGAATTGATTTTGATGATATTAGAAAAGAACAATTATTATTTGAAGATTCAACTTTTTATGAGTTTTTTGCAGAACATGTATTTCTTTTTATTCTCTTTCAAGAACCAGGCAAAGAAAAAAACATACCATTAGGAGAGAATATTTTTCTTGGATTCAAGAGAATCACTTTTTCTGAGAATTTTATAGAATCTGGAGTTAGTATAGTCTAGTGGACACAAAAAGTGCTACATAATAACATAAG
>CAYFND010000061.1:0-11565 GCA_964344405.1 uncultured Treponema sp. | reverse complement strand
GAGCGCCACCTTGCCAAGGTGGATGTCGCGGGTCCGACTCCCGTTTCCCGCTCTATACAAAAGAAAGCGGTTCAGATTGTTCTGAATCGCTTTTTTTATATTATTTTTATGGATAGGTAAAACGATGAAACTTACAAAAGAATTCGCCACACTTGAAAAATCAGCAGTAAAATTGACTGTAACAGTTGCAAAAAATGATGTTAATTCTGCATATAAAGAAACTCTTTCTAAATATGTAAAAAATGCACAAATTCCAGGATTTAGAAAAGGACATGTTCCTGTTTCTGTACTTGAAAAGAAATTTGGTGATTCATTAAAAATGGATACTTTAAGTGAAGTTATTGACAAGTCTCTTGGTGAAATTTTTGATAAAGAAACAGAAAATCGTCCACTACCTTATGCACAACCATCTATGGAAAAAATGCCAGAGTTTGACGTTGATAAAGATTTAACATTCAGCGTAACTTATGATGTATTCCCAAAAGTATCAGTTAAAGACTTTGCAGGAATTACAGTTAAAGAACCACAGGTTACAATTGGTGATGCAGAACTTGAAGAAGAATTAAAAGCAATTCAAGAGAAAAACGCTTTAGTTACAGACAAAAAAGATGATGAAGCTGTAGAAAAAGATAATATCGTTACAATCAACTATTCAGAATTGGATGATGATGGTAAAGAAATTGCTGATTCTAAACGCCAGGATTTTGTATTTACTGTTGGTACAGGTGAAAATATCTACAAAATCGATGATGAAATCATTGGTATGAAGAAAAATGAAACAAAACAGATTACAAAGAAATATCCTAAAACAGAAAAAGATGAATCTTTAGCTGGAAAAACTAAGAAAATCAGCGTAACTGTAACAGCTATAAAAGCACGTGATCTTCCAAAAATTGATGATGATTTAGCACAAGATGTTAGTGAAAAATATAAAACTCTTGATGATATGAAAAAAGATATCATGAAGAATATGGAAATTGCTAAAACAAGAAGAATTAAAGAAATGAAGAATAATTCACTTCTTACTCAACTTGTTGAAAAAAATGCTTTTGATATTCCAGCATCTATGCTTAGAGCAGAACTTGATGGAAGATGGAACATGATGGCTCAACAATTCCAGACAACTCCAGAACAGCTTGACAAAATGATTGCTGCATCTGGTCAGACAAAAGAAGCTATGCTTGAACAATGGACTGGCGACAGTGAAAAAATGTTAAAGAGTCGCATTATCGTTGATTCATTAATTAAAGATAGAAACATTTCTGTTACTCCAGAAGAAATTGAAAATGAATATACAAAAATTGCTGAAGAAGGTGGAATGTCTGTAGAAGAAGTTAAAAAACATTATTCAGATCCACGTTCAAAGGAATATTTGATTGATGATACTAAAGAAAACAAACTTTATGATCAAATCTATTCAGAAATAAAAGTCACAAAAGGTGATAAGATTTCTTTCAAAGAATTATTTGAAAACAAATAGAAAAAATATAAAACGCACTTTTTATAAAGTGCGTTTTTTTTGAATGACAATAGTATTAATTTTAAATTAATTTTACAGAGTCTATTCTTTTTGTAAATTTAGCATTATATTTATATATAACAATTAAATCAGGATTTATTATGAATGAAAGTATGAACACATTGGTTCCTTACGTTGTAGAAAGAACCGGTAATGGCGAAAGAACTTATGATATTTTTTCTCGCTTACTTAAAGATAGAATAGTTTTTATTGATGGTGAAATTAATGACACAGTGGCAGACCTTGCCGTTGCTCAAATATTATTTCTAGAATCTGAAAATCCAGATAAAGATATCAGTATTTATATAAATTCTCCTGGAGGTTCTGTAACTTCTGGATTAGCAATTTATGATACAATGCAATATGTAAAATGCGATATTCAAACAATCTGTATGGGACAAGCTGCAAGTATGGCTGCAATTTTATTAGCCGGCGGAACAAGCGGTAAAAGATTCGCATTACCATCTTCAAGAGTTATGATTCACCAACCAAGAATCAATGGCGATGGTATCCAAGGTCAAGAAAGTGATATTTCAATTCAAGCTAAAGAAATTTTAAGATTGAAAAATCTTTCAATTGAATATTTAGCAAAACATACAAAAAAAACAATAGATGAAGTAGCTGCAGATATGGAACGAGATTTTTTCATGGCAGCTCAAGATGCATTAAATTACGGAATCGTTGATCACGTAATGATTAAAAGAAAATAAAAGTAAGAATAAATACTGATATCTTAACATACAGTTTTTATTTTTATTTAAGGATTTATATATGAAACTTTTCAATTCAAATGATTATACATGCTTTTTCTGTAATAAACCTGGTAGTAGTACAAAAAAACTAATCAGGGGACCTTCAGGTGCATATATTTGTGATAAGTGTATAGCCATTTGCCAAGATATGTTGGAAAGACAGTCTTCTGAAATTGAACCGATAGAATTAGGTGATGTCCCTACTCCAAAAGAATTTAAGAGTTATCTAGATCAATACGTTATAGGTCAAGATGATGCTAAAAAAGTTTTATCAGTAGCTGTTTACAACCATTATAAAAGAATGTCTATTTCTAAAATGGATACAAGCGATGATTCTGTAAAAATTGAAAAATCAAATATTTTGTTAATTGGTCCTACAGGAAGTGGAAAAACCCTTCTTGCTAAGACTTTAGCACAAAAATTGAACGTTCCTTTTGCAATTGCTGATGCCACAACTTTAACAGAAGCTGGTTATGTTGGTGAGGATGTTGAAAATGTCCTTCTAAAATTAATCAATGCCGCTGATGGAAATGTTGAACTTGCAGAACGTGGAATTATCTTTATTGATGAAATTGATAAAATTGCAAGAAAAAGCGAAAACATGTCAATAACACGTGATGTAAGCGGTGAAGGTGTTCAACAGGCACTTTTAAAAATAATTGAAGGTACTGTAGCTAACGTTCCTCCTCAAGGCGGAAGAAAACATCCAAACCAGGAAATGATACAAATTGATACAACAAATATCCTTTTTGTTCTTGGTGGCGCATTTGTAAACTTGGACAAAATTATTGAACAGAGACTTTCTGCACACTCTATGGGATTTGGTTCTAATGTTGGATTAACAACAGAAACTGACAGAATGAACATGTTGAATCAAGTGTCACCTGATGATTTGGTAAAGTTTGGACTTATTCCAGAATTAATCGGACGTATGCCTATAACTGTAGCTTTAAAAGAATTAACAAAAGAAGATTTGGTTTCCATTCTTATTGAACCTAAAAATGCAATTACAAAACAATTCAAAGCATCTTTTGACTTGGATGATGTTGATTTGGTATTTGAAAAAGAAGCTATTGAAGAAATTGCAGATGAAGCTATCAGACAAAAAACTGGAGCCAGAGGATTAAGGACAATCATTGAAAAAATGTTGATGGATGTCATGTTTGAAATCCCTGATATTAAAGAAAAAGTTCAATTTAAAGTTACAAAAGACTTTGTTTTGAACCGCAACAAAAAAAGCATAGAAAGTTTGATTCTTCCTTTATCAAAAGAATCTGCTTCATAACAAAAAAAAGACCTAAAACGTAAGTTCTAGGTCTTTTTTTTACATTTCTTTTGCACATTCAATAGTTTTTTCTACAGTTAATTCCCAACTAAACTTATTCGCCCTTTCCAAGCCTTTTTCAACCATTTTCTTTCTTAAATCTTTATCTTCAACAATTTTAATCATACATTCAGTAATGTTATCAATATTATCTGAATCAAAATACAAAGGTACATCAGCTCCAGCTTCTGGTAAAGCTCCTTTTGACGAACATAAAACAGGAATGCCACAAGCCATAGCTTCCAATATAGGAAGTCCAACACCTTCATTTACAGATGGAAAAATACAAGCGTCAGCACCAGAATACAAGCTTGGAAAACTTTCATGAGGAAAATATCCAGTAAGAAAAATATCACTTGTAAAGTCAGATTTGAACGCCATTTTGTGAATTTCATTTGAATATTCACCATCACTGCCGGCTAAAACAAGTCTATGAGGTAAACCTGTTGTCTTCTTGAATTGTTCAAAAGCTTTGATTAATTCAATATGCTTTTTTTCTGGACCTGACAACCTGGAACCATAAATAAAATACGGCCTTTTAATTGAAAATGGATTTATTTCAACAGTGTCAGATTCAATATCAAGAGCAGGGAAAAACAACTTATGATCAATTCCATTATATATTACAGATATTTTATCCTTTGAAATTCCAAGATTTATCAAATCATCTTTTATAAACTTTGAGGCTGCAATAATTTTTTGAACATTTTTCAAACCTTTTAACAAAGCTCTTTTACTAAAAAAGTCAGATGTTTTAATCTGTGTTGACAATATGCTGTTTACAACGGCTATTGACTTTTGCTTGAATTTTAATGGCAGGATTCTTTCTACGGCAGGATACAAAACTACATCATAATTTCTTTTATTACAAAATCTTTTAACACCTGTATAATGCCATAATTTTTCATATTGAAGGCTGTCTGGTACAGAAACTGAAGCAAATTCAATCTCTTTATCTGATGAATATGTATATCTATCTATTTCGGAGCCAAATAATTCAAATTGATCTTTACTTGATTGAGGCAAATTCGTAATAAAATATAAAAGATATGAACCAAGCCCAGAACGTGCATGATCACAACCAAAAGTATCTATTCCAATTTTCATATTAATCCACTTTTACAACTTTTTATTTTCTATTATAGCAGTTTTTTTTTATGTATGCTATATTAAAAAGATATCTCTTCAGGCTATAAATAATTCATAGGAAAAACAATGGAACAATCTAACTCATTCTCTCTTTTATCAGAAATCATACAAAAAAAATTAAACAATCTAAATATTACAGAACCAACTCCCGTTCAAAACGCAATTATACCTTTAATTTTAGAAAACAAGAATGTTATTTTTCAATCAGAAACAGGAACTGGAAAAACGTTCGCATATTTATTACCACTTGTAAAAATGCTGGAAGAAAGTGATGATAAAATTCGTTTAAATATTTTAGTTATTGCGCCAACTTTTGAATTAGCTTCTCAAATAAACTTAGCCGTAAAGTCTATTACAGATAGAAAATCTGCCTTGATAATCGGCGGGTCTCCAATAAAAAGACAAGTTGAAACCCTAAAAGAAAAACCACAGATAATTGTGGGAACTAGCGCAAGAATAGTTGAACTCATCCACCTGAAAAAAATTAAAATTAATGAATTGAAGGCGGTTGTTTTTGATGAAACTGACAGGCTTGTAAAAAAAGAATCATATGATGACACTAAACATGTAATGGAATTAATTCCAAAAGAAACTCAAATAATTGCTTGTTCGGCAACACTTAACAATCAAACTAAAAATTTCTTTGCCGGTATTGAAAATGTCATTCTTCCAACAGAAAACATTATTCAAAAGAATATTACTCATTGGGCAATACTTGCAGAACAAAGGGAAAAAATTGAAACATTACGAAAATTCCTTGCAGCTGAAAAGCCTGAAAAAGTTTTAATCTTTACATCTAGAGCAGATCAAGTTGAAAATATTTATACTAAATTATCATTCAAAAAAGTTGAATGTTCCGCCTTACACTCAAAAGAAGATAAAAAAGATAGAAAAGCCGCTATCGATAGATTTAGAAGTGGAAAAACTTCCGTTTTAATTACAAGTGATTTGGCAGCCAGAGGTTTGGACATTCAAGATGTAAGCCACATCATTCAGATGGATCTACCTTCTGACGACGACTTTTTTATTCATAGAAGCGGACGTACAGCCAGAGCTGGAAAAAAAGGTATCAATGTTGTAATCGGTGATGAATTTGAGATGAGACACTATGCCCAACTAGAAAAGCAACTTGGGATAATTGTTTATCCTAAAATAATTTACGACGGTAAGATTTGTGATCCAAACGTTTTAAATGATAAAGAATAAGACAAGTCTTATTGAAACATACTCTTAAAAAGATTATACTGTAAAATAAAAGTCATTAAATTGACGCTCATTTTATATGAAAGTTTTATTTGTTTGAACTCATTTTAACGAACGAGGATTTGTGTGTTTTTAAAAAGTCTTGATATTTATGGTTTTAAATCTTTTGCGGATAAAACTCATATTGATTTTTCTGAAGGTATTACCGCTCTTTTAGGCCCTAATGGTTGTGGAAAAAGTAATGTTGTTGATGCAATAAAATGGGTTTTGGCTGAAAATAAATCAAAAAATCTAAGAGCTGAAAAAATGGAAGACGTTATTTTTAACGGAACAGAACGTCGCTCCCCATTAAATACAGCTGAAGTTACTTTGACTCTTTGTAATGACAACGGACTTTTACCATTGGAAGCTCCGGAAATAGCTATTAAACGAAGATTATACAGATCTGGTGATCAAGAATATTTTATTAACAATAGACAGGCCGGTCCTACAGAAATTAGAAAACTATTCTTAGATACAGGTGTTGGAAAAGCTGCTTATTCAGTAATGGAACAAGGTAAAATCGACCAGATCCTTTCCAGCAAACCAGAAGACAGAAGATATCTTTTTGAAGAAGCTGCAGGCATTAGCAGAAGTAAAGCTGAATGTGCAGAAGCTGAGCGCGAACTTGAAAAAACAAGGATAAATCTTCAACAAATAGAAATTGCTTTGGCAGAAATCAAACGACAATATGACAGTTTAAAAATCCAATCTGAAAAAACTATCAAATATCGTCAAATTAAAGATGAGATTTATAATTTAGAACTTGATATCACCCTTCTTAGATTAAAAAGTTTTGTTCAAGACAAGGCAAAACATGAAGAAGAATTAAAAGAAGTTCAGACTAATAGAGATAGAGTTAGAAAAGAAATAGAAGACATAAACAATACAATTTCTGTAAACATGGACAAAGTTCGTAATATGCAGGAAGAGTTGTATTCAAAACAAGCAGAATTGCTTTCTATCGGTCAGGAAAAAAACGGTAAACTGGAACTGATTAAGCAATTTAATTCTAGAGAAAGTGAAATTGTTGAAAAGATTAACAGTCTTGAACTTAGGCAGAAAACAATTCAAAGCAGAATAGATGATCTACAAGATGAAATTGATGAACAAAAAGCTTCTCTTCATGAAAAGACAAAGCAAATTGAAGATACAAAGAAGAATATTCAATCATTTGAAAAAAACATAGATGATTCAAGCCTTCAAATTGTTGAAAATAACAACTTGATTAAAAACGCTAAAATCAAAACTTTGGACTTTGATAAAGAAAGAATTAGCCTTCAAAACGAATTAGCCTCCATCACCGATGATATAGTTAAAAATCTTGATGAAAAATTAAAGAAATCATCTTTTTCAGAAAAATCCATGAATGATTCCAAAGAGAACATGGAACGAACCTTGAATAAATTAAAAATATTTGTTGAAGGTCGAAAAAATATTTATTCTGATTATAATTCTACAAATTTGAACTCTGAATCTATTAAGAAAATCATTTCAGAAACTACTGATATCTTTACATCAATTGACAATCAGATTATGGAAATTGAAAATTCTGTTCAAAAATATATTGAATCTTCACCTTTCTTTTTAATTGAATTCCTTTCTCCAGATGGAATTATGACTAAAAAAAGAGATTTGGATAAAAGAATCTCTGACAATTTAGAAAACGTAAATCAAATCAATGACGACATCGAGCAGCTTCAAAATCAAAATGTATCGTTGAATTCAAAAATATCGGAATACAAAGACACTCTCAATAAATTAAAGCTTAATCAAGTTTCTATGGAAGAACAAATTACTGCTACAGAACAGCATATAAACATTCTAAATAGAACTTTCCAAACTGAACAAAATTCTTTACACGAAATTGAAGATGAATTGTACACAGAAAAAAGACGTCTTGATGAATTAAAAGAGCAGATTGTTGGTGTTCAGGATGAACTTGCTGAAATTGAATATAAAGGTAAAAAACTTGCAGAAGAGATGAATAGTCTTGATGAAGAAATTGCCAAATGTAATAAAAGTGTTTCTGGAAAAAGCGATTCTTTGAATAAGAAGCACGCGGAACAAAATAAATATCAAGAACAATATGAAAAACTCACACTTTCACTAAATTCATCTGATAATGATATTAGAAATATTAAACAAAATTTCCAAGATCAATATTCCAGAGATTTAATGGAATTTGAAGAGAAGATGTATAAAATCAATTCTTCACTAGTAGATTTAAAGGCCAAACTTGCAGAAAAAAAAGAAGCTTTCAAACAAGTTGGAACAGTAAACTTTATGGCTGTTGAAGAATTTCAAGAAGTAAAAGAACGTTACGAAAGACAAAAGACAAATTTTGAAGACACAAAACAAAGTTTGGAAAACCTTGTTCGCGTTTCTGAAGAGATTAAATCAAAATCATCAGAAATGTTCCTAGAAACATATAATCAAATTAAAAAGAATTTCCACAATATGTTCAGAAGGTTGTTTAACGGTGGTAGAGGTGAATTAAAACTTGCCGACCCACAGAATATTCTTACTAGCGGTATTGATATTTACGCTCAACCACCTGGAAAAAAACTTGAAAATATAGCCCTACTCTCTGGTGGAGAAAAAACGATGACAGCCGTTGCCTTGCTTTTTGCCACATATCAAGTTAGACCATCTCCATTTTGCTTATTGGATGAAATTGATGCAGCACTTGATGATAAAAATGTCTCTAGCTTTGTTACAGCGCTTGAATCTTTTGCAAATATCAGCCAGTACATCGTGATTACACATAACAAGAAAACAGTTATGGGAGCAGGAACAATGCTTGGTATTACAATGGAAGAATCAGGAGTTAGTAAAATAATCGCCCTTCGTCTTGATCAAGATATCAAGCTTGGTGCGGAAATTGACCATTCAACTACAGATTTTGAGGATGAAGATGTGGAAGTTGAAGAAGGAATTGTTATTCCACCAAGACCGCCAAAAAGAAATCATACAGAAGAGTCTGTTCAAAATAAAAAAGAGGAGAAGGAAGATAATAACTAATGAATATAACTTCAATTGTTGATTTAATAAAAAACTTTTTTATCTCTATTGTTGATAAAATGAAATTTCTCTTTGAAAACGATAAGAAGAGATTTTTTATCATAATAGGAATTTTTTTTGTTATAATCATTCTTCTGCTGATTTTATTATTCTCTCCAAAAAAAAAGAAAAATACGACAATAGCTTCTAATTTTTCACTTTCAGAAGATATTGTTATACCCAAAAGCCCAGAAATCAAGAATGATTATTCACTGACAAGGGAAACCAATGATAAATGGTCAAAAGAAGAAGGTGAAAAATATTTTACCACACCAAATAATAAAGAAATAAATTCATTATCTGATTCAAACGATATGCTGATTTCAAATATGATAGGAGCAGCTCCATGAAAAAGCATTTATTATTTATAATTTGTCCTCTTTTATTGATAATTTCATGTACAACAAAACCAACTGTTGAAGATTTAAACTCGGTTTCAGCTCCTACAGAAAATATTGATAGTAATGAAGCGCAACCTATAGAAGAGATTCCTGACGTTGAAAATACAGAAACTCAAGATGAACCAAACACAACAGATGATGAAGCTGATTTAGAAGCACAAATTGATTCACCAACAGAAAATCAAGATGAAGAACTTGACGTATTTACAGAACCAGAAGTTTTTGATTTGGAATACACAGAACCTCCAGCTGAAAAAGATGACGAAATAATTCTTGAACCGGTTGCAACAGACGATATTCCCCTTGTTGACGTTTTGCCAACTCAAAATAATGATGAAGATAATAATGAGGCTGTAGATTCCAGCGTTCAAAATATAAACATTCAGAATGTTGATAATATTGATAGTGATATTGACGCAGCCCCTGGTATTGATGAAGATTCTGACGATACAACAGATAATGATATTGAAGTTATTGATAATTCAAATGTAATTGATATTGAAAACCAAGATAATGCAAATGAAGAAGAACTTATAGAAGAAGATTCAAAAGAAAAAACTGTAATCACCCCTTCCCGTTCAATGAAAATTGAAAAAGGTAGATATATTGATGTTTCCTACCCTGGTTCTGGATGGATTTATTTAGGAATTGAAGACGGTACTAAATCTATCACTTACTTTGGCCGAAAACTTGGAACTAAAGATACAGTTTTTACACTTTACGCTAAAGAAGCAGGAAGCAGATTGCTACACTTCTATAAAAACGACCCATTGACTGGTCAATATATTGATGATTACCTAGAAGTTGTTGTTGAAAATAAAGTCACAAATAGCAAGGATCATATATCGGCACCTGAATATAAAGAAATTGTTCCAGCAAAACCGGAAGTAAAAAAAGCAACTTTAAAAAAAGAAGAAACAACTGTAAATAAATCAAATAATGCGGTAGCAACAGTAGAAACACCAACAGATTCCGAATCTAATGAAGAACCTATTGTTGAAACTGTTTCAGTAATAAATCCTGAAGAAGAACTAAAGAATGCATATACATTTTTTGAAAGCAAAGATTATTCTTCTGCATTAAATTCAGTAAATTTATTTCTTGCAAATACAGTGAATAAAGTTGATGAAGGTTTATTTCTAAAAGGAAATATTCTTGAAGCCCAGTCAAATTTAAGAAATATTAAAGATGCAATATCAACTTATGAAGAGTTAACAAAAAACTATCCTTCAAGCAATTTTTGGGATAGAGCAAATAAAAGAATTACATATCTAAAAAGATTTTATATGGAAGGTCGCTAAATGAAAAAAACTATTTTAACAATAATAGCTATTGCTTCAAGCATCATGTTTTTATCGTGTACAGTAAACAAACCAACAGAACCAGTACGTACAATTACTGTTGAAGGTTCAGGTTCAGTGTCTGTAAAACCAGATACTGTAACGATAAAGTTCACTATTAGAACAACAGATTGGAATGTTAATAATGCAGTTGAAAGAAATGCATCAATTACAACAACTGTTATTTCATCTTTAACAGATAATGGTATTTCTTCAGAAAATATATCAACTTATGATTATAATATTTCTCAAGAAACATATAAGCAGAACAATCGTGACTTGCCAGGTCAATACACAGTAAATAATATGCTGAATGTATCAATCACAAATCCTGATTTAACAGGAACAATTATTGATACTGTAGTTAAGAATGGTTCTAATTCAGTTTTACTATCATCTTTTGACTATTCTGTTTCAGATCCAAAATCAGCACTAACACAAGCCCGTGCCTTGGCAGTTCAAAATGCTCAAGATGCAGCTTCTTTGATTGCCGGAACAAGCGGTTGTAAAGTTGGAACAGTGATGGAAATCAACAAAAATTCAAATGGATTTTCAAATTATATGATTAAATCAGTTAGTATGATGGGTATGAATTCTTCTACACCGATAGTAATTGGAACAATTCCTGTTACTGCTTCTGTAACAATTAAATATTCATTACAATAAAAATATAAGGAGAACAAAATGTTAGACTACAAATATATTAAAGATAACAAAGAGGCTGTTAAACAAAACGTCTTAAATAGAAATATGGTTGCAGATGTTGATAAAGTTG
>CAYFND010000060.1:9463-11690 GCA_964344405.1 uncultured Treponema sp. | reverse complement strand
CTGCCTGCAGGCTGAACCTAGGGGAAAGGCTTTTCCCCTCTGATGATTGAAAAAAAAAGGACACGGCGCAAGAGAGACAAAAGAATGAAAACTAATTTATCATTTAGTAAGGTTTGGACTGTTATAATTTTCAAGACTGAGAAACCTGTAGTTTACATAGACAGTTTCTACTCCGGTTATTGGATGCAGTTTTTGAACGGATAGTTCTAGATTATCTCTTGAATTAGTGACTTACACAATTCTTCAACTTTTGGCCTTATCCTGATGAATTCTGAAATAATTGTAGGGTCAAACTGTTTATCAGATTCACTCTGCATAAGTTCATATACTTTATCAAACGAATATTTTTCTTTATAAGAACGGGCTGAAGTTAGTGCGTCAAAAACATCTGCTACAGCCATAATTCTAGCTGACAAGGGAATCGACTTACCTGCCAAACCATCTGGATATCCACATCCATCCCATCTTTCATGATGACTTCTAGAAATTTCTGTTGCTAATGTGACATACTCTTCACTTTCCAAATTACCCAAAAGATCTTTTAACATTGTTCCACCAAGAACAGAATGAGATTTCATCACTTCATATTCAGCGTCTGTCATTTTGTCTTTTTTGCATAAAATGCTGTCGCTTATGGCAATTTTTCCAATATCGTGAAGAGGGGCGGCAGAAATTACCATTTTGGAATATTCAGGTGTTAGAATTTCCTTATATTTCTCATTTTCTTTCAAAGCCTCAATAATCACAGAAACATACGCACTTGTTCTCTTTATATGTCCGCCTGTTGTACCATCACGTTTTTCTACAATATCTGCAAAATTACTAATGATTTTTTCCTGCATCAAAAGTATTTTACTATTTCTTTCACTTAATAATTCTTCTATTTTATTTCTATAATGTTCACTTAAATTCCACTGCTCTAATGAAAATGAATAAATTCCCAAACAAGCTGAAAGCGTAATAATAATCATCAAAATCATCTGCACATGATTTGGAAGATAATATATAGGTTCTCGCAAAAGAGAATAGATTCCTGTTCCAAGTTGAAGAATCAACAACAATCCACATAACAAATACTTATTACTTTTATTTACATCGTCCTTGTCTTGAAGTATTGTTACAACACCGCTCATAATAAAGAAAAGCTGAAATCCAATTTGATTTCCAACACAAATAACGGCAAATATTTGATGTACAATCACTTCTACAAAACTTATAAAAACAGGAATTCGTTGTGAAATATTAACAACTTTGCTTTTAAAGGTAACCATTAAAAATATATAAACGCTCATACTCAAAATGTTGAAATACATCATGATTTTTACTTTATATACTTGAAACAAGGTGAACATGATTAGATGAGCTACAAAAGCAAAAAGATAAAGCATGAAGAAATTACTTTGTATTCTCGATTTTTTTTGATTTTCCATAGGATACTCTTTTGTAGATAACTACTTTTTGAATTAATAAAGTATACCATGGTCTAACTTTTTTTATAAACAAAAGTTTCAGTTTCAAATGAAAACGAGAAATTACTTTTTCACCTATATATTTATTCCTTCAATAGATTATTTGCTTCAAGTGAAGGTTTTATCTCTTCAAAAATATTTTCCATCATGACGGCATAACCTTTTGCGTTTGCGTGGCTCATATCAAACTTCAAGTCTTTGTGTCCCCAAACGTCTTTCCATGCGTCCCAAATAATCTGAACATCATAATCTTTTTGAAGGCGTTTCAAGATTCTGTCAAAGTTTCCAAATAGATCCAAAAAGCGCATTTTATCGTTGTAAAAACGCATTATGTACACTTGTGTCTTTGTAAAATCAATTTGATCCAGCATCTCTCTAAAGTTTGATTCAATCTGTTTGTAGGAATTATGTTTTGACGGATAAAAGACATCGTTTCCGCCAAAGTCAATTATCAAAACGGCTGGATTTTTATCCAGGACATCAGACTTAAAACGATTCAATCCGTCTGTTGTTGTGTCATCATTCATTCCAGAATTTACAACAGGAATGTTCACCTTTTTTTGTAAAAGTGCCGGCCATGATTCAGTCGAAGAATCGGCTCCGTGCCCATAAGTCAAACTGTCACCAAAACAAACAATTGTCGAATCTTTTGTAATCTCTACGGATTTCATCTTTATATCCTCATCAATTTTCTTTGAAGTTGAACACGCTGTCAAACTTGCAGAAAAAGCTATAATCAAAAACCAAATTGTATTTTT
>CAYFND010000060.1:0-9453 GCA_964344405.1 uncultured Treponema sp. | reverse complement strand
CATAAGAACATACTAGTCTTTTTCAAAAAACAGTCAATAAAGGCAATTTTTTTTAGGTTAAAGTCAGAAGTCCTGGAAATATAAAACTCACTTTTGATACATTCATGAATTGGATAATTCAGATGAAACAACTTGACGCAATGAGCAAACGTACAACTAATTACTCTCAAGTTGAACGGGAAAAACCAGAGATGTACGAGCTTTTTCACAAGGCAAAAAACACTCCAATCCATGACCGATTGTACTTGCGTATTTCTGAAAACCTCATAAAGATCATCACACCAATTCTACAAAAGGCAATTGATTCTGGTGAGATAAAAATTACAGACGCTCAAACAGCAGCCTGCTTCTGTATTTACGGACAGATTGGTGTTTTAAGGAGAACGGACATTTCTGAAGAAGAAAAAGCAAATCGAATTCGAGACACGTTAAAAGAATTCTTTGGATTGAACAAATAAATTTATGTTGGCAAGGCACATAATCAAACGTGCCTTATATTTTAATCGTTTGAGTGAATAAACTTCATTCATATGATTAATTTATCAACTAACAAAATAAAACAGGATTTTATAGGAGAAATATATGGAATCAAAAATTGATTTTATAAACGGACAGACAAGAAAAAGTTTGTTCAAAATGGTCTTACCACTCTTTGTGGCAATGGTACTGATGATGGTCTACAACATTGTAGACAGCCTTTGGGTAGGAAACTTGCTTGGTGAGACAGCATATGCGGCTTTAACAAATTCAACCACGCTGATAATGATTCTTTCAGCAATCGCAATGGGAACTGCAGGTGGAGTTTCAATTTTGGTGTTGCAGGCCGTTGATGCAAAAGATTCCAAAAAGACAGAGGGCCGCAATTGCAACAGTAATCTCACAAGTTGCAGGTCTGCTTTTTGCCTTCATCTATTTAAAAAAGAAGAACTTCTTCAAAATCAGACTTTCCTCATTCAACACCAAACTCATTTTTCCAATCTTCAAGAACGCAATTCCTTCTGCAGCCCAGCAAAGTATGCCTTCAATAAGCGCCACCTTTATGATTGCCTTGGTCAGTACGTTCAGCATTTCTGCAGTAGCGGCTTATGGAATCACAAGTAA
Source organism: uncultured Treponema sp. (assembly GCA_964344405.1). GTDB lineage: Bacteria > Spirochaetota > Spirochaetia > Treponematales > Treponemataceae > Treponema_D. The sequence continues at coordinate 8,352 of CAYFND010000060.1, read as the reverse complement.
GCTGGAAATCATAATGTTCTACCCTGCAATGGCAATGAACATGGCTCTAACTACAATAGTCGGCCAATGTAAAGGTGCCGGACGAGAGGACAGAATTAAAGACTACACAAAGGAAGCGATACTAAGCGGCAGCATCTTGATGCTCGTCTTGTCATGTTTGATTATTGGTTTTGCAGGACCGCTCTCACGACTATTCATCAGAAGTGAACAAGCGACTCTTATTGTAAAGCAATACCTGCACATAGTCAGCGTTGGCTACATCTGCTACATGATAACAAGCTGCGTCACCGGCAGATTAAGCGGCGAAGGATTTCCTGGCAAGAGCATGGTCTTGATGTTCTTCTATTACATTGTAATCCGTATTCCGCTCGCATTAGTTTTAGTACACTCACAGTTTGCATTGAACGGTGTTTGGGTGGCAATTCTAATAAGCCATGTTGTTTCAGCAGTTGCAGCGTTGGGGATATCGTTCTTTGAAAACCGAAAAGCGTTAGTTTTGCAAGAAAAATAAAATTAATCAGAACGAGACATTATCCTTTATTACAGGCATCAGACGTTGTAGTAAATCCTTTGTTCTATTCAACATTTACCACGACTATTTAGTTTCCTCTGGAGTTAAAGAAAATCATATAAAAAATGAAGATAATTTAAATGATGTTCTGAAAGTTTTTCACATTCTGGAATTGTGATGACATTTATAAAGCTATTAATGAAGCTGTTCACTATTTTAACCAGAACTTCCGTTACCTGTTTTTACTACATGATTTAATTTCACATGGACTTGATTGCATTTATAAGAAGCTTACTGAATTTTTCTGAAGACTGTTTTCCAGCCTCAATAACTTCCTGCTCAGATGGATTAGAAGATGAAATATCATATGCCAGATTTGTAATACATGACAAAGCGCATACTTTCATTCCCGCGTGGCGAGCCGCGATACACTCCATTACTGTACTCATGCCAACTGCGTCTGCACCAAGAGTACGGAGCAATCCAGTTTCAGATGTACTTTCATATGATGGTCCAGTAACCTGAACATATACGCCTTCTTGTAATGTAGTTCCGATGTTTTCGGCACTCTTACGTAAGATTTTATTAAGATCCTCGTCGTAAGGAACAGACATATCCGTGAATCGTTCGCCTAGTTCTAAGAAATTCGGCCCGATTAGAGGATTAACTGCGAACAATGATATATGGTTCGTTATAAGCATCAGGTCGCCGACAGAAAAGTCTGCATTAAGCCCCCCAGCAGCGTTTGTAAGAATGATTTTTTCAGCACCCATTAGCTTCATAAGTCGTATTGGTAATACAACCTCATCTGCTGAATATCCTTCGTAGTAATGTATACGCCCTTTCATGCAGATTATATTTTTGCCACCGAGAGTTCCGTAAATAAATTTTCCGTCGTGTCCCGGTGCCGTCGAAACAGGAAATCCTTTTATATCGTGGTAGTCTATTTCACCGAGGACTTCAATATTGTCGGCAAAATCTCCGAGACCCGAGCCAAGAACTAGTGCAATTTCAGGCACAAAATCTGTCTTTGCGCGTACCTGCTCGTAACAACTTAATAAAGTTGCGTATGTATCGTTTTTAGTTGAACTATCAGTTTCATTTCCTTTGAAAGTATTGTAACAAAGCAATCCTGCGCATACGAGCGCAATAACAAGTATGCAGACAAGCAATATCGTGTTAATTTTTTTTACCATTTTATCTCATTCCTTATGCTATATTTATACAATTCAATCATATCATATAATCTGTTTTTCTTTGCAATGCTTTGAAACCAAAAAAAATGTTAGACAAATATAAAAAAGAATTATGCAAAGCTACTAAGAGCGACGAGTTGTTGAAAGAATTGCAGAAGGAACTGGTAAACTAACCCCCGCTCACGAACCCACCTCAACAAAGCGGATTCATCTCTACCCAATCAAATCACCTTGACAGTACACAAAGATCTTCACGCCTTCTTCAGAAGCCAGCACTTCACCGCTCAAAGCCTCTTCTTCCAAAAACTTTAGAGCCTCGCTGTCCGTGATGATTTTTGGTCTTGTAATAAAACGGCCTTCCCTTGTTGAATCAGGACGACCATTGTTTTCTATGAATATCTTGCACTGTTTTCCGCAGGAATCTGTGCCGCTCATCAAATAGCGGGCAGACAGGGTGAAGGAGCTGCCTTCTTTTATCTGAGTGTCCACACCTCCGCTCAAGATTGTTCCGCTAAAATATTCGCTTTTTGCATCCCCGTGAAACTGAATCATAGAAACACTTTTATCACCATGCTCAAGCGCGTTCACATCATCAATCTTTACATCAATTTCCAGAACTTTTTTCATTTCTAAAATACCTTTGCTATCTACAATAATTCAAAGCCTTTTAAGCTGGCATTTCCAAAACCTTTAAAAGTTAGATAAATTGATTGCTTTCCATCTGGAATTTCAATTGAAGTCCCGTTTGTTACCCAAACATTCGAATACTCAACAGGAATTTCTCCAATCACTTTTCCGTCCCAAGAAGTCTTCACTTGAAAACATCCTCTTGCGTAACCTCGTGTTTGAATATTTATCTTTCTTACGTTATTACACAAAAAGTATTTGAACCCGGCTGTTGCACCATCCATCATATTTGAAATATAGCCTTCCACTTCCATTCCGTCACAACCGTCCTGTTTTATACGGGGATAGCTTCCAGTTCCACTTAAATCACAAGGGTCTTCAGATATATATTCAGATACTTTTTTACCAAAAAGATTGCACGCTATATATGCAGGATAAAATCCTTTTCCCTCAAGCGCGCCGCCGTTCAAACCACAAGATGTCATTTCAACTTGAGCAATTGTCTCGTCAGAAAGAATCTTTATTTCTTCAGCACAACCTTGTCTGCTAAACCAAGTGGCGTTTGTGTGCCGGTGATAGAAAATGAACCATTTTCCACTTATTTCAACAATACTTCCGTGATTATTTGCTCCATAAGCCATTGGACGTTCTGCAGGTTTGTAAGAATCAATGTGCAAATCACAATTACTAACAATAACGCCTTTATAAACAAATCCATGTGTCAAATCTTTACTTGTGGCATAACACAACTCATGACCTTTTATTGATGAATAAATCAAAAAATATGTATCATTGTGCTTTCTGATTGATGGAGCTTCAAAGAACTCGTGGCCTTCAAATCCACTACCTTCGCTATATTCAATTCCAGGAGCGACTATTACAGGCTCACTCAAAATAGTAAGCATATCAGAATCCAAAACTGTAGCCATTGCACCTTTTCTAGATTTATCGCCCCTTCCACAAAATCCAGTGTAAAGATAAACTTTACCACCTTCCATTATTACGCCAGGGTCAAATTGAGGTTGGTCTCCTTCTCGTTCCCCCAATCTCTTTCCATCCTTATCTGATACATAACCATAGAACTCATATTTTCCACAAGGAGAATCACTCACAGCAACAGATACAATTGAAACTTTGTCCAGAACATAATAAAGATAAAATCTACCGTCTTCACCTTGAACAACATCAGGAGCATACAAACACATATGTCCGTCTTGATTAAGAGGGTCGTCTGTTTTTTTATAGATAACACCTTCATATTTCCAGTTGCCCAAATCATCTATTGGAGCTGACCAACAAACGTAATCACCAAGGCAAAAAACATGACCGTCATAAAAATCATGAGAACCAAAAATATAAACCCTGTTTCCAAAAACATAAGGTTCACCATCAGGAATATATTCATAAGATGGCAAATATGGATTAAAAGCTTGTTTTTTCATTCTATTTTGTCCCTACTTCCAGCCACTGCATAGCTATAGCCAAATACTCGTTCCAAAATTCAAAGTTGTGATTTCCTTTGCTTTCAAGATATTTGTGATGAATAATGTTGTCTGTTAAAAATTGATCAAAATCTCTGTTTTGCAAAAGCAGGAAGTCTTCTGTTCCACACGCCATAAAGATTTCTGGAAAGGATTTTTTTTCTTTTACAAGATTACGCACTAGTTCTTTTGGATTATTCTTACTGTGTTCCAATAATTCAGGATTTCCAAAAACAGAACGATAATATTCATAATTTGCAATTCCATTTTCTAATCCAGGCTTCATGTTGATAACTTCATCCACAATCAAAGCCGAAGACAAAGCAAAAACTTTTCCATAAATATCAGTAAATTGCAAAGCGGTGTGAAGAGCGCCGAATCCACCCATAGAAAAACCACCGATCCAAGTTTTCGCCTTTTCCGTAGTCACAGAAAAAGTCTTTCTAATATACAACGGCAATTCTTCACCAACAAAAGTTGCATATTTAGCACCAGATTCCGGTCTGTCCAAATAAAAACTGTTTTCACCAGAAGGCATTACAACACAAGTATGATATCTTTCTGCCAACTGAGAAATCTGACTATTCAAAATCCAATCTGAATTATTTCCATTAAAACCGTGCAACAAAACCAATAAATTCATCTTGTCACTTTTTGCTGAATCTTTTTCATTCGGCAGAATATATTTGATTGAAGTCACTCTTTTTAAACTTTCCGAAAAGAAGTCCAAATTACCATATGCCATATCAATTCCTCTACAAATAAAATTTTAACAATTATATGAATAGAAGTTTTTAATTGACAATAAGGTAATTCTTTTATTATGAGTGAATATTTTTCTATTCAGACTTCAACTTCTTCAACAAGATAACGCACAAAGCCCCAAAAATCACAAAGAAGACAGCAAGCGGCATAACATTTTGCAAAACAAAACCATTTTGCTGCATCAAATTAAAACCCCAAGTAGAAGGAAAGCATTTTCCCACAACGTTCAAAATCTTTGGCAGCATCTCTGCAGAAAACATAATCCCAGAAAGCATAATTGACGGAAGAAATATAATCTGAGAGAACATAGTCAACTTGGATTGATTCTTTACAGAAAGGCCAAGGACACAACCAATAACAAGCGAAACTGCAATGAATAAAGCTAAAGCACCAAAAAAAGCAAAAGGATTTGTTGGAACGGCAGCATCAAAAGCCAAAGGTGCAACAAAATAAATTATACAACTCATAATCATCAAATGAATGAATGACGATAGATAAATAGAAATCAAGCCAAGAGACAAAGGAACATTATTAGCCTTGTACACTTTTTTTATATCAGTTCCATAGATTTCAACAAGAGAAGGTGGCAGACCTATAAAAGCGCCCATCGAAACACCCATAACAGTCATCGATTGAATCAAAGTTTCTTTAGCAACAGGATTAACCGAAGTAAAAATCCCGCCCATAATCGCAAAAAATAATAAAGGAACCAAATAACAAGTAACAAGCAAAGTTCTGCTCCTAATATCCAATTTCCATTGTAATCCTATTCCATATAAAAATGAGTTCATGATTTAATTCCCCTTGCAATTTCAATTAAGTATTGTTCCAATGTTCCTTGTTCAACCTTTATATCCAAAACAGAAACATTCTTCCGTTTAAAATCTTCCAAAATGGTAAGCATAGACTCGCCAATATTTTCAGAAGCAAAAGTCTCTTCACCCATTACAGTCTTTATATGAATGGAATAACGCTTTCCAAGTTTTTTCGTTAGTTCTTCAACAGTTCCCACAAAGAAAATCGAACCTTTGTTCAAAACGGCAATCCTGTCGCACAAAGTTTCAACTTCCGCCATATCATGACTTGCAAGAACGATTGTTTTGCCCTGCTTCTTCAAAAGACGAATCTGCTCATGAAGAGAAACTCGGCCCTCCACATCCAAACCGGCAGTTGGTTCATCCAAAAACACAATGTCTGGATTACTAATCAAAGCCAACGCCAAATGAAGCCGCCTCTTCTGCCCAGTAGACATATCCACATATTTCTTTTTCGCAAGTTCATTAATTCCAAGCTTTTGAATCATCTCAAAATCAATCTTCGCATGATTCCATTTTGCAAACAGATTTATTGCTTCCATCGGTTTAATGTGCGACGGAAGCGACGACGATTGCAGCTGAATCCCAGTTTTACCATTCACCAAGATAGAACCTGTATCATATTTTCGTAAACCTTCCACACATTCCAAAGTTGTAGTTTTTCCAGCTCCATTCACACCCAAAAGAGCAAAAACCTCCCCTTTTTTTACATCAAAGCTTATCCCCTTTAAAACTTCGTGGTTTCCATAGCTTTTTTTAAGCCCATCCACATGAATTGCGTTATCCATTAACTCCTCCATACTTCTGCAAGTTTTCAAAGTAAACACCCAAAGACAAACCAATGAATTCGTTCGCTTTCTGCTGAACTTCATTCCATTCGCCCGATTCATTCACTTTTTCATTTGTATTAATCAAATTTTTAATCATCTCTTCATCACCGCCGGTAAATTCCATCACAACAGCCCAAAACTCTTTTGCAAAATTCTGACCTTCTTCACTTTCCGGCGTAACTCCATCCTTAAAAAATCCATAAGCTTTTGAATACATCGCATTGATTCTATCCATGATTTTTTCACCCGACGACTTGTCAAAATTCATCCTAAGGGAATCCATCGTTTTATCGTCAAAATGCTTAATCAACTTATAGAATTGATTCTTCATCTGAAGGTTCACAATAATATCAGCGTACTTCTTAAAATCCACCGATTTCATGCGCAAAACCTCTTCTTTCAAGATTTCCAATTCCCGCAAGGATTCAGACAAACCCTTCACTTTTTGCTCAATAATTTCAGCCTGCAAAGAAAGCGCTTTAGCAACATCATCAACAGAATCAAGCGACGGCAGTTGGTTTTTAATATCATCCAGCGAAAAACCCACGGATTTTAGCGTCAAAATCTGATACAGCTGAATAATATCTTTGTCCGTATAGAGCCTTCTGCCGCCTTCACTTTCTGCCGATGGCGACAGCAGACCTTCTTTGTCGTAATATTGCAAAGTTCTAACAGTCGTGCCCATTCTTTTTGCAAGCTGACCAACAGTCATAAATTCATCGGGAATGATTTTTTCACTACACATAAAAACCTCCTGCACTCAAGGCATACATAGAGTATAATTCATTACGTAACGTCACGAACAAGAGATTATTCAATTTTTTTTGATTTTTTTTATTATTTAGGGGGCTCCCCTAACGGGTCGGGCTATTCCAGGTTCCGCTATCGCTACAGCCCCAAAAAGTTCTTTTACCTCAATAAACTCAGCAAAAGAACTTTTCGTGGCTGCTACCGCACCTTGCATATCCCTAGCCCTTCAAGCTCGCAAGGAAGATGTTTTTATTTTGTTGTACAAGTCAATGTATATGAAGGTAAGTGGCCTTTTCCGTTTATAACAAGAACGAATTCTTTTTTATTGCTGCCTTTACAAACACTTATGTGTGCATATTGGTTATCAACAACTTTGTCCATTCCGTTTGTTTCTGGACTTGTTTCAGACCAAGATCTTTCATCACTTACACCAACATTTCCAGAGAAAACAATGTAATGAATTCCGTTTATTTGTGAATATCCACCAGCGTGGTCGTGTCCAGAAATTACAGTCAAAACATCACCGTCAGCTTCCATAATATCTCTAATTTCTGTAGCATTTTTTACATTGTGATCTTGTGAATCAATTCTGTCCAAAGGCTGGTGTGTAAATACAACTACAGGTAAATCAGTAGAAGCTAAATCATTTTTGAACCATTCTTTTTCTTCTTCTGGAATATAAGCATCTTTCCAAGTCCAGAAATTATCATTTTTTGTCTTCATATCATAAGGACGATGCTCTGGTGTTACAGTGTAATCTGCATCTAAAACAACATAATGAACTCCGCCACTTGTCCAAGAATAATAAGTTTCACCATCGGGAATATTTGTATTTGTAATATTATCCAAGAATTGTTTGCGAGTTAGATTATCAAACTCATGATTTCCCAAAACGTGATAACTTGGTCCTTTAAAAGATTTGAACAAAGATTCAATTTTACGCAAATTAGCAACAGCGTCAGTTTCTGGTTTTAAAGTATCAACCATATCACCCAATTCAATAACGAAATTAGGTTTCTCTTTATTCATTTCTGTAATAAAAACATCAAGTTTATCCATTGCTGCAGAATACTTTCTTGTTTCAGAATCAGCTTTATCTGTAAAGTGAATATCTGTAATTAATCCAAATTCAGAAATCACCTTACCCACTTTTTTTGCTTGGGCAGATAATGACATTACAGAACATGCTAATAATGCAGCACCGGCAATCAATTGTTTTTTCATATTTTACCTCTTTTGAAAATTGATACATGTAAAGTAAAATATGTTTGTTATATTTCCATTAATAAAGGATTAATAGAATGTGAAAAACAACTTTTTGATGCCCACATTCAATGACGAAGTGCGACAAAAACCTCTTCAGGTGTTTTAAAACCT
>CAYFND010000059.1:11476-11706 GCA_964344405.1 uncultured Treponema sp. | reverse complement strand
GGAATTCCTTCAGTTGGATCAGAGAAGTCGATTGCTTTTACAGATTTCATCATCAAATATCCTACGAAAATCAATGCTGGAGCTGTTGCTGCAGATGGAATTAAGAAGAATAAAGGACTTAAGAATAATGACAATAAGAACAAAATAGCTGTAACTACAGATGTTAAACCTGTACGTCCACCAGCTGCAACACCAGATGCTGATTCAACAAAAGATGTTACTGTTGAAGT
>CAYFND010000059.1:10461-11466 GCA_964344405.1 uncultured Treponema sp. | reverse complement strand
CAAGACAAGCACCAACTGTTGTACCAACAGCATCTGCTAAAAGAGCTCCTTTTGCATTTTTAATGTTACCGTCTTTATCTTTCAAATTACCTTGTTCTGCAATTCCAAGAAGTGTTCCTAACGTATCAAATAAATCTGTGAATAAGAATGTAAAGAAAATAACAAAGAATTGTCCTAAAACAGCAAATGAGAAATTTCCAGATGGAGTGAACATTATACCTTTGAAGTCAAAAGCAAAGAAATTAGGTCTTGCAGGTGTTGAGAAAGGTTTGAAATTTTCAGGAATTGTTGTTACTCCAAAAGGAATACCAATAATTGTTGTTAAAATTACACCAATCAAAATGCTGCCAGGAACTTTAAGAATATAAAGAATAATTGTTACAATGAGTCCTAATACAGCAACAATAGCTGTAGCATGAGACATATTAAAATTAACGAATCCGATAGTTGTTCCTGTATCAGTTGTACAGATTCCTGCATTTACAAGACCGATAATTGTTATGAAAAGACCAATACCAACAGCAACAGCCTTTTTCAAACTTTCAGGAATTGACTTTATGATTGCTTCACGAATTCCACAAACAGAAAGAACGATAAAAAGAATACCTTCAATAAATACAGCTGTTAATGCTAATTGCCATTTACAACCCATCTGTAAAACTACAGTGTATGTAAAGAAAGCATTTAAGCCCAAACCTGGTGCTAGAGCAACTGGTAGATTAGCAACAAATGCCATAACCAAAGTTGCAATTGCTGCAGAAACTGCAGTTGCTGTAAATACAGAACCCCAAGTCATACCTGCTGCAGAAAGAATACTTGGATTCAATGCTAGGATGTAAGCCATAGCAAGGAATGTTGTAATACCGGCAACGATTTCTCTGCTGACAGTAGTACCTCTTTCCTTTAGTTTAAAAAATTTTTCCATAAAATATCCTCCTTTAAGGAAATTGAAAAAAATATTATACATTATACCATTGATGAAAATAAATATAAAGATTTATTTTT
>CAYFND010000059.1:0-10451 GCA_964344405.1 uncultured Treponema sp. | reverse complement strand
TATCTCAGCCTTCCAAGCTGATGACGAGGGTTCGACTCCCTTCTGCCGCTTAAAAAAGCAGGTTTTTACACCTGCTTTTTTTTATTTGTCTTCGATTTCCTGTACATATTTCTTTAAGAATACGCTGGCAATATTTGTGCTTGTAATTGTGCAAGGTCCGGCAATACATCCACCTTCACATGCCATAACTTCAATTAAATTTGCGCAATCTTCATTCTTTTTAATTTTACCAGAATTAATATCGCCATACATTTTCAGCTTTTTCATTCCGTTTTTATCCAATCCGTCAATAACATCTAACTTTAATATTGATGGGTCTGTTAATCTTGATTTTACAGCTTCTGCAACTCCACCAGATTTTGCAAAATTTCTTCCTGTTGCAGATGGTTTTGCTTTACCACTATTTTTGTCCAATAATGATAAATCAATATCTTTTGCAATTAAAAAAGCGTCAATCTCTTCTGCAGATAAAACGTAATCTACTAAATCATCGCCGAAGCCTTCCCTTCTTTTTGCTAAACATGGACCTATAAAGACTGTTATGCAGTCTGGATGTTCTTGTTTTGCAATTTCAGCAGTGTAATGCATGGGACTTTTTGTTTCTGAAACACAAGGGTCCAACTCTGGAACATGAATGTGAACGGCTCTTACATATGCAGAGCAACATGAAGTTGTCATCAATTTATCACCGCGTTTCATTCTTTCTGTAAATTCTTTAGCCTCTTTTTCTGCGCAAATATCCGCACCTAAAGCAACTTCATAAACATCAGAAAAACCTAGTTTATAAAAGGCGTTCTCCAATTGAGAAGATGTGGCCCTGAATTGGGAAGCAATAGAAGGAGCATATAAAGCAACAACTTTCTTTTTATTCATTATATGCTTTATTACATCAATCAATTGACTTTTATCCATCATGGCACCAAAAGGACATTCCCTGATACATTTTCCACAGAAGATACATTTATGATAATCAATTACTTCTCGACCATCCGCACCTTTAGAAATGGCTCCGACTGGACAAGCTTCCTCACAAGGAACAGGAATTTTAATAATTGCATGATAAGGACAATTTTTTTCACATAAACCACAATGAATACATTTTTCAGTATCAATTGAAGCTCTTTTTTATATATCTATAGCTTTTTTTGGACAATTTATTCTACAAGGTCTTGCAAAACATCCTTGGCAAGCATTTGTCACGATATAATCTTGTTTTACACATGCATTACAAGCGTCATGAAGAACAGTTAGCATTGGCCATGTTGGTGATTCTCTATTTAATGCTTCAGCTGCATAATCTTCAAGTTCTGTTTCTTCATTGTATTTTTCTACAGATATGCCAATTTTTGCAAGAATCCTCATTCTTAAAATCTCTCTATCGTGAAAAATACAACATCCGATTGGAGACTTGTCTCTTGGGGCAATTTCTTTTGGAATATGATTTATTTCTTTAGTATCAAGTTTTCCATCAAGTTGAAGTTTGGTTAATTTAATAAGAAGCTCTTTTTTTACATTAGTAGCGTTATTGTTTAAATTTAACATTTTATACCAGCTTTTACAGTTAATCTTATTGTAATTATACTCAAAAACTAACTTTTTACTATTCACAAAATGAATAAAAATTATTATTATATTAAGGATTATATCTAAGGAATATTTAATAATTTTTAAATGAACATTCTTTTTAATATACATGAATTTAAGGAGACAATAATATGTCAAACAAAATTACAATCATTGGAGCTGGTCAAGTTGGATCTACTATAGCTTATGCTATTACATTAAAACAACTTGCTTCTGAAATCGTTTTAATTGATATTGCAAAAGATAGAGCTATGGGTGAAGCAATGGATATTCGTCAGGGAACTCCATTCATTGGTCCTGTTTGTATTCACGACGGTGATTATGCTGATGCAAAAGATTCTGATATAGTTGTTCTTACATCAGGTGTTGCAAGAAAACCAGGACAATCACGTCTTGATTTGGCTCAAACTAATGTAAATATTTTCAAATCAATTATTCCTGAAATTACAAAAGTTGCACCAAATGCATTATATGTAATTGTTGCTAATCCTGTTGATGTATTAACTTATCAGTTTGTAAAAACATCAGGAATTCCTGCAAATCATATTTTTGGAACAGGAACTATGTTGGATACAGCTAGATTCCGTGCAAGAATTGCAGAAACATACAAAGTTGCTCAAGAAAATGTACACGGTTATGTTTTTGGTGAACATGGAGATTCTTCATTTGTTCCTTGGTCTTTAGCAAATATTGGTTCAATTCCTGTTGAAAAATATGCAACTGCTGTAAATGGTCAAAAATTACCAGAATTGAATAAAGATGATGTTGAAGATTATATTAGAAAATCTGGTGGAATTATCATTGCTGCTAAAAAATGTACAAACTATGCAATTGGTGTTACAACATCTGCTCTTTGTGAAGCTTTAAATTATAGTACAGATTCTGTATTAACACTTTCAACTTTATTAACTGGCGAATATGGAATTAGTGATATTTGTTTATCTATTCCAGCTGTTGTTGGTTGTAAAGGAATATCAAGTAGAATTGTTGCTCCTCTTACAGACGATGAAATTGTTAAACTTCAACATAGTGCTGAATGCTTAAAGAATGTAATTAATCAATTACAGTTCTAAAACAAAAAAAAGAATGGTTTTTTAGCCATTCTTTTTTATTTTATATATATGGGTAAGAAAATGGAATATAAAATTGAACATGATTCAATGGGTGAAGTAAGAGTTCCAGCTGATAAATACTGGGGCGCTCAAACAGAAAGAAGTCACGAAAACTTTTTAATTGGTGTTGGTTTGGAAACTATGCCAAGAGAAATAACAAGGGCTTTTGGTCTTTTAAAAAAAGCAGCTGCTATTGCAAATAATTCATTAAAACCAGAGAAAATGACTAATGAAAAATTATCTGCAATTGAAAAAGCTTGTGATGAAGTAATTAGTGGAAATTTAAATGATCATTTTCCATTGGTTGTTTGGCAGACTGGTTCTGGAACACAATCCAATATGAATGCCAATGAAGTTATTGCCAACAAAGCAAATGAAATAGCAGGAAAGAAACTTTGTCATCCAAATGATGATATCAACATGAGCCAGTCTTCAAATGATACATTCCCTACTGCACTTCATATTTCTGCAGTTTGTGTAATTGAAGATAAATTGATTCCTGCAATTGATACATTAGTTGCAACTTTCAAAAAACTTGAAAAAGAAAATGAAGGCATTGTAAAATCAGGAAGAACTCACTTACAGGATGCTGTACCTATATCTTTTGACCAGGAAATCAGTGGTTGGAGGACTTCTCTAGAAAGAGATAAAGAAATGTTACTTTCTTCTTTACCTTATCTAAAACAACTGGCACTTGGTGGTACAGCTGTTGGAACTGGTTTAAATGCTCCAAAAGGATTTGATGAAAAAGTTGCAGAAGCTGTTTCTAAATTAACAGGCAAAGATTTTATCACTGCTCCTAATAAATTCCATGCTTTAACTAGTAAAGATGAATTGGTTTTTGCTCATGGTGCAATAAAAGCTTTGGCTTGTGATATGATGAAAATTGCTAATGATGTAAGATGGCTTGCTTCTGGTCCTAGAGATGGTTTGGGTGAAATTCATATTCCTGAAAATGAACCAGGTTCTTCAATAATGCCAGGAAAAGTAAATCCTACACAATGTGAAGCTGTAACTATGGTTGCTGTTCAAGTTGTTGGAAACGATACTGCTATTGGCATGGCAGCCAGCCAGGGTAATTTTGAATTGAATGTATTTATGCCTGTAATTGCTTATAATTTTATTCAATCTGCTCGTTTGTTAGCTGAATCTATGGAGTCATTCAATAAGAACTGTGCTGTTGGAATTAAAGCTAATAAAGAAAAAATGCATTATAATTTGTACAATTCATTAATGTTGGTTACTGCATTAAATCCTTACATAGGATATGAAAATGCTGCTAAAACAGCTCATAAAGCTTTTGATGAAAATATTTCATTAAAAGAAGCTTGTGTTGGATTGGGATTTTTAACTTCTGAGAAATTTGATGAAGTTTTCAAACCTGAAGCAATGGCTTATCCAAAAAACTAAGCTACCGTATATTGTGTTAAGTAAAAAACCTACAAATTATTAATTTGTAGGTTTTTTTTATTATAACTTGTTGATTATGTCAGAAAGATTAAGCATTTCATCAATGGAAAGCACTTCTGCTCTTTTCATTGGGTCGATATTTGCTTTAGCTAGAGCATCTAAACATTTGTCTGTATTACCTAAAAAAGCACTTAGATTATTTCTTACAGTTTTTCTTCTTGAGCTAAAAAGACTGCGCTGCATTTTTAAGAACAACGAAGGATTCTCACATCTTGGGAAATCTGCTTTTTTTGTCATTAAAACAGCCCTTGAATCTACATTTGGTCTTGGCCAGAAGTTACCACCAGTTAAATCCATTATATTTGTAATATCATAAGCCCATTGGCAGATAACGGAAAAAGATGAATAATCATCGGTGTTTGGTTTTGCTGTCATTCTTAATGCAACTTCTTTTTGTACTGTAAAAACACATTTTTCAAAACGGACATCTTTTTCTATAGTGTCAGCTATTAAAGTTGCAGCAATATTGTATGGAAGGTTTCCAAAAAAACGATTAGGCATATTTGAAATTTCCTTCTTCCAATTTCTTAGAACATCACCTTCTATTATGTTAAATTTTCCCTTCTTGATATAATCAGAAAAATATTGACTGTCTAGATTAACAAAACCTTTGTCTATTTCAAATGCTGTTAATGTTGCTTTTCTCTCAAGAATTTCATTTGTCATAGCTCCTAATCCAGGCCCTACTTCCCAAACTTTGGAATTTTCATCTATATCAAGAAAATCAATTAGTTTTTTTCTGGCATCTCCATTAATTAAAAAATTCTGCCCGAATTTTTTTTGCATGGAAAATCCATTTTCGTCTAAAATACGTTTTAAATCTGCTGGGGAGTTATAATCGGGATGATTCAAAGTTGCCTCTTAAATATTAATTCTTGGAAATCTAGAAAAGATAAATACTATCTTTTTAATTAAATTATACTGAAATTTGATAAAAAATCCACATGGATTGGTGAAATACGGAAAAATCAAACAAAAAACAATTAATATCAATCCTGAATAAATGAAAATAGTAATAAGCGGACTAACTATTGTTGATGCTACAACTCCAAGTGGATTAAAAGAGCCGAATATCTTTAGTGATAAAGGAATTGATGTTAATTGGGCTGAAGATGATGATGCAAAGGATAATGAAAGTTTGTGAGGCATGAATCTTGAATAAATAAATCTAAAAAAATTATTAGCAATAAGGATTCCAACTAAAGAACCATATGACAAAATAAAACCAATATTATGTAAGTCGTTAGGTGAAATTATTATTTGTAATAAAAATGAAAATGCTAAAATAGAGAGCATGTCAACTTTTTCTGATGAAGATGTGATTTGTAACAAAAGTAATGAACTGCAAATAAACGCCCGTAATAAAGATGGGGAAAATCCTGCAAACCACACAAATAGAATTAGAAAAATCAAGCGGATGATAAGTGTAAGTTTTTTGTTCCCTATTCTATTTCCTATAAAAACAGCTATTCCGGAAAATAAAGATAAATGCATTCCTGATAAAGCTAGAATATGTGATAATCCGGCATTTTGAAAGCTTTTCGAAACATCATCATTTGTGTATTCTTTTGAACCCGATAGCAAAGCTAATAAAAGACCGCCTGCATCACCCCAAGAATACATCAATCTTTTAAATTGTAATCTACATAATGCTCTAAAAGTGGTAATTTTCCCATGGAAAGAAGTGTCAAAACCTAAATCAAAACTTTTTTTTGCAATAAAGTAATCATTTTTGAAGTTTCCATATAATTTAACATTGACTCCTTTTTCGCATATAAAGGCGCCTTTTTGAATTGATGAGGAATATAGTTTTCCCGGATAATAAGCTTCAACACTTTCTGATGGAACTAAGATTTTGATAATACCTGATGAAGATGAAATTATTTTTTTTGAATCTTGAATAAAAGATAAACGTAAATTTGCTGAATAAAAATCTCCTTTTGAGGATTTTATTGGTGATGAAGTGATTTTTCCCTGAATAACATTGATTCTAGATTTATCAATTAATGTTACCGTTCCATTTTTATTACCAACAGGTATTAGACCTGAATAGAATAATAAAATACAGATTAATGAAGAGAAAATAACGGAATTTTGTTTTTTTATTTCTACCACTTTAGTTTTGCCAGAGCTTCTCTTGCTGCTGACAAAGTTGAATCAGAATAACCTAAATATGTTACTGCCAACAAAGAATCAAATGCTGTTTTATCACCAATGTTACCTAACGTATTAATAACAGCCTGGGTAATTTTTTCAGATGTAAGCTCTTTGTTTTCTGTGTTGTTATTAATTTCTTCAAGATATTTTGATAATGATGCTGTTGATGACAATGGGGCAATATTAAAAAGAGATGTAATGACTTGTACAAATTGTTCTTCACTCATAATTTTTGCAGAATATTCTTTTTTAGCTAATTCAAAAAATGAAGTTGCCAAAGAAGAAGCCCTTGTCCATTTATTCTCATTCAAAATATTTAGAGCGCTCATCTGAATTTCAACATCGGTATTTTCATCAAGAGAAGCTTCTGCTGATAATATAGACTTGTTCAGTATATTTTCTGCAATAATTGATGAGTTTTTTGAAGAAATATTTTTATTACTGCTTAGAATAGCAAAAATATTTTTTGATTTTTCAATATTATTGTTAGAAATTGATGAAAGAATTACATCAACTGATGTGTCGACCAACGAACTCATTGTTTGTAAAATATCATTTTTAAGCTGGCTCAACTTTTCATCTTGATATAAATCATAAAGGATGACAAATGATTCTGAATTTCCTATTTCTTGTAATGCTGAGATTGTTGATTTTAAAACATTCAAGTCTTTTATAGAATCTTTTGCTTTTGAAAGATAGTCATTTAGAATCAATGTAAAATCTTCATATGGAATCACTTTTTTTAGTGAAGAAATTTTAGAATTAAGTGCTATTTGAACAGTACTGCTGTTGTTGAATATAAGGAACAATTCTTTATAATTATCAATTAATTGCTTTTTGCTGATGTCATTAAGGTTTGAAACATATTCTGGTGATGTTGATAAAATTGCCGCTACAACAAGCCCTTCTGTATCTCTATCTGTTGAAATAAAATCTTTATAATCAAGAACATATCTTACAGCTTGTTCAGAAAGCCAAACACCATCTTCACCTGTGGATTTTTTTACAGCTGAAGTTTTGGCAGAGATATCACCTTTTATAAATTGGAGTTTAAAGTCATCTTCTGCAAAAAGTGAGATTGTTATTAAAAATAATGGAAAAAAAATAATTTTTTTATTAAGAAACTTCATTTTACCTCTGGCTTCTGATAGTCGTCAAAGACGTTTATTGATTCATCAACTATCTGATCTTCTTTAATTATATCATTTTTTTTAGTATAAGTCTCATCCATATTTATTGTCTTATCTTTTGATTCATTGTTCAAGTCATTATCTTTTATTTTCAGTAAATCATCATCTTCTTTTTTATCTTCTTCAGTTTGATTTATAGCTTCAATAATCTCTTTTTCATTTTTTGGTAGTAAATTGAATACAAAGGACAATATTTCATTTTTCGCAGGAAAATCAATTAATGTGCATTCAAAATGAAGTAATGATTCATTCTTTTGTTCATTATATTCAACAGTTCTAACAACTCCATACATAACAATAATCATATCATTTATCTTGTATTGCAATTTGATATTAATGTTGTTTTTGCCCTTTCCTTTGATTCTGATTAACGCTCCTGATTCTGAAACGTTTTCAATATGGCATTTATATAAATTATTTGACTCCAGGTGAGTGTTTGGAGGAGTAACATTGCCTGCCAAAAATAATTCTGCATAAATATCACAATCTGCCCTTAATGTTTTTCTTTTTTGAGTTCTTAAGAGGTTGTTTGAATGTTTTAAATATAAAGCTGAATGCCCCAGGTATATACCTGCTTGATCTACAGTTGTATCAAAAACATAACTTGCATCGTTACGACGCCATAAATAGATATTGATAACTTTTCCCACCCATTCTTCTGCGGTGACAGGAATCAAATTATTTTGTTTTGGGATGTCTATTATGATTTCTTTTCCATTATGCAATATTTCAGAACTGAAGACACCTTTTCCAGCTAATACTATTCTGAGTTTTTGTTTTTTATCTAATTCTAAAGTTGTATCGATTCCTTTTTTTGAATCAGATTTAGTTTGAAGTTTTGTTCTATATTCAAATAATTTTGCCAATAGTAATTGATAACTTGGATTTGCATTACTGTCTGAAGAAAGATTTGACAGCTGAGTCATGCATTTTGTAAGTGAAGGTAAAGACCAATATAAAGATGAAGGATCAATTAAATCACAAATCTGAGCAGTCTTCCAAAGTGTTGTAATATCTCGAATTGAAAATTTTTCATTTAATCCGTTTATATAAAATGATATGCTGTCTTTGAAAGTTTTGAGTAAAAAAGTCAAACCAAAGAAAAACAATAATATAATGATTATAGCTACTAAAATATACACAAAAACTCCTTCTCTTGATATAATATAACATAAAATTTTATGAAATCACATTCCTTTATATATAATTTTGGTATTTTTCTAGTTCTTCTAATTCTAATAATTCCCCCTCTTTTTACAATAAATACAAATGTTTCTTTTTTTTCAGAATGGAATTTCCCTGTCCAACAGCTTATTTTATTTTTGATAGCTTTATTAATTTATATTTTTTTTATTGGAGTAAAGAAATTTTCAAGAATTCAAATTCTATATAATATTTTTTATTCAGTTTTTTTTCTGTGCGTTATATTCTCATTTTCTTTATTTGTGAAATTTATTTCAACTTTTTTTATCAACGATGTCGATTACAATGTTGTGCATCCCCAAAATTTTGTAGAAGTTATATTTTGCATTTTGAATTTCTTTTTTTCAGCATTTTATGAAGAAACAATATATAGAATTGCCTTTCCTAAATTCCTGCAGTTATATCTTATGATGATAGTTAGTAAAATCTGTAAAAATGAGATATCCTGTAGAAAGAGTATGATTATAAATTATTCTTGTGAGGTTTTAGCGATTTTAGTATTTGCGTTCTCACATTTTTATTTAGGAATATTTTCTGTAATTAATGCGGCTTTTGCACAAGTGGTTTTGAGGCTATGTTACAAGAAGACAAATTCTGTTTTAGCCGGGACAACAACACATTTTGTTTATAATTTTATTTCTTTATTTATATAATAATCGAAGAGGTTTTCAGTGGAGTTTTCATCATCAATTAAAGACGTCATCTTAAAGTATGTAAACGACCAAAATGTTACTTTTGTGTTTAACACGGAGATTGCAAGCGACACTTGGTCTGAATGGATCGTTAGAAATGATTCCATAACTAAAAAATCAGCTGTTCCAATGGAAAGGTTTTTAGCATGGGATGAATTTAAAGAAAAATATATCAATCCAAAACAAGATGGAAAGATGGCTGTCTCTTCATTAATTAGAAAGCTTTTTGCACGTTATATGATTAAAAAAAATGCAATTAATCAATGTCATGCAGAAGGAAGATTTTTTTCTTCAATAATTAAAATGAAGGAGCCGAATGAATCTTATGATGAATATTTAGAAGAATCGCTTTCATTTACTGCTTGGATTTCAAAAATCCTTTCATCCCTTCACCTATGGCACGAGTTAAATCAGAAAAAATCAGAAAAAAATGATAAAGAAGACGAAGACTTGGAGCTTTTGTACAACGAATATGTTGATTTTCTAAATAAGAACAATTTGTATGAACAGTCTTGGCTTGATGTTAATTTAAGTGAAGAAAAGAAAGTTTTTATTATTTTTTATCCAGAAATATTGGAAGATTATAACGATTATCAGGATTTGTTTTCAAAAAATGAAAATATAATTGAAATTAAAATGCCCAAGAAATCTGACGAACAGGAATATTTTGTCTATAAATATCCAGATTCAAGGACAGAATTACATTATACAGCCTTGCAAATTCGTAATTTAATAGAAACTAAAAAAGCTAAATGGTCAGAAATATCATTGTCCATTCCAGATATGAACACATACAAACCGTATGTTCAACGGGAATTGGATTTGTATAATATTCCATACAAATTTAGAGTTGGCGATTCTTTTGTAAAAAACTGTGCAGGAAGAATTTTCTTGGAGTTTAAAGATTGCGTTTCATCTGATTTTTCATTTAATTCATTAAGAACTTTACTTTGTGATAATTGTATTCCATGGAAGACTGTTGAAGAAAACAAGAACTTGATTCTACAAGGAAACAAGCTTAGATGTGTCTGCAGATATGAGTA
>CAYFND010000058.1:0-11826 GCA_964344405.1 uncultured Treponema sp. | reverse complement strand
AGGGTTAAAAATTGGTGGCGGACCTGCACCTATTGAAATTGATGAAGGTTGGTTGATTTTCTACCACGGTGTTTCAACTACTTGTTCTGGATTTGTTTACTCTTTCTCTGCTACAATCCTTGACAGAGACTGTCCTTCTAAAGTTTTATACAGATGTGGCGATTATATGCTGACTCCAGAAGCTTTATATGAAACAACAGGATTTGTTCCAAATGTAACATTCCCTGTAGCTGCTTTGAGCGACGCTGCAACTGGAAAGATTGCAATTTACTACGGTTGTGCTGATACAGTTGTAGGATTATGCTTTACAACAGTTGATGAAACAGTAAAATTTATTAAAGAACACAATGAAGTTCTTACAATGGATGCTGATGAAGGTCGTTTCTAATATAAGTTTATAAATAGAAAACAATCATTTAATGCACCTCAAAAATCATGATTAATTTTGGTTTTTGGGGTGCATTTTTTATATAAAAAAAGAATAAATATAACAATTATTTTTCTTTATTTGAGATGATAAATTTATTATTTTTACAATATAAGGATAAATATCATGATAACATTTGATGAAAAAACAAAAACTTTTAGATTGGAAACACCGTCTTCAACCTATGCAATAATGATTAACGACGGTTATGTTGGTCATGCATATTTTGGTAGGAAAATTGGTTCTAAAGATGATTTGACTTATCTTACAAGGACAAACGAACCTCCTTACGTGCCTTCTAAAAATTTAAGGGAAATGCATTCTTTCTTGGATTGCTATCCTCAGGAAATGCCGACTGACGGACTTGGTGATTTTAGGGAAAGTGCTTTGGCTGTAAGTTCGGACAAAGGTAACAACGGCATTTGTTTAAAATATAAAGATTATAAGATTTATGACGGGGCGCCTTCACTTCCAAACCTTCCTTGTGTTTTTTCAGATAAAAATGACTGTTCAACTTTGGAGATTACAACAGAAGATTCTGTACTGAATGTTCAAGTCGTTTTGATTTATGTCGTCTTCAAAAATATTGACAGCATTGTGCGTTCTTCAAAGATAATTAATTTAAGTAAGAAAAATATTTCCATAAAAAAAGCGCTTTCTGTCTCTTTTGATATGGATAACGATAATTTTGATGTGATTACACTTCACGGTTCTTGGGCAAGAGAAAGACACATCTGCCGCCACCCATTGCATTTGGGAAGACAAGGTGTTGTGTCTATGCGCGGTGAAACAAGCCATCAAGAACACCCGTTTATGGCTCTAGCTTCAAAAAATGCAAACGAAAACGAAGGCATTGTTTATGGCGTTAATTTCATCTATTCAGGAAATTTCATTGCTGATGCGCAGTTGAGCCAATTTAATTCTGTTCGTCTATTGATGGGAATCAATCCAGAAAACTTTACATGGCAATTAAAAGAAGGCGAATCATTCTATACACCTCAGGCTGTCCTCACATTCAGTGATAAAGGCTTGAACGGAATGAGCCACGCCTTCCATGATTTATACAGAAAACATTTAATCAGGGGTGAATACAAAGATAAAATCCGTCCGGTTTTAATCAACAACTGGGAAGCTACATATTTCAATTTTACAACTGAAAAACTTTTGGACATTGCAAAAGAAGCAGCCAAAAGGGGAATTGAAATGCTTGTAATGGACGACGGCTGGTTTGGCAAAAGAAACAGAGACAACTGTTCTTTGGGTGACTGGGTTGTTAATGAAGAAAAAATTCAAGGCGGACTGAATCACCTTGTTCAAGAAGTTAATAAATGCGGATTGAAATTTGGAATTTGGTTTGAACCGGAAATGATTTCTCCAGACAGCGATATTTTTAGAGAGCACAAAGACTGGGCGATTCAGATTCCAGGAAGAACGCCAGGAATGTCCAGAGAGCAATATGTTATGGACATCACAAGGAAAGAATGTTTTGACTATGTTTATTCAAGTGTTTCCAGGATTCTAAAATCCGCAAATATTGAATATGTAAAATGGGACATGAACAGGCAGCTTTCTGATATAGGAAGCGTTTTATTAGACGAATCCCACATTGGTGAATTTTACCACCGATATGTTCTCAGCGTATACAAAATGCAGGAGAAACTCTGTTCTGACTTCCCTCACCTTCTTCTAGAAAACTGTTCGGGCGGAGGCGCAAGGTTCGACCCGGGAATGTTATATTACAGCCCTCAGATTTGGTGTTCGGATGATACTGACGCTATTGAAAGGCTTGAAATTCAAGAGGGAACTGCCTTGGTCTATCCTCTTTCTGTTATGGGTGCGCATGTTTCTGTTTGTCCAAATCACGCTTGTGGAAGGGTCACACCGTTCAAGACTCGCGGTTATGTTGCAATGTCTGGAACTTTTGGATACGAACTTGATATTACAAAACTGTCTGATGATGAAAAAAACATGATCCCTCAGCAAATTGCTTTATATAAAAAATTCAATGAATTGATTAGAAACGGGGAATATTACAGGATTGCCTCTTATTCAAATAATAATGAATTTGACTGCTGGGCTTCTGTTTCTAAAGATAAGAAAAAAGCGATCATCACTTTTGTTCAAGTTTTGAATCATCCAAACTACAAGAGCCGTTTTATTAAATTATGCGGACTAGATGAAGACAAAATGTATGAAATCTCATATCCAGATGAACAATATGAAGATGCAGCAAATGAAGTTTTAAGCGGAAGAACACTTATGAACGCAGGCCTTTGTATAAAACGTCCATGGGGTGATTTTGAAAGCAAGCTTATTTTTATAGAAGAAAAATAAAATTCAATCATACTGACTTTATTCTTTTGTTTCATTAAAATGCAAGCAGGAGAATAAAGTATGATTTTTAAAAGTTCATTCCTGCCAACTATTGAAGATTTTAGAAAGGATGGAAAACTAAATCTAGTTGCAATATTAAAAGCATTGGAAAATTCAGGAAACCTACATTCAGATTCAGCTGGCGATAGCATCCTTGTTGGAGCGAACAATAATAAAGCTTGGGTTTTAACAGATTGGAAGATTCAAATTGAAAATTATCCAACTTATGGAAAAAATATTGACGTTCAAACCTGGGCAGAAAATGGAAAAGTTTTATTAACAACAAATAGAGATTTTTTGATGACTTCAAATGATGAAGTCCTTGTTAAAGGTTTGTCCAAATGGGTTCTGCTGGATTTAACAGCCAACAGGCCTACAAAAATTGAAGAATCACTTATTCAAAAATATAATCCCGATGAAAAACGCGTTTTTGAGGATTCAAAGCTTTCTAAACTTGAAAATCCAGAGTCTTTTGAAATTGAAAAGAAGATTCAACTCAGACGTTCTGATATAGATTTTAACGGTCATGTACACAATCTTTGCTATTTGGATTTTGCACTTGATGTACTTCCTAAGGAAATTTATGAAAACTACAACTTCAAAAACATCAGGATATCTTATAAATCACCAATAAAAGAGAATGAATCTATACTTGCAAAATATTCATATATAAATGAAAAACACGTTGTCTGCATCTTTACTGATGAAAACAAACTGTGTACAACAATAGAATTATCATAAAAAGAAGAAAAAAAATGAGAAAACTTACAGAAGGAAACATCACAAAACAAATTATACTTTTTGCACTACCTATTCTAATTGGTGTTTCTTTGCAAAGAATTTATGTCCTAGTGGATACAATGATGGTCGGACGCCTTCTTGGTGCTAAAGAGCTTTCTGCTGTTGGAGCGGCAAGTTCAATTTCAATTATGTTCATTGAATTATGCAACAGCCTTACAAGCGGATTTTCAATCATAATTGCGCAGTTTTTTGGAGCTGAAGACAATTCAAAAATGAAAAAATCCCTGGCGGGAACATATCTTCTATCTGTAGTTTTTGGGCTGATTCTTACAGTTGTCGGTTTCTTCTTGATAAATCCGCTTTTAATATGGACAAAAGTGCCATCAGAATTATTTGCTGAATCTTCTATTTATCTGAAGGTCCTAATATTGGGATTAATGACATCTTTGATATACAACATGATGGCGAACATTCTTCGTTCTGTGGGCGACAGTACAATCCCACTTGTTTTCTTAATTATCAGCGTTACTTTGAATATCTTTCTTGATTACTTCTTTATAGCAGTTGTGAAAAAAGGTGTTATGGGTGCCGCTATAGCAACTATAATTTCCCAAGGTGTTGCGGGGCTTTCCTGTGTGGTTTTCTGTATATTCAAACGAAAGATTCTTTCTGTTTCTTTTGCAGACTTCAAGATTGAACTTCCAATATATAAACTATTGGTTTCTCAAGGTTCTGCAATGGCATTGATGCTTTCTATTGTAACAGTAAGTTCTGTAATCCTTCAAACTGGCATTAATTCTTTAGGAAGCACTTTGATTGCCGGTTATACAGCCGGTAGAAAGTACTTGGAATTATTAATGATGCCAGGCGCCTCTCTTGCAATGACAGCCGCTTCGTTCGCAAGTCAGAACTTTGGTGCCAAAAAATTTGACAGAATCAAGAAAGGTATAAATAAAATGTACATAATCGGATTCATCTGGTCGTTTTTTGCAGCCATAATTGTTTTTGCAATCGGAAGATTCATGATTATCTCTATTACAGGCAATAACGTTTCAGACGAGATAGTCAACAACGGCGTACTTTATTTACGTATCAGCGTTTTATTGTTCTGTCCGTTGATGGTGCTTTCTATAACACGAAGCACACTTCAAGGAATGAATCACAAGAAAACACCGTTGATTTCTAGTTCAATTGAGTTCTTGGTAAAGATAATCGCCGTTGTTTTATTCGTTCCCCAGCTTGGATTTTTGGGAATCTGTATTACAGAACCGTTAATCTGGGTGTTGGGAGCTTTGTGCATTTATCCTTTGTATAGACATTTATTCAACAAGTCTAAAAAAGAATACTTAGGACAATAAGGCATACGCTGAATAAAATCATCATTATATCAACTAAAGATATTCTGTATGTTTTTGAACAACTCCCGCTATTTCTTAAATGAAATCCTCTTAATTCTGTAGAAATTGAAATTGAATCAATTCTTCTAACTGATGAAACTAGCAAAGGCGCACACAAAGGAAGAATCAGAGCCAATTTCTTAAACGGATTTTTTACATTGAATTCAACACCGCGGGAATTCTGTGCATCCATTATTGACGATAATTCAGAAGCAAACACTGGAATAAAGCGAATGGCTGTAGTAAAGGTGAATACATATTTGAACGGCAGGTGGAGATATTTTACCAAAGTGTTCGATAAATCGCTGATATTTGTTACGCTTATCATAATTGAAAGTGGCAATGTTGCAGAAATCAACCTTAACAAAAGAATGAAGCCGTTGTTGAATCCGTTATCTGTAAAATAGAATGAGTTTGTAATCTTTATTACAGGGTTTCCGCTTCTAATAATTAAAACCTGCAACACAAAAAGAAACAGCGATATTTTTATCAATCCTTTTAATAATCCCAAAGTTCTTTTTAGAACTCCGTTTTTCTCCAAATGGAAATGACTTACATCGCCCAAAAATCCCAACAGAACGTTCACCAAAATCAATGAAATCAAAAATATATATGAAGATGATGTAAAAGAAGCGATACACAAACATAAAGCTGTTAGTAATTTTGAAATAGGGTTCATTTTGTGTAAAAACGAATCTCCGGGCAAATAATCTAATAATCCTTTCATTTTTCTACCTCACCAACGATTCTACTTTTTCTACCATCTGATTGATTGTAAAAACACCATCAAACCTTTCACCAAGAATATTTGCTGTTTGTGCTATCTGCGGCTGAAGAAGCCTTCCTTTTTGCAATATCTCTTTATTACTCATGATTTCCTTTGTCAGACCTTTCGCCAGCATTTCGCCGTTATTCATGACCATCATCTGTTTTGCAAAATCAAGGACAACTTCCATATCATGACAAACCATGATTATTGTAGTTCCATTATCATTCAAAACTTTTATACGGTTCATCAATTCCATACATTCCTTATAATCCAAACCAGTTGTCGGTTCGTCCAAAATCATGATTTCACTTTCCTGTGCGATCAAACAAGCAAGGCACAAACGTTGTCGCTGACCTCTACTCATGTTAAAAGGCTCGGCATCTTCATTCAATTGAAAATCCTCAACAGTCTTCTTCACCCTTTGTTCAATTATCTTCTGATCAAATCCAAGCTTCTTCATACTAAAGGCAATCTCTTCCTTTACAGAATTGCAACAAATCTGCCTGTCTGGATTTTGAAACAGGAATCCGATGTGTTTTGCAAGATGTGATGTCTTTTCAATCTTTGTATTTTTATCTAAAACAGTAACATCTCCAGAAGAAGGTTTTAAAAGTCCGTTGCATAGTTTTAGAAAAGTTGATTTACCAGCACCGTTTGAACCTACAACCGCTAAAAAATCACCTTTTTCAATTTTTAGATTCAATGACTTTATTGTAGTTTGATTTTTATATGAAAAAGAAACGTTCTTGAATTCTATCATCTTCTATTCCTTGATAATTGTTTTTATTAGTGAGGCGGCTTCTTGTGAATTTATGCACAACTGTGTGTTTTCTTCATCAATTAATTGCTTTTCCTTCAATTCTTCATAAAGGGAAACAACGCGGGGACAATTTATTCCCATTTCTTCCAATTTTTTTGGATTTTGAAGAACTTCCCTTACTGTTCCTTTTGAAACAAGACTGCCTTTTTCTAGAACGATCAAATGCTTTACAAACTCACACAAAAGCATGATTTTTTGTTCAACAATAACAATCGTCATCTTTTCTTCTTCATTCAGTTTTTTTAACAGTAAAAATATCTCCCTACTGGAAACAGGATCCAATTCACCAGTCGGTTCATCCAAAACAAGAATCTCTGGTTTCAAGGCAATGATTGCAGCAATCGCCACTTTTTGTTTTTGACCGCCGCTCAGTGAAGAAATCTCACGATTACGAAACTCTTCCATTCCAACATTTTTAAGCGCTTCTGTTATTGAATCTTCAATTTTATCTTTTTCAATTCCAAAATTTTCAAGACCGAATCTAATTTCATCTTCAACAAAAGAACAAACCATCTGACTGTCAATATCTTGAAAAACAGAACCGACTGTCATTGCTAGAATTCCAGGCTTTAATTCAAAAGTATCTTTACCTTTTATCTGAACAGAACCCCAGAAGTCACCTTTAAAATGATGCGGAATCAAGGCGTTTATTGAATTACATAAAGTTGTCTTACCACTTCCTGATTCTCCAATCACTCCAACAAAATCACCTTTTTCTATAGAAAGGTTGATGTCATTTAAAGCATTTTTTGAACCAGATTTATATTTGAATGAAAGATTTTCTATTTTTATCATTTTTATTCTTTCTTAAAAGCTTTTTTTAATGGAACGTACAAAACTTGAACAATTACAGAATTCAAGAGAGCTGTACACAAAACAATTGGAATATAAGCTATAAGTGTGGCTTTATCGGCCTTCATCACCAAAATCAACAGAACAGTAAATAATCCGCCTGAAACTACAGTGCTTATAAAAGTGGCGATTGCAGGAACAGGATTGAATTTTTTAATACGGAGAGGAATCTTTATTGCAAAACCCATGACAATAGCACCGCAAATTTCTGAAGCAAAGTTTAGATAAGGAGTTCCAGGAAAGAACTGGCAGATGGCTCCAGCTAAAAGGCCTATGATTGCACAGTAATATACCTTTGGTTTGATTAAAACAATTATCATGCAGTACATCGCGATGATAAAGTTTGGTTTCATTCCACCAATATTGATGAGCGAACCAACAAAAAACTTTAATACAGCGCCGGCTGCAAGCAAAATTGCAGTCAACAATAAGTCAGAGATGCTTAATCCTTTTTTTTCTTCTTCAACTAATGTTCTTTTTTCCATATGTGACTACTTTCAGTAACTACTTGATTAGACAAGACTATAGATTATTGTTTCTGTCAACAGTAACAATAATTATTTATGAATTATTTTTAAGTTTTTAAAGTTTCCTCTTATTTCTTCACCTTGAACATATAAACCGATCAGAACACCAGTAAAACCACAGGCAACTTCTGAAGATAAATACCTTGTGTCACCTTGTCCAAGCAGAATATCAGAGCCTTCACTTTCTACATAAAACTTGTACATCAAAGGACTTGCGCTTATCTTCAAACTGCAAGAAGGACTTTTTACTTCAACTTTTTTTACACATTGCTGAACAGGACCAATCTTCAGTGAACAACAAGCATAGATTTTATTATCTTCAAGAACTAGATAAACATCGTAATGGTGGCGGACATCCATGTATATTGTAAGACCAGCCTGATTCTCACTTTTGCAATCTTTAGAGGCAAGAATAGAGACATCACATTCAATCTCCTCATCAAATTCACACTGCCTAGTTCCAATCCAAGAAGGTGATTTTTCATCTTCAATTGTTACAGTAGTTCCCTTTAATTCAAAATAATCTTCTTCCAATCTGTAGTTTTGCATTTCTGGATTTTTCAGGAAACACCAATCGTTTTTTAAACTTAGATTACTAAAGGTCTTTGTATAAGAAAGTTTTTGTTCGCTAAATTTGTGATTCTGAGGAGCTTCAACTTCCAACATAGCCGTTCCGTATCCTTGCTTTGGAAATTCTTTTTGAAATTCAGTTCCAATATAGAACCAGCCGTCTTTCCAAATAACGCTTTCCATACAGGTTTCTCTTCCCAGCTGATGAAAAGTAAGCCATTTATCAATCTGTCTAAACGCCAAGTGACAGAACCACCAAGTTCCGTCTTCAGCTTGAACCAAATCACCGTGTCCAGCCCCTTGAAGCTGGTATCCACCCATGTTTCTGTTTGAGAGGACCGGATTATGTGGAAAATCCTCAAAAGGACCCTTTATATTCCTGCTTCGAGCATAATTCACCATATGTCCGTACTCAGTTCCGCCTTCAGCATTCAAAATGTAGTAATAATCACCAAATTTATACATATGGGGAGCTTCAATATAGCGTCCGCCTGTTCCATACCAAATAGGCTCGTTCTCTGTAATCTTTTTTCCATTGGAAATATCAATTTCACTCATTTGAACGCAACCAAGTCCGTCTTTGCCGTGTCCGTTGCTAATAAAATAAGTCTTACCATCGTTATCAAAAAAGAAATAAGGATCAATTCCGTCTTGTTCAACCTTTATCGGTTCCGACCATTCACCATAAATATCATCTGTATAGACATAAAAATTGCCATTATCAGAAACATTTGTAACAACCATGTAGAACCGGCCTTTGTTAAAACGTATAGTTGGAGCGTAGATTCCACCTGCAGTACCGGCATTTTCCAGTAAAAGTTGGGATTTTCGAGTCAGACAATTTCCAATTCGCTTCCAGTTGATTAAATCCTCACTTTCAAAAAGAGGAACGCCTGGAAAATAATTAAAACTGCTGCAAACTAAATAATATTTTCCATTAGCCGCGCACATACTTGGATCGGGATACATTCCCCTAATAACTGGATTGTAAAATTTCATATAACCACCTTTTACCTTCTAGTTTTAGTCTATATACGATTTTCTTTTTTCTCAATTAAAAAAGCTTATTACTTCATTTCTTTTTTGTATGAGTTTACATTGATTTTTTTATTTTTTGCTTGACAGTGTATACTTCTTTCTTGTATAGTTGTTTTATGAATACTACAGGTTTTCCTTCTCCAGCTCAAGGTTATGAGAAAAAAACGTTTGATTTTAATGAACTTTTAATACGTCACCCATCTTCAACTTTTCCCATGCGTTATGAGGGGGAAGATTTACCTGAATTCAATATTTTAAAAGGAGATATACTGATAGTTGACAGTTCGCTAAATCCAAAAAATGGAACTTTTGCTGTTGTGATTTTTGATAATAATTTTCATTGTGTTTATATTCAAAAAGACAAATCAAATCAGAACTCTTTTTATTTTATCTATAAAAACAAGAAGATTATACTTCGTAACATTTTTGGAATTATAACCTCAGTAATAAGATATTATGATTATGCATGTTGATGCAAATAGCTTTTATGCTTCTTGTGAATGTATTTTTCGTCCTGATATTCAAAACAAACCTATAGCTGTTCTTTCTAATAATGACGGTGTAACAATCGCCCTTAATGATGAATGTAAAAGACTTGGTTTTAAAAGAGGTGACTTATATTTTAAGAAAAAGAATGAATACAAGGCGAAAGGTGTTTATGTTTTTTCTTCCAACTACACACTTTATGCAGACATCAGCCGCAGACTAAACATTATCTACAGCGCCTTTTCAATTGATACAGAGTTTTATTCAATTGATGAGAGCTTTTTATATATTCCAGATTTTTCAGATATCAACGAATACATTGAGTTTGCAAGAAAACTAAAATATTTTGTTTGGAAATGTGTTCATATTCCCGTTTCCATTGGAATTGCGCCAACAAAAACACTCGCTAAAATGTGCAATAAATTGGCAAAAGATTCAGGTGGAGTTTTTTCATGGGCTTCTTGCAACAAAGAAGAGACTTTAAGGAACTATGCAGCCGGAGACATCTGGGGCATTGGAAAATCAAAGGCTGAGACATTGGCAAGAAAAGGTGTTTTTTCTGCATGGGACTTGTTGAAATTTCCTCTTGATAAAGCTAAAAAAGAGCTTTCGATAAACGGATTCAGGACGATTCAAGAACTTAATGAAATTCCGTCTTTAGAGATTAATGAATCTCCCAAAAGAAAGAACATAACATCCAGTCGTTCTTTTGGGCACGGTGTTACATCCTTTCTGGAATTAGAAACGGCTCTTAGTGAATATACACAGCTGGCCGTCAGCAGGATGAGGGCGGAACATTCGGCTTGTAAGATTGTTTCAATTTATCTTATGACAGCCCGAGCATATAGAGAGGAACAAAAGAATGATGAATATTTCAATGGAGCCGCAGCACAGTTTCCAGTCTCAACAAGTTATCTGCCAGATATTACAGAAACAGCAACAAGGCTCTTAAAGTCAATTTACAGGGATGGTTATTCATACAGAAAAATCATGGTGAACCTGCTTGAATTGGAAGATGATGTTGATATTCAAAAAGATTTCTTCTTGGAAGATTTTTCTAAAATCAGAGAGCGTAATAATTCAATAATGCAGACTTTTGATAATATAAATAATAAATTCGGAAGAGGTGTGCTTCATATTGGTGTTCGTTCACAATTGAAGGAAGATGACAGTTCAAAAAGAAAACCATCATGGTTTATGACAAGGAACCTTCTTTCACCTGAATACACAACAAATATAGAAGAAATTCCTGTAGTTTTATGAATAATATTTTAATTGGAACATCAGGATATGATTATCCTGAGTGGAAAAACATTTTTTATCCTCAAAATGTAAAAAGAACAGATTTTCTTTCGTTTTATTCTAGCAAATTCAATTCTGTAGAAATTAATAATACTTTTTACAGTATGCCGGATGAATCCAGAATGAGGAAGATGATAACAAATTCAAATCACAAGATATTTTTTTCAATAAAAGTTCCACGCATTTTTACACATGAAACTTTATTTTCATCTGACATCGTTAAATATTCAGAACAATTTAGAATTGCCATGAATCCTCTAATAAAGGAGAACTTATTATCTTCTGTTTTAATTCAATTTCCAGAACATTTTAGATATTCCGTAGCCAATAGATTTTACTTGAATGAACTTCTTCACAATTTTACAAATCTACCTTGTGTAATAGAGTTCAGACATAAAGAATGGATGAAAGAAAGTGTTTTTAGCGGTTTGGACAAACTTAATTGCGGATTGTGCATTTGCGATATGCCAAAATTGAAGTCACTTCCTTCATTGCAACCAATAATACTTGGAAATAAAGCTTAT
>CAYFND010000057.1:0-11932 GCA_964344405.1 uncultured Treponema sp. | reverse complement strand
GATATTGCATTGATGACTAAAAAAACAACGGAAGAAGTAAAAGCCATTATTAAAAAATTTGAAGATGATGGAGTCATCTTAAAATACGCCGCCATTATTAATCCAGAAAAAGATTGTGACGCCAAAGACAAAGTTTGTGCAGAAATAGAAATTCAAGTTACACCTGAACGTGAACATGGATTTGATGCGCTTGCAGACAGAATATATAGATTTCCACAAGTAAAATCACTTTATTTAATGAGTGGTGGATATGATTTAAAAGTTATTATTGAAGGTGACAATTTAAAAGAAGTTGCACTTTTTGTATCTCAAAAACTTTCTACATTGGCAGGAGTTCGTTCTACAAAAACACATTTTATTCTAAAAACTTATAAAGAAAATGACATTGTTTATGTAGAGGATGACAGGGATAACAGGGAAGGAGTTACAGCATAATGAATACAAGACAAGACCGTTTCTCATCAAAGATTCTTGAAACACCGCCTTCAGGAATCAGAAAATTTTTTGATTTATTAGTTGGTCGTGATGATATAATTTCGCTTGGCGTTGGTGAACCAGATTTTCCAACTCCTTGGACAATTCGTGAAGAAGCATTTTATCACCTAGAAAAAGGCCACACTTCATACACATCAAACTGGGGTTTGTTGGAACTACGTGAAGAAATCTGCAAATATTTGGAATCTTACGGAATGTACTATAATCCAAAGAATGAAGTTTTAATCACTGTCGGAGCTTCAGAAGCTGTTGATATAGTTTTAAGGGCAATTTTGAATCCGGGTGATGAAATCATCGTTTGCGAACCTTGTTATGTTTCTTATCAACCTTTGGCAGATTTATGCAACGCAAAAGTAATTCACCTTGATACAAGTGTAAATGGATTTTCTCCAACTGCCGAACAAATTGAAAAGGCAATAACACCGCGCACAAAGGCTGTTATGTTCTGTTCCCCAAGTAATCCAACTGGAAGAATGATTTCTGAATCTGAACTAGAAAAAATTGCAGCTGTTGTAAAAAAGCATCAGATTTGGTGTTTGAGTGATGAAATTTATTGTGAACTAGCTTATGACGGCAAAAAACACGTTTCAATTGGTAAATTTGAAGGAATGAAAGATTACACAATCGTGTTAAATGGATTTTCAAAATCATTTGCCATGACTGGATGGAGAATTGGATATATTGCCGCTCCAGCTGATTTGTTGTCAGAATGTTGCAAGCTGCATCAGTATGCAACAATTTGTGCTCCAATTTTTAGCCAGTACGGTGCGATTGAAGGATTGCGTCATGGTTGGACAGAAGTTGAAAAAATGAGAATCAGCTATCAACAAAGACGAAATTTAATGCATCAAGCTTTTTTGGATATGGGTCTGCCTTGTACAGAGCCAGAAGGTGCCTTCTATATTTTCCCGGATATCAGACCTACAGGAATGACTTCAGAAGATTTTGCTACAGAATTGATAGAGAAATATAAAGTTGCCGTTGTTCCAGGAAATGTTTTTGGAGCTGGTGGTGAAGGTTTCATCCGCTGTTGTTATGCAACTGATATTAATAAAATAAAGATAGCTGTTGATAGAATCGCGGTGATGGTGAAGGAAAAGACCTCCAAAAAATAATTAAGGTAAAGAAAAAATGATAATTCCTATTTTGATAGCAGTAATAGTTGGAGCCGCATTAATTTTGGTGTTGATGTTTGCAAGAGGTAATTCTTCTGGAAAAACTTCTAAGACCGCAACTACAATTCAAAAAAAAGGCAAAAATGCTATTGTAAGAGAGTTTGAGAAAAAACTAGCTCATGATCCTCACAATATACCGGCTTTAGAAATGCTTGGTTCGGTTTATTATGAAGAAGGAAATTGGGAAAAGACGTTTTCAATATATAAAATCCTTTACGATTTGTCTGTTGCGCATACAGAAATAAGTGTTGCAAAATCCACCCAGAGAATGGGAATTGCTGCCTTCAATTTAGGAAAAATCGATGATAGTTTGAACAGCTTGATGATTTCTATGCAAAAAGATCCGGGTGATTATGATACCAATCTTTATTGTGGAAAGGCTTTTTATGCAAAAGGTGCTTACGATAAGGCGTTGATTTGTTTTAAAAAAGCAAAATTGATTCATCCGGATATTACAGAAGTTAATGAACAGATTGGCTTGTGTTTATATAAAATTCAGAAATTCAAGGATTCTCTGCCATATTTAAAAAATGCAATTGATGAAAAACCTGGAAATAAAGAACTTTTGTTTTATATGGCAGTCGCTATGTCTGAATGCGGACTTTATGACAAAGCATTAAAACTTTTTATTCATCTTCGTCCCGATCCAGAATTCGGTGCACAATCTTGTTTGGAAGCTGGAAAACTTCATGAACGATTGAAGAACTATTCGGATGCCATTCAAGATTATGAAATTGGTATGAAGTTGCAAGGCGTTCCTGAACAGATTTCTTTACAGATAAAATATAAATGTGCAAACGCTTATATTGCCACAAATGATATAAGTGGCGGTTTGAATTTATTAAGAAAAATCCAAGCCCTTCATTCTGGTTATAAAGATGTAGATTCATTAGTTGCACGTTATCAAGATTTGACTAAAAATAAGAACTTACAAATTTATTTATTGGCTGGAACTAGCGATTTTGTTGTTCTTTGTAGAAAATTTATTTCAACATATTATAAAGATGCATTTGTAAAAATTGAAGACGTATCTGTAGCTTCAGAGACTGTAGAAATCATCTGCCTTATAGAAGGCAACAGATGGGAATCTAAAGAGATGTTCCGTTTTTACAGAACTTCAACAGTAATTGGCGACATTTACGTACGAGACTTCCACTCAAAAATGCGTGATTTAAAATGTGATTCGGGGCTTTGTGTTACAATGGGAACTTTTTCTGAAAGTGCTCACAAATACACAGAAGGTCGTCCTGTAGATTTGATTGAAAAAGATGAATTATGCTCGGTTTTAAATAAAATCAGCATTGTGTAAAAAGAATTTATGAATATTTGTTTATTTTCAGAAGATGAAGTCAATTGTCCAATCAATTTAAAAGATGAAAGAGCGGAACATATAATTAAAATTCTTCACAAAAAAGAAGGTGATACGTTTTCAGCTGGAATTATTGATGGAAAGGCTGGAATTGCAAAAATCACTTCAATTACAGACGGAATTCATTTTACTTTTGAGCCTCTAACTGACGGAAAAACGCTTTTTCCTCTGATAATGATTGTTGGTTTTCCGCGCCCGATTCAATTAAAAAGGCTGCTTCGCGATGTTGCGGCATTGGGACTTTCAGAAATCCATCTTACAGGAACCGAACTTGGTGAAAAATCATATATGCAGTCAAAACTTGTGGAAGACGGCAATGCACAAAAAATGCTTCTTGATGGAACTGTTCAGGCTGCAAGCACTCATATTCCGTCGCTTTTCCTTCACAAAGATTTAAAGGAATGTTTGACTTTTATACAAAATAATTCTATTTATAAAAATGCAAAAAAAATTACGCTTGATAACGTAAATCCAGATTGTTCATTATCTTCTGTTTTTGATGGTGAAAAAATTGAAAGTGTGGTTTCTGCAATCGGTAGTGAAAGAGGTTGGACGAATAACGAAAGAGATTTGTTCTGCCAAAATGGATTTGTTAAATGTAGTATGGGTCAAAGAATTATGAGGACTGAGACAGCTGCAACAGTTGCCGGTTCAATAATTTTGGATAGAATGGGATATTTAAATTAAAAAAAGGTGATATAAATGGAAAATCAAAAAATTAAAGAACTTCTTGTTGATATTAAAAATACAAATATAGAGTTTACTGTAATTCAAACAGGAAAAGAAAGTAAAAGGGTTAATGGCTTTTACAAACCAGACACTCATGAGATATTTTTGCACAATTTGAATTTCAAATCAGATAATCAATTGATTTATACAGCAATTCACGAATACACACATCATCTTATAACAGAAGAAAAATTATTGATCGCTCCCGCAGGTGTTATTCCAAATTCAAAAGTTCACACACAGGAATTTTGGGCAAAATTTGGGGAATTGTTGAATATCGCAGAAGAAAAAGGTTATTACTCACTTGGTTTGGAAAATGCTCCAGAATTAAAAGCCCTAACAGAAGACATAAAGGTGAATTATCTTGCCAAAAACGGCGAGCTTATGCAGGAATTTGGAAAAAAGCTTTCTCAAGCATATGATTTGTGCAAAGAAGCTGATATTCGCTATGAAGATTATATTGATAGAATTTTGTGTTTGACTAGAAACACAGCCAAAGATTTAAGAAAGATTTCATCAGTAAATGTGAATCCTGCAATCGGTTTTGATAATATGAAAATTGTAGCATCAGTAAAAAAATCTGATGAAAGAAGCAATATAGAAAAAGAGTTTTTGGACGGTAAAAAAAGCCCTTCAACAGTTCGCGAGATGATGAAACAAAGAGCTTCAAAAAGTTCGGAAGAAGATGCAAAACAAAGATTGGAAAAAGAAAAGAATCGTTTGGAAAAATCAATTTCACAATTAACACAACGCCTTGAATACGTGGAGGAAAGTCTTGCAAATTTATAAGAGAATATCAATCTTTTGTTTATCCTTTATATTTTTAACAACAAGCAAGTTTTATTCTGAAGAAAAAACAAACATGCCTTCTTTTCCAGAAATGCCTGACTTCCCAGAAATTTCTTCACCAACAGTGGGCTCGTCTTTTTATCATCCTCAAATTTCTGCATCAAAAACTTTTACAAATGAAGATGAAAGCAAAAAAACTGATACTTCAGCCAAAACTGATACAACTGTAATTACAAATGCGGACAATCAATCTGCAATATTGAACAGCCTTCTTTCTTCAAGTTCGGGACTTACAACAAATGATATTTCTTCTCTATATGATTCAGGACTTTTTTCAAATTTAAATTCTCTTACAAATAATTTGTCTTCAAGCAATACAGATGTTATCTTGCAAAGAATCCTGACTTCACTTGATGAATTAAAGTCTGAACAGAAAAAATTAAGCTCTGTTCACAATCAAAACGAAGAAGATAAAAACACAGATTCAAAAACTTTTGTCCAACGTTCGCCCACGGTGTTAAGATTTAAAATCAACGGTTATGATATCATGAACACACTTGAAAGCACTTTCTTCTCTGAAGCAGAAAATGACGGTTCTTTTTTATTTACCGCTGACAGAAAATATTACGTGAACAACAAGATTTACACAGAAACATTTTACATTTTATTCAAGACGAAAAAAGCTTCTGGATATGCAACTGAATACGATGTTCAAATTTCGCTAAATCAAGATACAAAAAACGAGAATTCTTATATTTCAAAATTAGCAAATATGAAGAATTTGAGCGCAACAAAAACAGGCAATCTTCTTGTTATGAATTGTGTTGAAAACAAGAACAAAGTTGATATGCTTCTTGATATAGATTTAAAGCAGGATTAAAAATGGATAGCAAAAAACTTGTTGAAGGTTTGCAGCAGCTTGGATTTTCAGAAGAACAAATTCCGTCAATTGTAAAAAAAATGGAGTTATATATAAATGAAATTATTTTATTTAATTCCGCATATAATCTAACAAATACAAGCGATGAATCAGAATTGACTGTACGCCATATTTTGGATTCACTTTCTGCATATAAAAGAATTGAAAAGACTTGCAAAGAAATAAAAGAGCAAACATCTAAAGAGCAAATTTGTATCGCTGACATCGGTTCTGGCGGTGGATTGCCGGGAATTCCTCTTGCCACAGTTTTTCCTCAATATAAATTCTATCTTGTTGAAAGGATGTCAAAAAGATGTGCCTTTCTAGAAAATTGCGCCGCTATTTTGGGATTAAAGAATGTCGAAGTGATTAACAAGGAAGCAGAAAAAGTTCCTCATGAAAGTTTTGATATTTCTGTTTTTAGAGCTTTTAGACCGCTTGATTCCACGATGATAAAAACTTTGTTGAATACAATAAAACCAAATGGATTTTTATTGGCATACAAAGCTAAAGTTGAAAACATCAAGGCAGAAATGGACGGCATAAAATCAATCGTAAATAATTATGAAATGGAAAATCTAAAAGTTCCATTTTTATCTGATAGTGAGAGAAATCTAGTAATAATTAAGAAATGATTCGAACTGTAGATTGTTCATCATTTTATAAGGAAAGAAATGAGTATTTTTAAGAATGAAAAAACACCTTCTCAAACGGTTGTTGAAGAAGTTTGTAAAATTAAAAAAGGCGAAAGAGTTTTAATAATTGCAAATCCTTCTACAAATCAAATTGCGCAAGATTTGTTTTCTGCTTGTTTGGAAGTTGAAGCCGCACCTTCATTGATTTTCCAACTACCAAAAACATCTTTTGATAATGCCAATCCGGAAGTTTTAGCGGCAATTGCTACAAATCCAGATGTTTGTTTTTCAATTTCAGAAATCAAACTTGGAAAAGACCCCAACGCTTCTGCAAAACCGTATATCAGCGAAGACGGCCAGGAATTTTCACATATTTTTGATTATTTACTGGACGGAAAAAAGACAATGCGCGCTGTTTGGACTCCTGGAATTACAGAAGACATGATGAACAGAACTGCGAGCATTGATTACAAAGAATTGATGGACAATTGTAAAAAAATGGACGAAGCCTTTAAGAATGCAAACTTTGCCCATGTTACAGCAGAAGGTGGAACTGATGTTCTTGTTCCAATCAAAGGTAGAAAGCTGCTTTTTGACAATGGAGACTTTTCAAAACCGGGAACAGGTGGAAACATTCCTGCCGGTGAAGTTTTCATCAGTCCTTTAGTTCCAAATGAAACAGAAAAAGGAATTGAAGGTGTTATAGTTTACGACGGTTCCATGACATTCTCTGATGGAGATTCAATCCTTGAAGAGCCAATCACTTGCAAACTTGAACATGGTTATGTAACAGAAGTCAGTGGTGGTTCAGAAGCTAAAAGATTGTTAAAAACAATAACAGAGGCAGAATCAAGGGCTATTTCTATGGAAAAAGACAAGAAACTTCCAGAAGGAATGGGCGCAATTTACAAGAAAAATGCCAGAAATATTGGTGAATTGGGCATCGGATTAAATCCAGCTGCACGAATCACCGGAAATATGCTTGAAGATGAAAAAGCTTATCACACATGTCATTTTGCAATCGGACAAAACTACGACAACGATGCACCTTGCTTGATTCACCTTGATGGAGTTGTAAAAAATCCTACTATCGAGCTTTTGTTTGATGATGACAAGAAAAAAGTAATTCTTGAAAATGGAATGATTAAGCTTTAGTGGTTATTTCTTCCATTCATCAATAAATTCAATCATAAATTGTTGGATATCGGAAAACCACTTCTTCTGAAAAAGGCAAGCTTGTTTTCCGATAAATCTAAAATGCCAGCATTCCCATCTATAACCAGTTACATCTTCGTAACCTTGAGGAAAGCTTAAAGACCAACCGTATTTGTAAGCGTTTTCAGAAAGCCATATGCCTGCTTTTGTTTGAGCAAATTCATCGGTGATGGAGCCAAAGTCCACGGCTGTTCCAAGTTGATGCTGGCTTGTTCCCGGGCGTGCTGATTCTCTTTCAGCCTCTTCAAGACCGTCCAATTCTACCCATTTGTTAAAAGTTTTTTCTTGATATTCATACGAACGATAAGATGAACTCACCAAAAGTGTGATTCCGTCTGCTTTTGCACCTTGTGCTAAAATGTGCAGGTTTACTTCAGCTTCTGGTCTAAGGGACAAGTCGTTTCTGTTGATGGAAAAATCATCGTTTTTTACAAGTTTTACCAAATTATTTGGAACGTACGTTGAACTAACATTGTGTTTTTTATCAATCAAATATAAAAGGTCAATATCATCACTGGAAAAAGAATTCTCTTCATTTAAAACAATATGCAAATCGTTTAAGAATTCTTCTTTGTTGCCGTTTTCAATTACAGATTTTGCCTGTTGGCTCATATTTTGTAGGATGAGATTCAATTTTGTCATTTCTGGATTTTCAGCTGCAACTTCTTTTTCTATTTGTTTTGATTCTGCCTTTGTGCATGAAAAAAGAAAAATTGTTGTAAAAAATAAAACATAAAAAAAATTCTTGCTATTCATTCCTAAATTATAGCTTTTTTTCAATTAGTTTTAAACCTTTGTACTCCAAAAAAATCACGCATATTTACACAGTTTGTCATTTTTGTTACGATGTGCGAGTTTATGAAAAATGAGAAAATTCCAACACAAAAATTAGATGTAAAAATGATTGCCCTTGATTTGGATGACACTTTGTTGAATTCCGAATTGACAATTACAGACGATACAGTTTTAGCTTTGCAAAATGCTGCAAAAAGAGGAATCTATATAATTCCTTGCTCCGGCCGTGCTGATAGTGCAATCCTTCCGTTTGTAAGAAAACTTGATACAGCCGGAAGTGAATATGGAAGATATATAATCGCAATGAACGGTTCTTCAATTTTTGATTTACACAAGCGTGTTCAGATTTATGAAAACCATGTTGAAGGTTCGCTTTTAAACGAAATTTATTTGGAAGCAAAAAAAAGAAACCTGCCTTCACAAGTTTATGATTCAGAAACAATTTTCGCTTCAGAAGATAATAAATGGACTCAAATTGATGCAAGTTTATGCAAATTAAAACTGTCTTTTGTTGATGATTTTGGAAAATTCGTTCAAAAAGGTTTTTCAAAGATGGTGATTCCTGGTGACCCGGCCGAACATCAAAAATTCCAGTCATATTTAAAAGAAACAATCGGTGGACGGGCTGTTATTTTTACTAGCAAACCTTATTTTCTAGAAATCATGCCTCCAAACGCCGGCAAAGGTGAAGCCTTGGAATGGCTTTCTTCTAAATTGAATATTCCTGTTTCCAAGACTATGGCTTTTGGTGACAGCATGAACGATGAATCCATGATAATAAAAGCTGGTTACGGTGTTGCAATGAGCAACGGAATTGACTACATCAAGGAAAAAGCTGATTTTATAACAAGAAAAAGCAATCAAGAAGATGGAATTGCAGATTTTGTGAATAATTTTGTTCTGTAAAAGTTCAGAATCAATTAAATATTTCAGGTTTTACATTCAATTCCTTAATAATATCGGGAATCTTCTTTGTAGAATCTGAAGTTGCAGATGAATTATTCTTTTTTATAGCTCTAATTAAAATGTTCTTCGGAGTGTGTTCCATATCAATAAACTCCAAAAGTTGAACTGAATAACCTTGATTCTCAAGCCATTGACCGCGTAACGCATCTGTTAAAAGTGAACTGAACTTTTCTTTAATGATTCCATATTTTAGAAGAGGGTCAAAAATTGAGTTTTCTGTTTTAATCTGACCGTTCAGTTGGTGCTGGCAGCATGGAACGCTTAAAATTGCCTTGCAATCATGACTGACAGCGTATTTTAGTGCAAAATCTGTAGCCGTATCGCACGCATGCAGGGTGATAATTATATCCGGATTGACTTTGTCACAATAATTTTCAATGTTACCTTTTTCAAAATGCAGATTTGTTAAGTTCAAGTTTTCAGAAATATTGTTACAATAATCAATGACGTCTTCTTTTAAATCCAAACCAATAATTGAACAAGGTATTTGCTTTATCTCACTCAAAAAATATTGAACAGCAAAAGTTAAATAAGACTTGCCACAACCAAAATCAACAATTTTAAGAGCTGAATTTGAATCATCCTTGTTTTTTAAAGAAACAACGTCATCAAGTATGTCATCAATAAATTCCAGAAACCTGTTGATTTGTTTGAATTTATCATATTTTGAAGAAATCACTTTTCCATCACTTGTCATAACACCAAGAGTAATTAAAAACGGAATAGGATTTCCTTCTTTTAAAAGATAATTCTTCTTTTTTTCAGAAGAATTTGTCAATTTTATATTTTCAAACTTGTATGGTGATTTTTCATCATCGTGTTCAAGTTTAAGATTTTTTGTAAGGGTTCGGACTTCACCTTTTTTGTTGGA
Organism: uncultured Treponema sp.; assembly: GCA_964344405.1. Classification (GTDB taxonomy): domain Bacteria; phylum Spirochaetota; class Spirochaetia; order Treponematales; family Treponemataceae; genus Treponema_D. The sequence goes on along the minus strand of CAYFND010000057.1, from coordinate 1,974 downwards.
AAGATATGTGATTATCTGGGTATCTGTTGTCTTAATGCAATTCTTGAAATTAATTCCAACATTTGCCTTGATGAATTCTTCAACTTCAACAAGGGAAAGATGTTTATGAAAAACCTGTTTTTGGGTGAACATTTCAACAAAATAAGAAATTGAATTTTCTTTTGAGGATTCAATCTTCATCTTAATTTTTTCATATTGTTGATTTGAATTCTGATTATTTTTTACAGGATTTGACAGGATTACGGATAAAATCATTATTTTCCCCAAGAAAAGGCAATGGAAAGGCTGAAAGTAAAACTTTTTAATCAGTTTTTAATTTTCACCCTTTTTACAATAGTATACTATTTTTGAAAAAACTGATATAGTTTACATATGGGAAAATGCATTGTATTTGTAAATCAAAAGGGTGGGGTAGGCAAAACAACATCAGCAATTAATATTGGAGCTTATATTGCCTTAGCTGGTAAGAAGGTTCTTTTAGTTGATTTTGACTCTCAAGGAAACATGTCCAGCGGTGTTGGTGTTTCAAAAGATAAGCCTACTATTTATGAGTTGCTTGCTGAACAAACAAAGGCAAAAGATGTAATTAAACATACTCCGGTAGAAAATCTGGATGCTATCAGTGCATCAATTGATTTGTCTGGAGCTGCAATTGAGTTGGTTGATCAAGAGAATCGTGAGTATTTTTTAAAAAAGGCTCTTGCTCCTCTAAAAGAAATTTATGATTTTATTTTAATAGATTGTCCGCCTTCTTTGGGAATTCTAACATTGAATGGTCTTGCTGCCGCAGATTCAGTTTTGGTTCCAATGCAATGTGAATATTTTGCACTTGAAGGAATTACACTTCTTTTGCAGACAGTAAAAAAAGTTCAAAAAGAAATTAATCCAGAATTAAAAATCGGGGGAATTTTCTTTACAATGTACGATTCTAGAACACGCCTTGCTCAAGATGTTGTAATGCAGGTTAAGTCTTATTTCAAAGATGTAGTATTTAATACAATTATTCCAAGAAATGTCCGCCTTTCTGAAGCACCTTCCCATGGACTACCAATTTGCAAATATGATCCTGATTGTGTGGGCGCTAAAAGTTATGCAAAATTAGCAGAAGAGGTTATTCGTCGTGGCTAAAGGATTAGGAAAAGGGTTAGGTGCTCTTATTCATGAAAGTGAAGATTTACAGAGTGAAAATGACAATCCAATAAAAAATGAAAGATCGCAAAATTTGCCTTCATCGATTGATGTTGATGAAAACGGTGGTCTTTGGATAGACCCATCTCTTTTAAAACCAAATCCAAAACAACCTCGTGCTGAATTCAATCCGAAACAACTTGATGAATTATGTGATTCAATAAAAGAAAACGGAATCCTCCAACCAATAATTATAGAAGATGCAGGAAACGGTGATTTTTACATAATTGCCGGGGAAAGACGAACTCGTGCCGCTAAAATGGCCGGTCTTAAAAAAGTTCCTGTTCAACTTAGAAAATTTGATGAAGTAAAAAAACTTGAAGTTGCACTTATAGAAAATATTCAGCGTGCAGATTTAAATCCAATAGAAGAAGCAAAAGCTTATTATAATTTGATTCAATTGAGTGAACTTAGCCAAGATGAAGTTGCAAAACGTGTTGGCAAAAATCGTTCAACGGTTGCAAACGCAATCCGTCTTTTAAGGCTCCCAGAAGATATTCAACATTCACTTTCAAGCGGACAAATTACAGCAGGTCATGCAAGAGCCATTTTGATGGTGAAGAATGATTCTGATATGAGAATCTTGTATGGAAAAATAATAGGCTCATCATTGTCTGTACGCGAAGCAGAATCATTGGCAGACCAGTACAACAACGGTGGACGAGCTTCATCTAAAAAGAAAGATACAAAGAAAAATCAAAAAAAAGATCCTGATGTAGAAAACTTTGAACAAGAAATAAAAAATCTTTTTGGAGTAAGAAGTGTAGAATTAAAAGGCAGCATGGA
>CAYFND010000056.1:5134-12021 GCA_964344405.1 uncultured Treponema sp. | reverse complement strand
CTTATGTAACTTCATTTGCTGCATATGATGGTCTAACACTTCCTGTAGGTTCTGACGAACAATTGATTTATGAAGACATTCAGCGTCGTTGGGGAAAAGTTCTTCCTCAGTTGATTAGAGCTTCTTCAGATGCAGAGTTCGATTCAATTCTTAAAGAATTCAACCAATACAAGAAAGACAAGGGAATTGATAAAGTTATTGCAGTTCAAACAGAATTAATGAATGTAAACAAGAAAAAACTTGGAATGTAATTATTATATAGTTCATAAAAAACTAACTCCTAATTGTTAGAAAAAAATACCCAACTATTCCAGGGACTGTCATTGTCAATGACAGTCCCTGGTCTTTTTTAAATCTCATTGTGTTTTTATTTAACATTGACTAATATCAAAGAATTAAGGGAAAGGTGTTTATTTATGAAAAAAAGTACAAAAATTTTATTAAGCTGTGTCGCTTCCGCAGCTTTTGTTGTTGTCCTGCTGTTTGTATTATGGAATACAGCAATCAATCCCCATAGAGGCGTTTTGAAGCAATATGAAACTTCTTGTGATTTGGATTTTGTTTTATCAAAAGAAGAAGCTTCGACAGACTATAAATACTTCAAGAAATATTTAACAGGCCGCCATCCTTTGTGGGTTGAAGGCAAATCAGAATTAAGAACATCAATCGATAATGAACTAAAAAAGGCAGAAGAAGAGATTGAGAATGTTGAAGAGATAAAAGTTATTGACTTATGGCGGATTTATTCAAGAATTCTTGCACTTCTTCATGACGGTCACACCTCTGTTTTTTGGAACAACAACAACCAGAAGTTCATCCATGATTTTACACAGGTAATGAAGTACGGACGTCCAACTTATATAGATGGAATTAAGACTGAAACTGTTTTTGAAACATTCAAAACACTCATGTCATGGGAAACAGAAGAAAGTGTAGAAAACCGTTTTTACAGCACATATTTTTTAAGCGAGCATTATGAACGTCTTTGCGGAATTAACACTCAGGACGGAGTGACTTTCACTTTTAATATTGACGGACAGACTAAGGACTTTCATTATGATTTTGTTGAAGGTTCTCAAATTATTTATCCGTCAGCGGAAGAATTGAATGAAACTGCCGGATCCATAGATTCAAATGCTTCAACCAAAGAAGAGGATGAATTTGAAAGTCACGCCAATGAAATCATTACAGAAATGTATGACTCAAGCAATGAAAAGACAACTTTTTACAAAATTGATGAACAGTACAACTTGGGTTTGTTAGTCCTTACAAGTTGCGATTATGATGGATATTATTGTTCAACAATCAAAAACTTTTTTGATGACGTTATAGACGGCGGCATTTCTAATGTTGTTGTGGATTTACGTGGAAACGGAGGCGGTTCCTCTCTTATTGCAGATGAATTCTTAAAATATTTGAATATTGATGAGTTTAAATCTTTTGATAGCGCAATCAGATACGGAAACTTCTTGTGGAAAAACAAGAACGTAGTCATAAAGAATCCTCCGGTGGAGCGCAAATATAACGGAAAAGTCTTTGTTCTCACCGATGTCAGCACTTACAGTTCTGCAATGGATTTCGCCATGTTCATAACGGACAACAAACTTGGAACAATTATTGGTGAAGCTTCCGGAAATAAGCCGGAATGTTACGGAGACAGGCTGGATTTTATGCTTCCAAAATCAAAATTAGTTCAAACTGTATCTTTTAAAAAATGGTACAGGGTTGATAGAACAAAAGCAGATAAACTTATAGAGCCGGATTTTCCTTGCGAAGGAGAAAAAGCCTTGGCAAAACTATATAGTATGTTATAATAACCGAAAAAAAGACACCAAAACGAAATACTTATACTTTAAAAAATCAAAAGAGAGCTCAGAATATAAAGTAGAGAGTGGACTATGATGTTCAATTGATAAAGCGGGTCAAATATGAAGATAAGACAAATTCTAAATAACACACGATTTTCAAAAAGGCTCGTTTTTATTTACACATGCATCATCGTAATTCCTCTTTTGATTGTAGTAATTGCTGTCTGCAGCGTTCTTGGAAAAAATCAATATAATGATTTATGGCAGCGTTGTAATGAATCGTTGCTAGCAGACACAGAAATGATAAATAAAAATCTGGAATCAATAAACTTACTTGAACAGATGGTCATTTCAAATAAAGAGTTGATGCTTTTTTTGATACTTCCAGAATCCACAGCTCCAAAAGATTTTGCCGAATACGTAATTGAACGCACCACTTCAATAGAAAACATTCTTTCTGTTCTGCCCGAAGTATATGCCCTGCGAATCTTCACCGAAAATCCACTTATTCCCGAACGTTGGCCTATTTTCTTAAAAACTGACAGAACGAATTTGGATAAACTTGATAGGTGGGAATACAATTACAAGGCTGACTTTATGGGAAATTTGGACCAGCAGAAGTTTGAATCTTTGTGTACAACAAGAAAAATTTACAAGAATAAAAGGGAAGTTGGAGATTTGCAGATTTCCATGCGCATGACAGATTTCTTTCCGTTTTTATATAAAAAGAAAATTAAAGACGAAAACGACTATGTGTTTAAAATTATAACAGAAGGCGATGAAAAGCGTTTAGTTCAAATTACAAGTATAGAAACTGATGGAACAGTGACTTTGCTTTCTAAAAGAGATATTTCCACTCTAGAAAAAGATTTTCTTCAAAATAATCAAAATTCCTCTAGGTTCACAACAAAATTAAATGGAATAGAAAGTTTTATTTCTGGAACAATAATTGATGATATAAATCTTCTTGTAGTTCACACAAATTCCATGAGTATGTACACAAAAAGTGTGACAATGATTATTTGTTGTCTACTTGTTGGATTTCTTGTAACGATGTTCATGCTTTACTTGGTAATTAGAAGCACGACACTAAAAATGATGTCTGGAATTTATTCTGTTATAGACGGAATGAAGCAAGTTCGTAAAGGAAACTACAACATAAGAATTCCAATAAAAAAATATGATGAAGTTGGAGAAACGCAAAAAACTTTTAATTTGATGACAGAACAAATTCAGTCCCAAATTAAACAAATCAAACAAGAGCAGGAACTTATTGCAGATACAGAAATCAAGGCTATGCAGAATCAAATAAACGTTCACTTTTTGTATAACGTTTTGGAAACAATAAAAATGCAGGCTGTAATTGCGGAACAAGAGGATATTGTAGAAAGCATGACAATTCTTGGAAAGATGATGCGCTATTGCTTGCGGTGGAAAGTTCATATTGTTCCAATGGAACAAGAAATTGATTACGCGCTTTCATATATTTACATTTTGAACTTGCGGAACGATTATATGATTTCTTTGCAAACGGAAATCGACCCGGAATTGCAATCTATAGAAGTTCCAAAAATGATTTTGCAGCCCCTTATAGAGAATTCGTTCACCCATACAATAGAACCAGAAGGAAAAGACGCTGTAATAAAAGTTTTTACCAAAGTTGATGAAAAGGCGGACAAAGTTTATTTGTGTGAGCAAGATTTTGGGTGTGGAATGAACAGCGAGCAACTGGAAAAAATAAAATCATATTTGGCGGATTCCACTTTTGAAAAAGATACAGTTGGAAGTATTGGCTTAAAAAATATTCAACAAAGGTTAACAATGACTTATGGAAGTGATTTCAAAATCATTATTGAATCAGAAGAGGGCAAAGGAACTTTAATTTGCATTCCTTTACCATTACCAAAAAAATCTTAAAATTTTATAAGGAGGTTCGTTATGATTTCTGTTGTAATTGCAGATGATGAAAAATTGATTAGAGCCGGTTTAAAAAAGATTCTAACTGATTCGCTCGATATTCCCCTTAATATTATTGAAGCTAAAAATGGTGAAGAAGCCTTGGAATTGTGTAAAAGTGAGCAGCCGGAATTGATTATCACCGATATCCGTATGCCCCGAATGGATGGAATTGAGTTGATGAAAAATCTTTCAGCTCTAGAAAATCATCCTTCAATTATTGTTTTAAGTGGATATGATGATTTTTCTTATGCAAAAGCAGCAATTCAAAATGGAGCCTCTTCATACATTTTAAAACCAGTTGATAAAAAAGAACTGCTGAATTCCGTAAAATCCGCTGTTTCAATTTACGAAAAAGAAGAAAAGAAAAGAAATGAAGAATATCTAAAGGCGTTTGTTACAGGAAATGAAGTTGAAGATGGAAACTTTTTAGAGAATATGAAATTTCAGAATGGTTTTTACTGTGTGAGTTTTTATGGTGAAAAATGTTTTGAAATAATTGAACCCATTCTTACAACCTTTCAATTTTACTGCATAGAAAGAAAACGAAATTCTTGTTGCTTTGTAATTCCAAATGAAGCCTTGTCTTTTCTGCAAAATGATATAACACTTTCACCTTTTTTAGTTGGAGTCAGCTCCCTTTCAAATAATATTTCTTTATTAACACAAATGATCCAACAGGCAAAAATATCAATGCTTACAGCTTTTTTTGAAAAGTCTCAGAATATGATTTCCAAAACCAAGCAAAAAGGCTTCTTTTATTATTCAGAAATCAAACAGCTTGAAGATTTTTCAATCATAGAAAAAAACTACGACAAATTTATTGCCCGGATTGAAATTTCTGATGTTGAAGAGATTCAAAAAAAACTTGGTGAGTTGCTGGACTTTTCTGAGGTTGAACCAGAATTTTGTGTTTCAACTTTGGACTATTTATATAGAAAGATAACTGTTGATTTATTCACTCGTTTTAAAACAATAATTGAAGATGATATGTACTTGCTGTTAAAACAGATGATGATTGTGAATATCATGCTTGTAAACAATTTATTGGAATGGGAAAGTTATATTAGTGATTTCTTGATTTATTTATCGAGTATCTTAAAAAAAGACAAATCCGAATATCCGTATATTGCGCAGGCTGTTGAATATGTAAAAACTCATTTTACAAAAAACATCAACATGGCGATTGTTGCAAACTACGTTTCTACAAACTACACTTGGTTTTCTGAAAAATTCAAAGAACAGATGGGAATCAATTTTAATGATTATTTGAAAAAACTCAGAATTGAAGAAGCTAAACGTTTGCTAGAAACAGGCTGCTACAAGGTGTATGAAGTTTCTTCAAGGTCTGGTTTTAGTGATGTAAAATATTTTATGAAATCATTCAGAGAAAACACAGGAATGTCTCCTACTGAATGGAAGAAAAAATATTCCACGGTGGAATGATTTATTCGCAAGGATAAATAAGCCCGATTTGACGACGGATTTCATCAAGTTGCCTCATCATTTCCAAAGTTTGTGAATGTGGCATTTCGGGGCATTCAATTTTACCTTCTTTGATTGCTTTTACGCATGAAAGAACTTCGTATTCGTATCCAGAAATTTGACGTGGCACTTTGTAAGTTTTATCAGGCTTCTTTGAGTTGTAAACAACTTTTATTTTCTGAGGGTTGTTGATGTTGTCAATTTCTATAAAACCTTTTCTTCCATAAATAATTCCCCTTCTATCAGTAAGAGTATATATAGAAGAAAACAGTGAAGCCATGCGATTGTTTGAGTATTGAATCATGATTGAATCTTGTCCGTCAACACCAGATTCTGTCATTACTGCTGAAGCGTTAATCTTTTTTATTTTGTCGCCAAAAACCATGCTGGCAAAGTTTAAAGTGTATATTCCAACATCAAGCAAGGCTCCGCCCGCAAGTTCTGGTTTTATCAAACGTTCTTTACCGTCTATTACATAGCCCAGATTTGCAGAAAGAGTGAAAACTTCACCAACTTCATCATTTTTAATAATGTCATCAATTATTTTTCTTGAAGGCATAAATCTTGTCCAGATTGCTTCTGCCAAAAGTAAGTTCTTTTCTTTTGCCAAGGCAATCATTTCTGCAGCTTGTTTTTCATTAACAGAAAAAGCTTTTTCACATAAAACATTCTTGTTGTGATTTAAAGCTTCAATCGTCCATTTGTAATGATGAGAATGAGGAACAGCAATGTAAACAAGGTCAACTTCTGAATCAGAAAGCATTTCTTCATACGAACCAAAGGCTTTTGTAATATTGAATTCCTTAGCAAAGTTTTTAGAACGCTCTTCATCGCGCGACGCTATTGCATATAATTCAACATCTTTCATTTTTTTGACTGTTTTAGCCATGGAACGGGCAATACTTCCTGCACCTAAAATTGCAAATTTCATATAATTATCCTAATACAACATCTAACACAAACATCAAAATGAATCCACACCCAAATCCTATTGTTCCAAAATTTGAATGTTTCCCTTCTGAAGATTCCGGTATTAATTCTTCAACAACAACATAAATCATAGCTCCACCAGCAAAAGACAAGAACCAAGGTAAAATTGGAACTAAAATTGTTGATAGAACGATTGTTAAAATGGCGGCAATTGGTTCAACAATTCCAGACAAAGCGCCCAATGCAAAAGATTTTGCCTTTCCGTTTCCTTCACTTCTTAAAGGCATGGAGATTATTGCTCCTTCAGGAAAATTCTGAATTGCAATACCAAGGGAAAGAGCAAATGCCGCTGGAATAGAAATCAAAGCTTCTTGTGAAAGCAATCCTGCCCAAACTACACCGATTGCCATTCCTTCTGGAATATTGTGCAAAGTTACTGCAAAAACCAACATCATGGTCTTTTTGAATTTGCTAGGTAATCCTTCCGGCGCAGAATTCGCTGTGTGCAGGTGGGGAATAATTCTATCAAGTAAAAGTAAGAACGCCATTCCTAAAGCAATACCGACAGCCGCTGGTACAATGGCAAATCTTCCTTTATCAGCCGACATTTCCATAGATGGCATAATTAATGACCAAACTGAGGCTGCAATCATAACTCCAGATGCAAAACCTAATAGAAATTTTTGTATTTTCTCATTCATCTGACCT
>CAYFND010000056.1:2752-5124 GCA_964344405.1 uncultured Treponema sp. | reverse complement strand
AGCAGAACCAAGCACAGTTCCTAAAAAGGGGATGAGCAATCCGAAGAGGGTAATAATGTATTTGTTCATAGTGAAAAAAGTATACCATGAAACATAAATTTTGTTTATATGTTATACTTTTTTAATAAGATAAGATAAAATATGAGAAGTTAATATGTCTTTAGAGAACGTCAAAGAATATTTCAAACCATTTGGAATAGAGCAAAAGGTGATTGAATTAAGTGAATCGAGCGCAACTGTTGAACTTGCAGCCGCAGCCTTAAAAACTGATGAAAACAGAATTGCAAAGACAATGAGTTTTTTAGTTGGTGAAAAAGCTGTCCTTGTTGTAACAGCCGGTGATATGAAAATTGATAATGCAAAATTCAGGTCATTTTTTCATGAAAAGGCAAGGATGCTGTCTGTAGAACAACTGAAAGAACTTGTAAATCATGAACCGGGCGGAGTTTGTCCGTTTGGAGTTCCAGAAGATGTAAAAACTTATTTGGATATAAGTTTACAAAGATTTGAAACCGTTTTTCCTGCTGCAGGGGCTTCAAATAGTTGTATAGAACTTACACTTCCAGAATTAGAAAAATATAGCAAAAATATACAATGGGTTGATGTTTGTAAACCCAAAATATAATTAAAAAAAGAGGAGATTGTATGAAAAAAATTGTTTTCTTATTATCAAGCTTTTTACTGGTGTGCTTGTTCACTTCTTGTATTACTGTAGACAAGTTGAACAAGGCCACATTAAAAGAGCTTCAAGAAATGGCGCAAGAATCTTCATTTGTAGATTACGTTGCAAATGATGGTTCAAACCCGCTGATGATTATGGTTAGAAATGATAACGAGGTGAATACTGAATATTTGCTGCAAAATCATTTCTTTGATGTGAATTCTTCAAATAATAGTGGTGAAACTGCTTTAAGTCTTGCCATAATGAATGACAATACAACTATTGCACAAATGTTGATTGATGAAGGAGCCAGACTTGAACCTTCTGCTTTTTCTAAAAAGCCTTTAGTTATAGCTGTAAAAAAGAATAAGCCCAATTGTGCCCAGCTTTTAATAAAAAATGGTGCTGACACAAAAGTTGTAGACGTAGATAACAACGGTTTGTTGCATTTGGTAGCATCAGTTAGAAACGGAGTGGAAACAGCAAAAGTTCTTTTGAACAACAATGTTTCTTTATCAACAAAGAATTCAAATGGTGAAACTCCTCTTTTTATTGCTTTTAAAAATGATAATAAAAATACAGCGCAAGAATTTTTGAGTAGAGGGGCTTCTGTTTTAGCAAAGGATTCTTCAGGAAATTCACTTTATCACATAATTGTTCAAAATAATTCAGTTGATTTGTTTGACTTAGTTTCAAATTCATCACTTTCTGTAGACAATAGAAACAACGAAGGTTCTTCACCAATAGAAATTGCTATTCAATCTGATTCTTATGAAATGGTAACAAAATTAATTTCCATAGGTGCAAAAATCAATCAATTGAATTCTTACGGATATTATCCTGTTCAATACGCTGTAATAAATGAAAAAACAAATGCCTTGAGGGCGCTTTTAGAAAACGGCGCAGACTTGAACGTAAAAGATTCATCTGGATTAACATTGCTTCATAAAGCTACAGAAAAAGAATCAACAGAAATGATGCAATTGCTTCTTGATACAAAGAAAATCAATATCAACGCAAAATCAAACAGCGGACTTACTCCTGTGGCATATGCCTTTATGAATAGTTATGAACAATCTGGTGAATACTTGATTTCTCACGGTGCAGATTTGTACATAGCCGATTCCAAAGGAAAGAATGCTGTTGAATACCGCCAGAATTATTATTTAAAACAAGCTGATGTTTATTTGCAAGAAAGAAATGCAGAAAGCAAATTGTTGCTAGATCTTCAAGTTGAAAAGAAAGAACATGAAACAATGGTTGATAGATACAGATTGGAAGAGAGAAAATCTAATTCTGAATTATATAATATTCAAAGTACTTATGATGACGCAAAATTGAATAGGGACAAGTATTATAGAGAGATGCGTGATTATGAAAGGGACAGAAATAATTACCAACGTGATAGTGAGAACTACATGGCTCTTGCAGAAAAAGCTGATACAGATTTAAAACGCTATACTTACGCAAAAAAAGCGCTTGAAGCTAATGAAAATGCAGAAAGAATGGAACGTCGTAGAAAGAGTGCGGAATACAGCTATAATTCAAACAACAACACCGCAAGGACTTTGGAACCACAAGTATCCGCTGCTAAAAAAACTCACGACAAATGGTATAATGATTACATTTCTGAACAAAATGCGTTATCCGCTTGTCAGTCAAAAATCAATGAAAAACAGACTTATATAATCAGCATTCAAGAAAAGATTGA
>CAYFND010000056.1:0-2742 GCA_964344405.1 uncultured Treponema sp. | reverse complement strand
CCCGAAGAAATGCAAATATGTATCCTTTAACAAAATAAAGGTCCATATAGGAGAAGATATGAGTAAATATGTGTGTCAGATTTGTGGCTTTACTTATGATGAGGATGTGGGAATGCCGGATAAAGGAATTCCCGCTGGAACTAAATGGGAACAATTGCCTTCTGATTGGACTTGTCCAATTTGCGGGTCGCCAAAAGCAGCTTTTACAAAACAAGATGAGGTAAAAGTTACTGTTCAAGAAGAAGAAAAGGAACCTAAAGTTCAAGATTCACCAACATCATTTGGAACTCCGGATGAAAGACTGATGGATGATTTACGGAAAATGTCTAAAGGCGAACTTTCAGCTCTTTTTTCCAATCTGGCAAAAGGTTGTGAAAAACAATACAAAGCGGAAGAAGCTTCTTTGTTTACAAAAATTGCAGATTACTACAAAAAGTCTTCGGATGGTGAAAAAGGCAGCTTTGATGATTTGACGCTAAAAATCAATCAGAATATTGCAGATTTTATTCCAGACGCAAAAAGTGATGCAGAAAGAGTGAATGATAGAGGTGCAAAACGAGTTTTAACTTGGAGTGAAAAAGCAACTTTGATGATGTCTGCAATTCTGGAACGCTACAAAAAAGAGGGAAACTCAATTTTGGAGAATACAAAGATCTGGGTTTGCGATATCTGCGGATTCATTTATATTGGTGATGTTCCTCCGTCTGTTTGTCCAATTTGCAAAGTTCCAAGTTTTAAGATTTTGGAGGTGGCATAATGAAGACTCAACACGCTGTTAGAAATATACGGCTTTGTTCAAAAGATTGTTTGTGTTTGTATGTTTGCCCTGTTGGAGCTAGTGATACAGAAAATGGTCAAATTGATTTTGCAAAATGTACTGGTTGTGGCGCTTGTGCAGCAGCTTGTCCGTCGGGTGCCATTTCTATGGTTCCGCTGCAACTTCCTGCTCAACAATCAAAAATGCGTTCTGTTTCTGAAGGATTAAGAAAGATAATCAAGAGTAAAGCAGAACAAGAAGAAATCGCAAAATCAATAAAAGAAAATGCTGCAAATCCAATAGAAAGAAAGCTTGCCGCTGCAGTTGAAAAATCAACTAGACTTATGTCTGAAGATTTGTTCAGAGAATCGGGATTTATGCTTCCACAGAGTAATAATGCAAGAACAGCTTTATTGTTTGCCTTGGAGAATACAGATTCTGACTTTCCAAAGGATTCAGTAGAAAAATTACTGTCTATGCTAAAAGTGAATGATTAGAAATCAAAACTAAAAAATTCAACTAAAAAAACTTACTTTGGTGAAAGAGGCGTTCAAACTAAAAATTTGAGCGCCTTTTTTTATGAAGATACTTTTCGTTTGATTCGTTGAATAACATAGTGAAAATCTTTATTATAGAAGTAATTAATTATTTAAGGAGTTATATAAATGGCAGATACAATGCATCCTTTAGTAAAAAACACTAATTGGAAAGGACGAAGAGGTCCTGTAGTCCTAGTTATTATGGACGGTGTAGGATATGGAAAATACGAAGAAGGTGATGCCGTAAAAGCATCAAAGATGAAATATTTGGACTGGTTCAAATCAAACTGTCCTAACACAAAATTAAAGGCACATGGAACAGCAGTTGGACTTCCTTCTGATGACGATATGGGAAACAGTGAAGTTGGACATAATGCAATGGGTTGCGGACGTGTTTTTGCTCAAGGTGCAAAACTTGTTTCTGATTCAATCACAAGCGGCAAGATGTTCCAGGGCGACACTTGGAAGAAACTTGTAAAAAATGTTGAAGACAAAAACACAACATTACATTTTATCGGACTTATTTCTGACGGAAACGTTCACTCACACATTGACCACTTGAAGGCAATGATTGTTGAAGCTAACAAAGAAGGCGTTAAAAAAATCAGAGTTCACGCTTTGCTTGACGGACGCGATGTTGATCCAACTTCTGCTTTAGTTTACATCACATCTCTTGAAGAATTTTTAGCTGGATTTGCTGGTTGTGATTATAGAATCGCTTCTGGTGGTGGACGTATGTTCATGACTATGGATCGTTACAATGCTGATTGGAGCATGGTAGAACGCGGTTGGAACGCTCATGTTTTGGGTGAAGGACGCAAGTTCAAATCTGCAACAGAAGCAATTGAAACTTATCGCAAGGAAGTTCCAGGTATTCTTGACCAGGATATGCACGAATTTGTAATTGAAGAAAACGGAAATCCAGTTGGAACAATCAATGACGGCGACAGCGTAATCTACTTCAACTTCCGTGGAGACCGTGCTCTGGAAATGACAGCTTCATTTGAAACTCCAGCAGACAAAGAATTCACACATTTTGACAGAAAACGTGTTCCTTCAGTTGAATACGCAGGAATGATGGAATACGACGGTGATTTACACATCCCTGGACAGTATTTGGTAACACCTCCATCAATCGACCGCACAATGGGCGAATATCTAACAAAAACTGGTGTTCATTTAATGGCAATCAGTGAAACACAGAAATACGGACACGTAACATACTTCTTTAACGGAAACAAGCTCGGCAAGTTCGATGAAAACTTGGAAGACTACTTTGAAATTAAGTCAGATGTAGTTCCTTTTGAACAACGCCCATGGATGAAATGTGCAGAAATTACAGACAAAGTAATTGAAGCAATCAAATCTGGAAAATATGACCACATCAGATTGAACTTCCCTAACGGTGATATGGTTGGACATACCGGTGTGTTCAACGCTGTAGTT
>CAYFND010000055.1:11520-12044 GCA_964344405.1 uncultured Treponema sp. | reverse complement strand
TTTCTTATGTTATTATGTAGCACTTTTTGTGTCCACTAGACTATACTAACTCCAATGATGTATAAAACATTAGAAAGAAGTTATTAATAAAAATGAATATTGTAACTTTTAATATAAAAGTTACTTTAGATGTAACGTGTTGTTAATCAGACACATAAAATTTAGAATGATTATTTAAAAAGACAAAAATTATTAATTAGTATAAGATATTAACTTAATAGTTTGTAAGACAAGGATTTTTTAATGAGTGAAGTTGTAATAAAAACAGAGAATTTATCAAAATATTATAAACTTGGGGTTATTAATAATGGAACTTTTTTTAGAGATGTTCAATCTTGGTTTGCAATTAAAACAGGTAGGCAAGATCCTCATTCTAAAATAGGAAGTTCAAATTATGATAAAGAAGGTTTTTGGGCATTAAAAAATCTAAATTTTGAGATTCACCAAGGTGACAGAATCGGATTAATCGGTAAGAACGGAGCTGGTAAATCAACCTTGTTAAAGATTCTCAGTCGTATTACAAC
>CAYFND010000055.1:0-11510 GCA_964344405.1 uncultured Treponema sp. | reverse complement strand
GTAGAGTTGCAAGTCTTTTGGAAGTAGGAACTGGTTTTCATGCAGAATTAACTGGTCGTGAAAATATTTACTTAAATGGAGCAATTCTTGGTATGAAACGCTCTGAAGTAACAAAAAAACTTGATGAAATTATTTCTTTTAGTGAAATTGAACAACATATAGATACTCCTGTAAAGAGATATTCAAGTGGAATGTATGTTCGTCTAGCATTTGCCGTAGCTGCACATCTTGATAGTGAAATACTTATTGCTGATGAAGTTTTAGCTGTAGGTGATGCTGCTTTTCAAAAAAAAGCTCTTGGAAAAATGAATGATTTGAGTACAGGCGAGGGAAGGACTGTATTATTTGTTAGTCACAATATGAGTCAAGTTAAAGCTTTATGTAATAAAGGTGTTGTTCTGGATCATGGAAGCTTTATATATACTGGACCAATGAATAAGGCTACAGAGTTTTATCTTTCATCAAATCTAACTAATAAAAAGATTATTGATTCAAAAAAAGAAGATTCTTCATCATTCCATGTTAGTAAAATCACTGTTAATGAAAATGAATTTGGTAATATAACAATTCCATTAAATGATAGGAAAATTCAAATTATTATTAATGGTCATTCATCAACTGAACAAATTATAGATGTAATGATGACATTAAAAAACTCTGATGGAATTCCTTTTGCTACATATTCTCCTGGTCACTATAAAGGTAAATGTATAACAATAAAAGAAGGCGATTTTAGAATTGAAACTTCTATTGAATTACCTGATTATTATGGGCGAGGAAAATGTATAGCTTCTCTTTTTATTCACAGACCAGGAATTGAATATTTAGTTAGTTTTATTGACGCTATTCAAATTGATTTTGAAGGTGCAAGAGCTGAATTTGGTAATGCATTAACAATAAATGATTCTGGATTTCTTGGATTAAACGGAGATAGTTATGTATAAGATATATTTTTGTTCTTTTGCAGATTCATCAATAAAAAAATCGTTAGTGAGAATTTCAGAGCAAGCTAAAGAAATGAATATTTTTGATGATATTGAAACTTATACTGAAAAAGAACTACCAAAATATGGAAAAAAGCGGATTAAAGAGATTTTAAAAAAGACAAATAAAAGACGTGGTTATGGCTATTGGGCTTGGAAGCCTATAATAATTAATCAAAGTTTAAGTAAAATGCAAGAAAATGATATTTTAATTTATTCTGATGCTGGTAATCATTTAAATAAAAATGGTAGAGATAAATTATTAAACTACATCAACGAAGCGATAAAAAATGATATTTGGGTAATA
This sequence comes from uncultured Treponema sp., assembly GCA_964344405.1. Taxonomy (GTDB): domain Bacteria; phylum Spirochaetota; class Spirochaetia; order Treponematales; family Treponemataceae; genus Treponema_D. Next base: position 10,220 of record CAYFND010000055.1, on the reverse strand, counting down.
AAACTCGGAGATGAGAATGCTGATTATAGATGGACAAAAAATGATTTGATTGATTTTTTTAAACAAAAATATATTAAAAAAGAGCAATTGTTATCATTTGAAGAAAAATTATACTCAGGTCAATTTGAAGCTGGAACAATTATTTTAAAGAAAAATAATTATACTATGTCTATTATAAAACAATGGGAATCAATTATGACGATAGAAAACTGCCATTTTTTTGATGATTCACCTTCTATTACTCCAAATAATTCAGAATTTAATGAAAATAGGCATGATCAATCTGTTTTTTCATTGTTATTGAAAGGAAATCATTGTTCTTATACAGATTTAAATCATTTTGAAGCTACTAGTGAACAAGCATGGAATAAATTGAGAAAGGATGAACCTTTTTTACGTTTACGAGATATTCCCAGAATAGAACGAAAACCTTCTTTAATGGTTAGAGTGATTAGAAAAATTAGAACAATATAAATAGTTTTCATCTTTTAAATATAGAATCAATATTGAAATAAAATATAAGGAAAAAGAAATTATGAATGAATCAATGAAATCGCCCTTATTGTCAATTGTAACAATAAATCGTAATAATTTTAAAGGTTTGCAAAAAACCATGGAAAGTGTTTTATCTCAAGATTTTGATGATTATGAGTATATTATTATTGATGGAAATAGTACGGATGATAGTAAGAATATTATAAAGAGTTATTCTGATTCTGAATCTGGAAAGAAACATATATCATATTGGGTTAGTGAACCTGATAACGGTATTTATAATGCTATGAATAAAGGAATAAAAAAAGCGAATGGGGAGTTTATAGCTCTAGTGAATTCTGGAGATTCATATATTCCGGGTATATTAAAAGAAGTTGCTGAAATAGCAAGAAAACATAAAGGAGAAATTCTTTATGGTGCAAATAGCACTTATAAGAATGGACGATTTGTAAGTGTATATGGGCATTCTTTTGACAGAATTCCAGAAGGAATAATGATTGCCCATTTGACTAGTTTTGTTCCTTATTTGGTATATGAAAAATATGGTTTATATGATGAAACATATAAAATAGCAGGGGATTTTGAATTGTTTAATAAATTTTATGTTAATAAAGTTCCCTCATTTTATATGAATAAAATTATTTGTGATTTTGATTTAGATGGAATAAGTAATACTAATCCTTTAGTTTTTAAAGAAGTTGAACAAATTCAACGAAAATATGGTTTTTACAAAGAACCAACCAAAAAAGAGAAAATAAAAAAAATCATAAAGAAGATAATAAAAAAAATTTTCTTCTTTTTATAATGAATTATGAAAAGAATTCGCAATTTCATAGGAAAACAATATGATTTTCTCAATGCTTTTATACTTAAAGGTAAGTATTTAATAAAAATTATCTTTCAATTGCTGGATAAAAGTTCATTTTATTATGAATTTAAAGAAGTAACAAAGGAGAAAGATTTAACTTTTTTTGTATCTCATAATCTAGGTGGCGGTACAGAATTATATGTGAATAATTATTTAAAGACACATACAAATGTTGTTTTGATTTCAAACATCATGAAAAAAATTGATATTGCGTACAAAGTTTATGATGTAAATAGTGGAAAATCTTTTTATCTTTTTAATTTAAAAAAGGTTTTATGCTTGCAATGTAAAATTCTAATACTGAATTCTTTAGTTTCATATCATAATATTCCTAAAATATTAGGAACTATAATAAAATACAAAAAAAAGAATAATTTTGAGTTGATTTATAATATTCATGATTTCCATTGTATTTGTCCCAGACATAATTTAGTAAATAAGGATTTCTTTTGTTATTTAAACTGTAAAGAGAATAAATGTAAATTTTCAAATGATTATGAATGTACTTCAATATCAATAACCAGATGGCGAGGTTGTTGGCAGGAGTTTCTTTTTGTATGTGATAAAGTTATATGCTTTTGTAAATCTGCTAAAAAATATCTTTTGGATATATATAAATTGGATGAAGATAAAATTTTTATTAATCCTCATGATATTAGTTATATAAAATACACAAAAATTGAGAATATTGAAGAAAAGAAATTACATCTAGGTATCATAGGTGCCTGTAACTCTATTCCAAAAGGAAAAAAAGAAGTAGAGACTTTATTAAGAATGCTTCCTGTTTCTATACCAGTTACCTTTGTTGGAACAGAAAAGAGGGAATATAACATTCAAAGAGAAAATATATTGTTTACCGGTAAATACGAAAATGGAAGATTACAAGATTACATCGAGAAAAATAATATTTCTATTGTTTTCTTTCCTTCTATTTGGCCTGAAACATTTTCATATTTACTTTCTGAATTAATAAAGATGGAAATACCTATTATAGGATACAATTTTGGTGCTCAAGCTGAAAAATTATCAATTTATAATAAAGGTTTTCTATGTAATAATTTAGATGAAGTATATAAAATAATTATTAGTTTATATAAATAAAATTTTTCTTGAATTTTTTTTAGAGGTGCAGATTATGATTTCAATTGCAATGGCAACATATAATGGTGAAAAATTCCTTTTGGAACAGGTTGAATCAATTTTGAATCAATCTTATAAAGATTTTGAACTTATAGTTTGTGATGACTGTTCTAAAGACAACACACTTTCTTTATTAAACGAATTCCAAAAAAAAGACAGTCGTATTCATGTTTTTGAAAATGAGACCAATCTGGGTTTTAAAAAGAATTTTGAAAAAGCTGTTGGTTTGTGCAAAGGTGATTTTATTGCTTTTTGCGATCAAGATGATATTTGGACTCAAAACCATTTGTCGGTTCTTGTTGAAAACATCAATGGAAAAGACTTAATTTGTGGAAAGGCTGAACTTGTTGATACAAATGGAAATTCTCTGGGTGTTTCTACGAGTGAATGCTTTATTCCTCACGCTCCATCAGAAGATAAAGACGAAGTTTTTGAGCAGTTGCTTTATTCAAACTTTGTTCAAGGCACAGCCTGCATGATCTCACGCAATTTGGTTCAATATATTTTTCCAATTCCAGATTGTGTCCGCTTTCACGATTGGTGGGCTGCATCAATTTCCTGCTTGCACAATGGTTTGTGTTATGTAGATGAAGTTGTTCTAAAATACAGACAGCATGGAAGTAATGTAACAACAACAAAAAAATATTCGCCTCTTGATTCAATCAGAATGACATTAAAGAATTTTGCAGATAAAAATGAATCCTTAATTGCAGATTATAAAAACATTATTCTGTATGCGGAAGCTCTTAAAGAAAAAGTGAGCGATGAGAAAAATCTTCATGCAATAGAAACTTCAATTCAATATTATAAGAATTTAATTGAAGGTCACAGAATCAAAAATATTCCAAATTTCTTTAAAAACTACAAAAAAATCTATTGGACAAGAAAACCAAATTTTCAGTTGATGATTGTCAGATTTATAAAAATTTTTATTCTCCATATGTAAGGGCATAACAGAAGATTAAACTGTTGCTTTGTTGAAACATTGCAATCTTCTATGATATAATTATAAAACTTTACTTAAAAATGAGAGTACTGAATGTTATTTAAATTAGCATATAAGAATATTATTTCCCGCAAAAGTTCCGTAGTAATCATTGTCTTTATGGCATTTGCTGTTATGTTGCTTTCTGTTTCAAACGCAATATTTGATTGTACAGAACATGGTGTAAAAAGTAGCTTTGCCAGTAGTTTTACCGGTGACTTTATGATTAGGCCAAAAGTTGATGTTACAGTCAGCCTTTTTGGTGATGAAACTCCTGTTACTGGCGATTTAACTGAACTGGAATTCGTTGTTCCTTATGAAGACATCGTTAATGAGTTGAATTCATATTCAGAGGTAGAAAGCATTGTTCCACAAATTACAGGTTCTGCAATTTTGGAAGCGCATGAATTTAGAACTGTTGTAACACTTTTTGGTGTTCCTGGAAAAGATTATGTAAAAACAATGCCGTCAATTTCAGTTGTTGAAGGAACTCCTTATGGGGCGGGTGAAAAAGGATTGATGCTTTCTGAAGAAATTGCTTCACTCTTGCAGTTGAAAGTAGGCGATGAAGTTCAATTCCTTGTTTCGGACGGACCTACATTCAGAATTAGAGCCGTTCCTCTTTCTGCAACAATTTCTTACGCTGTAAAAAATGATATTTTCAGTCAATTTGTTTTAATAGATCCAGATACAATTCGTTCTTTAATGAATATTTCTGCAACAAGCAGTTCAGTTTCAGCTTCAATTAGTGAAGAAGAATCAAACCTTCTGGATTCTGATTTTGACATGGATTCACTTTTTGGTGATTCTGAAGATTTGAATGGTTCTTTCATTTTGGAAGATAAACCGGAACAGGAAATTGCTGAAACTACAGAAGATGCTCAAACTGATACAAATCTTTCTTGGAATTTTATCATTGGTAAAGTTTCAAATAATTTTTCTCCAGATGTGTTTATCAAAAAATTGAATAAAGAATTTGCTGCAAAAGGCTGGCCTGTAGAAGCTGTAAACTGGCGTTCTGCAGCTGGTAGAACAGCGTTGTATTTGTACTGGATAAGAATTATTTTTAATATCGGAATCTTCATAATTTTGATAGCAGGTTTTATCATTGTAAATAACACTTTAATTATAAATGTTTTGGATAGAACTAGAGAAATCGGTACGCTTATGGCTATCGGTGCTAAAAGAAAGTTTATCGCACTTCAGTGTATGGTGGAAACCTTTATGTTAACGCTTACTTCTGGAATTATCGGTTGTATTGCCGGTCAGATTGTAGCTATGCTCATAACAAAGGCTCATATCGTGTTCCATAATAGTTTATTAACACAACTTTTTGGTAGTACGGCTTTAGTTGTTTCTTTGTCTCCAACAAATATTTTGCAGATGTTTGGTTTATGTGTGATTTTGGGACTTCTTGGTTGGTGTTATCCTGTAATGACTGCCCTTAAAATTAATCCTGTAGTTGCAATGCAAGGTGGTAAATAATGAATATTTTTCAAATGGGACTAAAATCTGTTCTTTATAGAAAAAAGCAATATTTATCTTTGTTTTTGGTAACTGTTTTTGGTGTGGCAATTTCTTTGTTTGCATTATTTGTTGTAGATGGAATGTTGAACGCCTTGGAAACTAAAGGAAAGATTTACTACGGTGGCGATTTGATGTTCATTGGTAGTGTTAGTGGCGAAGTTATAATTGATAATCAAAAACAAGATAGAGCCTTTTTGGAAATGCCTAATGTGCAGGAAAAACTCCAGAAGCTAGAACAAGTATTCCCAAAAGATACTATAATTGCAGAACGCTATGAAGCTGGTTTTGGTTACATGGCTTTTATTTATGAAGGAATTACAGCACAACAACGTTCGCTAAAAGGTATTAATTTTAATAAGGAATCAAAAGTTTTTAGTGAGCTGAATTATATAGAAGGTAATTCAGATGATATGGCAGGCACAAACGGCGTACTTTTGTCTGAACCAATGTCAAAAACATTGAATATCCATGCTGGTGATTCTCTGACATTCATGTTTACAACTCTTTCTGGTTATACAGATACTGCGGAAGTTATTGTTAAAGGAATATTCCGCGATTCAAGTATTTTTGGCACTTATACTTCATATTTTGATATAGACTTCTTAAGAAATTGCGTAAAAGCTCCACTTCATACCGCTAACAGAATTGCAATTACCCTTGCAGATAAAAATGTAAGCGACAAGAAAATAAACGAATATCAACATAAATTGGAATCACTTTTTAATATGTTCCCACTTGTAGAAAAGAAGCAAGTTTATACAGATTTAGTAGAGAACGGAACTTTAAAAGACGATACTTTCGCATTAATCAAATTGAGCGCAAATTTTGAAGATATTCAGATTTTAATTGATGCAATGTGGCTTGTTGTGGGATTCGTAATTATGATGCTTGTAATAATTATTGTTATCGGTGTCAGCAGCACATATAAAGTTATCATTATGAAAAGAATCAATGAAATTGGTATCTACATGGCAATTGGAATGAAGAAAAACAGAATTATGGTGACTTTACTTTCAGAAACATTTGTTCTTATTGTGATGGGTTGTATTGTGGGTTTTGCTTTATCTTTAGTTTTATGCACAATTGCTCCAGCTTTTAATCTTTCATTTATTCCAGCATTTGACATCTTCCTTACAAACGGAGTTATTAAACCAATCGTTTCTTTATCTTCATTTGTAATAATTACTTTGATTGTAAGTGTAACCACATTATTGGCAGTTTTGTTTTCAATAAGAAAATTAATTAAGATAACACCTGTTGAAGCATTAAGTGTTATTGAATAACAAAAGGAAATATTTATGAACAAAAAGATAAAATTAGTATTAAGCGTTCTATTAGCATTTGCAGGTTTTGAATTATTTGCAGCTGATGTTGATATGGCTGACGCAAAAAGAGTTTTAAAATTAGTAGAAGAGAATACAGCTTTTTATGAAACTGATTTTACTGGTGAATATACTATCGTTCAAGACAAACCTGGTGAAGGAAAATCAATTACAGAAGCTAAACTTTTTCGCCGTGATAAGACATTGCAGTGGACTATCTTGATAACTGGTCCTGCAAGTGAAAAAGGCAAGGGCTATCTTCAAGCTGATGGAAATATTTGGTTCTATGACCCAACAGACCATCGCTTTACATATTCAAAGGCAAAAGATAAATTCCAAAATACAAATGCAAAGACATCTGATTTTACACCTCAGTTTTTTGATAGAGATTACAATATTGAGAGTGTAGAAAGCGTTAAACTTGGTAAATTGGATTGTTATTTGTATGATTTAAAGGCCAAAGTTAATGATGTAGATTATCCAGAGTTAAAAATCTGGGTTACAAAAAGTGACGGTTTATTGCGTATGAAAGAAGATTACAGTTTGTCTGGACAGAAATTACGAACAACAGCAATTCCTTCATATCAAGTAATCAAACAAGATGGAAGAACTTATTCAATTCCTGTAAAAATGTTGATTCAAGATAATTTACGTGGAAAGAAAATAGGTGATACTGTTCAATATGAAAAAACACAGGTTACAATTGCCAATGTTAAATTTGAAAAAGTTGAAGATACAGTATATACAAAACCTTACTTAGAGATGGGTGCCGCAAGATGAAAAAGCTCTTGCTAGTTTTATTCACTATATTTTTTATTTCTTTTTCAATAAATGCAGAAGATTCATTTGATGATTTTACAGATGATATGTCATCTTTTTTTGATGATGCTGAAGATACAGAAGAGCCTGTTATTGTAGAAAAAGAGAAAACTTCTGGTGTTTTAGGTTCAATTTTGGATACTATAAAACTTTCAGGACATCTTGATTCTACTTTAGGTGTACTTTTTCAAATGCAGGGAACTAGTACTGATAATATGAGTTTTCTTCCTGTTTTTGATTTTAATAATTATTTGTATTTAACAACAAATATAAATAATATATTTTCATTTAGAACCAGCATATTAACAAATCTTTCAACCTTGCAGTCAACGGATGGAGTATCTTTATATGAAATTTATTTTGACTATCTATTGTTGAATAAAATCTATATTACAGCCGGTAAAAAATCTTATACTTGGGGTTATGTTAGATTATTCAGCGATTCCACAGAATATGGAACTGGTTTTGATGCCAGAGGTAACACTTATGCAGGAAATTTACTTACTGATATAATGGTGAATTCAATTAATAGAATCAGTGCCCAAATCCGAATTCCTGTTTGGACTGGAACAATTACTGGATTGGGTTTGTATGATTATTCACTATTATCTGCAGGTTTGCCTTCTTCTTCTGATTTTGCTTTTGCCGGTTCAATAGAAATGATACTTGGTCACACTTCTGTAAACTTGTTTGGAAGAACATATGCAACAAATGATAATTCAAACCCGGTAGTGGGTTTAGAAGCCAAAAGGACGATTTTTGGTGCAGATGTGTATGGTCAAGGTATGATGAAGATTAAGTACAAAGAGAATTCTTCAACAAGTATTGATAATTACCTTTATGGATATATGTTTAATATTGTTACATATGATACTTTAGAAGAAAAAATGAGAGAAGTGTATAATACTTCAGTAAGTGAATATTTGTATAATAATCGTTTTTATGAAAAATTAATTGGAACTGCTGGTTTTTACAGAACTTGGGAAACTGCTGATCCTACAATTGGAATAAACTTGGAATACCAATATATTTACACTCCATCTACTGGTGTTCATGATAACAGAATAGCAGTTCAGTTTGGATTAAAAAATATAGGTGTTAAAGATAAAATCAATTTGGGAGTATTATTTCATTATAATTTTAGCCAAGCTTCAGGAAATGCAAAGTTAGCATTTAGTGTTTCAAATATTGTTCCAGCTTTGGATTGGACGACTGGTGTTGAATGTCATTTTGGTCCATATTATGGGGATATTCCAAAACTATTATTTACAAGTTATATTAAGTTGAATGTTGATTATTGATTTTAAGTAATAAGAATTAATAAGATGTGTTAAAAAGATAAGCCCCTTCACAAAGAAGAGGCTTTTTTTGTATGTAAATTGTTTTTATTGGTTTGTACGTGTATCAGAAATAATGTTTCCATCTTTTATTTTGATTACGTGGTCAGACATATTTACAATTTTTGCATCATGTGTTGAAAAAACAAAAGTTGTATTCAAATCTTTGTTCAATTTTTTCATTAAATCAAGGATTTGGTCGCCGTTTGTAGAATCAAGGTTGGCTGTAGGCTCATCAGCTAAAATAACTGGAGCTTTTGTAACAAGGGCTCTTGCAATTGCAACCCTTTGACGTTGACCGCCACTTAATTCAGAAGGTTTGTGTTTTTTCCAATTTGTAAGTCCGACTGTTTCTAGAAGATAATCAATCCATTCAGAAAGTTGCTGTTTGTTCATTGTATCTGTAGCTTCGCAAGAACCTAAAGTTAATGGAAGTTCAACATTTTCATAAACATTAAGAACTGGAATTAAATTGAAAGTTTGAAAAATAAAACCTAATTGAGTTCTTCTTAAATCTGTGAGTTTAGTATATAAAGAATTTGGGATTGTTGTATTAATTCCAAGTTTTGCATCCTTATAAACATCAATATTATTAATTAACACTGTTCCAGAAGTTGGAGTATCAATAAGTCCAATTGTATTTAGTAGTGTTGATTTTCCTGAACCAGATGGACCAGAAATAACTGCAAAATCACCCTTTTCAATAGAAAAAGAAGCGTTATTTACTGCTGTTACTTGAACTTTTTCCATTTGATAAATTTTGTTAATATTTTTTAGTTCAATAATTGACATATATTAATTATACCTAAAAACAAAACTTTTGTCATTGTAAAGTTTGAATATACAAAAAATTAAAAAAAAAATATCAAATAATTATGAAAAAAAATGTATTTATTTATAAAAATATAGTAGAATAATACTACAATAATCCTTACAGAAATATTATTTATAAAGTGGAGAATGAAGAAATGAGTGAAATTTATTTAAAGTACAATGGTGGATTTAGCAGAGTTGCTGATAAAGGTGCTTTAAGTGGATCTGTTATGTCATATTCAGATTTTAAAAATATAAGTGCTGATATAAAAGATGGTCAGGAATATGGAATAATTCTTGATACAAATGATGTAGAAGATTTTGTTGCAAATTACGAAGATGAATCTGTAGTACAATAAAAATGAATTAATGATTTCTATGATTGAATAGAACAAAAACCCTCATCATAAACGATGAGGGTTTTTGTATAGGTATCAATTAAAAACGCCCGTCAGGATTAGTCCCGGCGGGCGTCTGTTTGTGGCTTAGCCACTATAAAATTAAGCGCTTAGCTTATTTAGATAATCTTGCTTCCAAGTCGTCCAAACATGCTGTAAGTTCTTTTGGAAGGTGTTTTCCGAACTTAGGATAATGGTTTTCACGGATATCCTTACATTCTTTGAGCCAGCCTTCTTTATCAACTGTTGTAATTTTTGCAACTTGATCTTTGTAAACTGGATCAAGACCATCAAGGTTGAGTGCGCCATCTTTTGGCATATAGCCGATTGGTGTATCAACAAAGTTGTCTTTTCCATCACAGCGGTCAAAAATCCAAGCAAGAACACGTGAGTTATCACCGTATCCTGGCCACATAAATCCACCTGGAAGTTTGTCGTTGCTGTCGTCCTTACGGAACCAGGTAACGTAGAAAATCTTAGGAAGTTTGTCTTGGTCTGCTTTTGCTCGAACGTCAA
>CAYFND010000054.1:0-12094 GCA_964344405.1 uncultured Treponema sp. | reverse complement strand
GTTCTGGTAGAACGGCGTATTTTATTTTATCAGAAATCAATAAACCAGCTATTGACGGTGTCGGGGTGGAAAAATCAAGAAAGACTCCGTCCTGTTCATCAATTTTAAGTTTATTGTTGCAAAGGACATATTTAAAGATATATTCAGGAGTGGCTCCTTTTCCTGCAACTGTAACAGTTTTATTCTTTAAATCTGATAATTTTTTTACAGCTTTATCCTTAGTGATTAAAGAAAGGTTTCCTTCACCACAAATTGCCGCACAAATTATTTTTTCCCCAGAAGAATTAAAAACTTTTGCAGCAACATTCAAAGGCATAAAACCGATATCGATCTCATTTTTTAACATTTTCGGAAGCAAATTTTGAGGAGTTGAAAATTGTTCATACCCAACATCCTTGGAGTTAATCTTTTCATTCGAATCCATCATCTTTACCAATGGAATGGAACTTGGACCGACAAGGATTCCAACTTTTACAGTTTCTGCAGTCAGACCAAAACTAAATAAAAACAAACATAAAACAATAAATCTTCTCAAAATTTTACTCCAAATAATTTATTTCATAACTTTTCTATATTCTTCCGCAATAGATTTTATTCCATATTCAACTTCATCTTCCGGACGAGCATAATTCAACCTTAAGCATTTTGAATAATGAGGATGATCTTTAATATCAATTGATTTATCCAACGAATCACCAAAAAAGAAATATTCGCCAGGCATTACAAAAACTCCCTTCGATTTTAAAATCTGATAGAATTCAAGGGTTGTAATCTTTAAAGCTGGCAATAAAAGCCATACAAAGATTGAACCTTCACTTTTGTGGATTTTATATTCAGTTCCAGCAAAATATTGGTGAATGAACTTTTGAGTCTGAAGAGATTTTTCCAAATAGAAAGGACGGACACTTTTTTGAGCGATTTCAATCAGTTCACCGCTTTTTATTAAATTTTGAGCAAGAGCCTGTCCCATACTACCGCTTGCCAAAGAAGCAATGGCATTGATTCTGGAAATGTTCTTGATGATTGATTTTTCTGCAATGATAATTCCTGTACGAATCGCCGGCAGTCCGATTTTTGACAAACTCATAGAAAGGACAACGTTTTCATCCCAATAAGGTTCTGCATTTTCTGTAAAAATAATATTTGGCCAAGGCAGACCGTAAGCGTTGTCAATAAAAAGAGGGATTCCATATTTTTTTGATAAATCTGATAATTTTTGTATCTCATCATCAGTCAGGACGTTACCAGAAGGATTAGTCGGCCTTGTTACACAAATTGCGCCACTATCATCATGAGAACTTAAGTAATCTTCTAGAAGTTTGAAATTAACGTGATATTTAAAAGTATTGTCATTTTCAATTGTAAAATCAGAAGGAATTCCAACAATAACATGATTTTCAATACATTGGTCGGCGTAACCTGTGTATTCCGGCATCAACGGAAAGACAATCTTTTTTGTTTTAACATTACCTTTTGTTGAAGTTCTTCCACTGAACATATTGAACAAATAAAAATAAGCGCTTTGACTACCATTTGTAATGGCAACATTCTCACTTGTAATCTTCCAATTGTATTTTTTTGACAGATAAGATGCCACAGACTCGATAAAAGACATTTTACCTTGAGGAGCGTCATATCTACCGATTAAATTCTCAAATTCATCAGGAACAGAAAGGATTTTTTCCATTTGAGAACGATACATTTTCTCTACAGAAGGAATTCTTGCAGGATTTCCTCCACCCATCTGAACAATTCTGCAATTCTTAGGAAAAGGTTTTCCTAAATCATCCATCAATTGATTGATTCCAGAAGGGCCGCATAATTTTTGACCAAAGTCACTTAAAGATAAATCTAACATAATAGAAAAACTATTTTAGTATTTTTTATCATAAATAACAATGTGCATACTTATTTTGAAAAACTGTCCTGCTGGTAGCTGTAGTTATTTATTTCAACTTTCTTTTCTTTTGAATTCTTTAGTTGGACTTTTATCTTTCCTCTAAAACATTCAATGCAAACTGTATCAATTTCTTTATCTCTATTTTTCAGCAATTCCAAAGAAAGCGGATTTTCAATTTCTGTACGGATCAACCTTTTTAGGGAACGGGCGCCCATAACAGGATCGTAGCCGTTTGTAATTAAATATTCCTTTGCTTTTGGCTTTATTTCTATGAAGATATTCTTGTCATAAAGTCTCTTTATTAAATCGTTCAGTTGAATCTCCAAGATTTTAGCCATTTCTTTTTTATTCAAAACGTTGAATACAACGATATTATCAAGCCTGTTAATTAATTCAGGAGAAAGAATCTTCTTAAGCTCGTTCATTGCGTTCGCCTTTACTTCGCTATAAGGCATCAATTCTTGAGAATTTGAGGCGAAACCGGCTTTTCCTTCATTTGTAATCTGCCTTGAACCGATGTTGCTTGTTAAGATGATAATTGTGTTTCTAAAATTAACGACATGCCCCAAATTGTCAGAAAGCTCGCCTTCTTCTAAAATCTGCAAAAGCAAATTCAAGACTTCAATGTCAGATTTTTCAATTTCATCAAAGAGAATTACAGAATACGGATGACGTCTGATTTTTTCAGTTAGAACTCCGCCCTCGCTATAACCAACATAACCTGGAGGCGAGCCCACCAATCTGTTTGCAGAACCCTTCACCATAAAATCGGACATATCAAAACGAATAAGATAATCTTCACTGCCGAATAAATATTTTGCCAAAGTTTTTGCAAGCTGGGTTTTTCCAACTCCAGTCGGACCTAGGAATAAGAATGAGCCTATCGGTTGTTTTTCTGAAGTGATTCCAGCCCTACTACGCCTAATTGCATTTGCCAGAATATCAATCGCTTCATTCTGTCCGATTATGCTTTTTTTCAATTCATTTTCTATATAGATGGCGCTTGCATCCGAATAAGCATTCATTTGATTTACAGGAATGCCGCTGATTTCACTAATTGTATTTTCTACGTCATGAACAGATATTCTTCTTCGTTCAAGTTTACCGTTTTTAATCAGTTCATTATAAGATTTGATTTTTTCCTTATAATTTTGAACTTTATCGCGGATTAGTGTAGCTTTTTCATAATCTTGATTTTCTATCAACTTGTTTTTTTCATCAATCAACATATTGATATTTTCTTTAATTTCCGTGAGTTCAAGAGTTCGTTTTTCTTCCAAGATTTTTTTTGAAGAACCGACTTCATCAAGAATATCAATTGCTTTATCCGGTAGAGTTTTTTCAGGAATATATCTTTTTGAAAGCTTTACAATCGCACGAATAACGTCATCATCATAAATTACGTTGTGATAATCTTCGTATTGAGATTTTATACCTTGAAGGATTTCTACAGTTTTTTCTTCTGTTGGCTCTTCAATCTTTACAACTTGAAACCTTCGTTCAAAAGCTGCATCTTTTTCTATATATTTTGTGTATTCTTGAGTTGTGGTTGCGCCAATTATCTGGATTTCAGCTCTTGAAAGCGCAGGTTTAAGGATATTAGCCGCATTTAGAGAACCGTCGCTTCCATTTAATCCGGAACCTATGATTGTGTGAAGTTCATCAATAAAAAGAATGATATTTTTATCTGCATAAATTTCATCCAGCATTTTTTTCATTCGCTCTTCAAAATCGCCTCTGAACTTTGTTCCGGCAAGCAAAGACGTTACATCAAGAGAGAGAATTCTTTTTTTGGACAGACAACTTGGAGCCTTTCCGTCTGAAATATATTGAACCAAGCCTTCAACTACGGCGGTTTTACCAACTCCAGGTTCGCCTGTTAAAACCGGATTGTTTTTTGTTTTTCTTGAAAGAATTTGAACAATGCGTTGTATCTCTTTTTCACGGCAGAATACAGAATAAGATTTTTTTTCAAATGCTGTTTTAGTTAAATCACGGCAATAACGTTGTAAATATGAATTCTGCTTTTTTGTTTCTTTTGTGATTTTTTCTTCCAAGCCGTCGAATATTTTCTCTTCTTTTAGGATGCTTTCCAAAAGTTTTGAATCAAACAAATCCATATTGACTTTGTTATTATAGGAAGAACTATTTTGATTCTGCAAATCCATAACGACAAATCGAACGTCCATTATGTTCAGGTTGTTTTTTTTGAAGAAAGAAGCAACAACGTTCTCACTGTCTCGAACCATTGCCAAGAGTATGTGTTCTGTTCCAATATATTCGTTATGAAGGGAGTTTGCTTCAATTTCCGCTATTTCTAAAAGGGAATTGTATTTAACACTGAACGGAATATCATCTAAAGTGGGATTTACTTTGTCACCCAACACATCGCTCAACTCGTTTATCAATTCTTGAATATTTAAATGCAAATTTGAAACAACTTTATAAGCGATTCCAGATTTTCTTTTTAAAATAGATAAAATTATGTGTTCAGGAAGAATCTGACTACTACCGAATTGTCTTGCCTCATCTTTTGCATAAAACGCTATTACCTTATTAGCTTCCGGTGAAAAACTTTTCATAATTACTCCAGTACGATTTATTAATTATCGGCTGAAGTGTCATTATTACTCATATTTTTCTTAGCGTTTCCAATGGTTTTTCTTTTCCTGCTTTTAATGAAGGAAGGATTGAGACTACCAATGACAGGACGATTGTAAAAAGAGAAATCAGAATAACCTTGTCAACGGGAATTGTAACGGGAATTGTCTGTAAATAATAAGCCGAATCCATCAGCTTTATTTCTTTTATCTGTTCAAGAGGAATTCCTTTCAATAAATCCACAATCCTCACAAAGAAATTTATGACATGTTCAATAGCATTTATTATTTGATTTGAAAAGGCGGAAATCAGAAGTCCAAGAGGAACACCTATCAACACACCGCCAACACCGGAGGCAAAACCGCCCATTAAAAAAGAAAGTGTGATTCCTTTTGTTGTGCCGCCAATACTTTTAATTATCGCTATCTCTTTTTTTCTTTCCATAGCCAGCATAATTATTGCTGAAGAAATATTTATTGATGCGACCAAGACGATCAGCAGCATTATGAAAACAAGCATTATCTTTGTGGAAGAAAAGTTTTCAAATTCCGAAACGTGGACTTGGTCCCATCTGTAGACATTCGCATATCTTCCGCATTTTGATTTTACATCTTGTTGAATCCTCACCAAATCTGAAGAAAAAGCGTCGTTTGTGTTCACCATTATTGTAAAGGTTGAATTCTGAGCTGACGCAAAAGAATAAATCGATTCAAGAGGTACAAAAATCCAAAGGGCGTCCAATTCTTGATATCCGGAAGAAACGATGGCACTTACATTAAAAGAAGTGAGACGCGGTGTTATTTTTCCATTCACAGATTTTGTTGTAATTATTCTAAAAGAATCGCCGACGTGAAGATTCAATAATTCAGCGATTTTTTTTCCAAGAACAGCCCGTTTTGAATCTGTCGAACTGGCAAAATCTGAAATATCGCCCTCTTCCACCATGAACATTGTTTTGAATGATTCGTTTTTTTCAAAAATATCCTTTGAAACACCGCGGATAACAGAACCTGTTCTATATGACTTTCCAGCAGCCAACGAATTAACTGTTATTTCTGGAAAAGAAGATGTCACACCTTCAACTTCCAATAATGTCTCTGCATATTCTTCAAATTTTTGTGATGTGGAAACAGGATTTATTCCGGTAGCCACATACACTTCAAGATGACCAGACGACAAACCTATAATTCGTTCTGTCATTCCGCTAATCAAGCCGTCGGTAATGCAGACTACAACGATTAAAGGAATCACGCTCAATCCGATACATAAAACTGATGCAAAAAAACTTCTTCTTGCAGTTGAGTTTTTATCTGCTTTTGGGAAAACAAGGGTTTTTGCAAACATTAATGAAGACCTAAAAGTCATTTTTAAGCCTCGTTTCCGTTATTTTCTTGCATAATTGAAGACTGTCCGACCAATTCCAATTTGTGGGACTGGATTTTGTAGCACAAGTCTCCCTTTTTACTTAATGAAGTGTCGTGAGTTACTAAAATCAAAGTTTTGTTGTATTTTTCCACCATAGAAAATAAAAGATTTCCAATCAACGAAGCATTGGACGGGTCCAAATTTCCAGTCGGTTCGTCAGCTAGAATCAACGAGGGATTATTTATCAAGGCTCTGGCAACAGCTATCCTCTGACGTTCACCACCAGACAGTTCTGACGGAAGATGATTCCTTCTTTCATAAACACCGACATCATTCAGTAGTTGAAGGGCTTTCTCCTCGGCTTCTTTTTTGCTTGTTCCTTTAATAAAAGCCGGAAGATATACATTTTCTAAAGCTGTAAAATCCTTAAGCAAATAATGAAATTGAAAAATCAATCCTATAAAGTCAGATCTATATAAAGAAACTTCTTTTGAAGATAATTTTGAAAGATCCCAGCCTCCACAATTAACAGAACCAGCTGAAAAAGAATCAATTCCACCGATAATATTCAACAGGGTGCTTTTGCCGCATCCGCTTTCACCAACAATTACAATCTTCTTGCCTTCTTCAACTGTTAGATCAAGGTTTTCCAAAATTGTAAGCTGCTCGCTATTTGTAATATATGTTTTTGAAAGATTCTTTATTTCTACAATATTATTCATTTCTTAATACCTCTGACACTGTCATTTTTAATACATTTCCACTTGCTATAAAAGATGCTAGAACTGGTGAAATAATTCCAAATATACACACAAATACAACTTCCCTAAAATAAATTACAGAAGGAATGCTTGCGTATAAGTTAAATGATGAATTCCCTTGAATAAAGGACAGATTTACCCTTGAAAAAATAAATGTAACAATATATTGAAAAAAATAAATTATCTGTGCGACCATATTAAATATAAAATCTGTGTTCACACTTATTAAAAGACCAAAAACAACTCCGCACAAAGAACCACTTAATCCGATGATTAATCCCCGTACTATAAAAATCAATTTTATTTCAGGAACAGTCGCCCCTACAGCAGAAAAAATGGCAATCTCATTTTTGCGCTCAAAAACCAAACGCCGCATTCCATTAAAGATATTGATGCCAACTACAAGAAAAATTATTGCAACAAGCATCATTATAGCATTTTTCTCAATTTTTAAAGCGTTGAAAAAAGCCTTGTTGTATTCCCGCCAAGATTCAACCTTTAGATTGGGAAAAGCTTTCTTTATTTGAGCGGCCGTTCTTCCGTCTTTATCATATTGTTTGATTTTAATTCCGTACGTTTTTTCTGCATCTTTACCAAAATATTCCGCTCCGCATTTTTCATTTATAAACGCATAGGAACCATTTATTTCTGAATAACCGCAGCGATAAATACAAGAAACTGTAAAATCATGATTTGAAGAAAAAAGACTGACATCGTTTCCACCGCTCAAAATCTGAAGATTTATAACATCACCTGTTCCAACTCCAAGATTTCTTGCAAGGACACTGCCCAAGACAATCATGTCATCATCAATTTCATCCAAACTTCCATGAATTATCTTCATCTCAGAAATGAAGCCTTCATCTTCTTGATACAAAGCTGAATCCACAGACCTGACTATAGCGACGCTTTCTTTACCGTTTTCGCTTGTTATTAGGGTTTGAGCTTCTTTATAGGAAGAAACATTCTTTACTTTATCATTATCCTTGCAAAACTCTAAAAACGATTTTTTTGAATCTTCTTCAACATTTGAAACCCTTATATGGTATGAACTAATTTCCAGAATAGAATTGATAAAGCTCATTTGAAAACCATTCATAACGCTTAAAACAGTTATCAACGTCAACACACCAAGACAGATACCCAAACTTGCCAAAAATGAAGTAACTTTTGAGCGCCCGTTTCTATCAACCCGGGCAAATCTATTTGAAACGCTGAAAATCCATTTTAAACTTGAAATTCCACTTTTATTCATAATCTCTTTCTCTAACTACTTTTCCCTTTGAAATAAAAATCTCTTTAACCTTGCTTCCATTTTTATAAGTTGTTTTTACAGAATAATCATTTTCAAAAAAAACTTGATTCTCATACTCAAAATTTGAAGTATTAATTGTTTTCATCTTCAATTCACCATTTTCGTAATAATCATAATCTCTTGGAATTTCTGAATCAGAATGATACGAATAAACATATTTCTTTTCAAAAACGCTTGTTGGATTCTTCCGCTTTTCTCTATATTTATATTCGGTTTTTATTTCTTCAATAACATTGTCTTCTTCATCATAAGACCAAGTTGTTTTTTCAAGCAATTGCAAACTATCATCTTTAAGCTTTATGTATTTTTCTTCTGAACTTTGTAGGTTGTTTTCGTTATAAAATATTTTAGAAAAATCATCACCTTCACTAATCGTTGACAAATATGGATTATTTTGGTCTTCATTATAATAAAAAAGTTCTTCAGTCAATATTTTTGAGTTCGCATAATCCTTTATCAACCATTTTTGAGTTTTTATAATCCTTCTTTGTTCATCGTAGAAATATCTTTTAAAATTTTCACCAGATGAATAAACAATCACATTCTCATTTTGTCCTGTTTGATTTTCAAAAACTTCATTTTGATATTCACTAAACAAAAGTTGGTTGTTAATCCCAAATACGTTTTTCCCTTCAACTTGATTCTGTAAATCTTCAGCTTCTTCCAAAACATGGGAAACATCCAGACTTATATTTTCATCTTCTGCATTCAAAGAAAAGTTGCCTTCTAAATTACTATCCTTACCCAGAACGATTTTTGGAATCATCTTGGAAATAAACGGCTCTGATTTTTCATTCTCATAGACAGAAATCAACATTATTCTTTTTACTTCCAATGGAATATAAAAATCTCTTGATGCATAAACTTCTGCTCCTTCTTCATTCTTACTTGGAACGTCAACAGAAATCTGCTCATTCACAAAAAGATTTATCAAGAAATCTTCCTTCTTTGAACTTTCATTTTCATCAATTGAATAAAGAGAAGTAATAAATAAAACGAAAAAAACAGATAGAAAAACTACCTTTTTACAAGAAATCAACAATTCTTTCTTACAGTCCTAAAAAGTCATCTATATATTTTTTTGAATCAAATAAAGCGATGTCGTCATATTTCTCACCTGTACAAACAAAGGCAACGGGAATATTGAATTCTTTTCCAACAGAAACTGCAATTCCACCTTTAGCTGTAGAATCATACTTTGTTAAAATTACAGCATCAATTCCTACAGCTTCATTAAAAACCTCAACCTGGCGCAAAGCGTTTTGTCCAGTAGTGGCATCAATCACGATTATCTTTTTATAACAGTTTTCATCTGCTTTTGATTTACAAATTTTATCAATCTTTTGCAATTCATGAACCAAGTTTTCTTTATTATGAAGACGACCGGCTGTATCTGCAATTACAAGACCACCACCTTTTGCCTTCATAGCTTCCGCCGCATCAAAAACAACAGATGAAGGGTCAGAACTGTACTGGTGGCTTACAACACGAATTCCTAGCTTTTCGCCATGAACGTTCAATTGTTCAATAGCAGCAGCCCTAAAAGTATCTGCTGAGGCTAAAACAATGTTGTCATTCATCTTCTTAAAATATTTTGCCATTTTCGCAACACTTGTAGTTTTACCAACTCCATTTACGCCCAAAACCATCCAGACGTTTTGCTTTGAAAAATCAGGAGTCAACTCAACACTTTTTGTATATCCCAATAAAATATTCTTTAATTCAGCTATAATTTCATCTTCTGAAGATAAATGTTTTTTTGAACAAATAGCTTCCAATTCATCAACAATAGAAAAAGAAGATTTTGCTCCAATATCACCTTCTACTAAAATATCTGTCAACTGTTCAAAAAAATCGTCATTGTTTTTTTTAGAAAACAAACCTCTAAATTTTTCACCGAAAGATTTCTTCATTTCATTCCTCTTGTATTTCTATATTAGCATTATCTTCTGCTATTATTTCAGTTTTTGAATCTATATTCTTGTTAATTTTCGCTTTTTTCGGTAAAGGTGAATCAGCGGCGATCAAATATCGGACTAATTCATAGGCAAAGAAAACTCCGCATGAAATTGAAACTCCCATACAGATATAAGCCGCGGTGTTCCAAGCTTGAGCAGTTGATAAGTCTCCATATTCACCTTTGTATGCATTTACATAAACAAGTGCATTTCCATAAGTATACATGGCTGGAATTAAAGAAGTTATTAACGCACTGTAGGAAGCATACATCCACCGTCTTCTTTTTTTGATTAATTCATCTCTATCTTCAAGCTTCAAATTAACCAAGACATTTGTACTTTCACTAACGAGCTTTTCATCTACATAAAAAAAGGCGCTTTCTCCGTTTACATCAATAAATTGACCAAGCATTGTCTTTCCATTTATTTTTATTGACGCAGCCTTGTCATTCACCTCAACACCATTTTCACTGTTCAAATAGATTTTACCTATTGCAGGTTTTAATAACTTAATATTCACAAGACTGTATGAAATAGGCTCAAAATTGACTTCAATATTATAAGATTTGTTTCCTTCAAAATAAAATGAAGTTCCAATTTTTTTATATCCGGGACAAGAAAATTCCAAATGATGAACACCGGAATCAAGTGTTAATGTTGAAGGAATTCCATTTTGATTTATATCATCAATATAAAATGAAGGTTGTTCTTCTGTTTTTGAAAATGAAAAGTTGACCTTAACAGGAAGTGCGTTCAACAAACTTGGAACTAAACTTCTAGCCAAATTAAGAGACATCAAAGAAGCCTCTTGAATAGTTCCAACTTCTGTTACAGTAGTAACTTTTTTTGCGCCAGGATACATATACAGATCAACAGTGACAGAAATGTAATCACCATAATTTGAAATTGTTCCTGAAATCAAGGCATTTATCTTTTTAGAAACCATTTCTTCTTCAAAAGCCCAGCTGAGGGGATCAGCATCTTGCAAGGAGTCAGAAATTTTTACAAGCTCAGACGGATTATTCTGATAAAATGATATTTTTTCTTGAACCAAAGAAGTGTTGTCATCAGAAAACATATTCCTTAGCATAAAAGAATATTTACTTCCTTCTGTACCGCTTCTCTTTTTTTCTACATCTATTGAAAATGCAGCATTATTTTTTTCTAGATCTTGCTCTTCTTTTTTTAATTCAGCCAAGTTGTCATCAATTTGTTTTTTAATTTCCTTTATTTTTTTCTCACTTTCAGAAATCAAAAGCTTATATTCCAAATCTGAATAATTTCCAAGGATGTATGAATCCTTTTTTTTATATTCATTTGATAATTGAAGATAATATGACAACCGCTTCTTTTTTAAATCATAATTTATTTGATTAAATTCTTCATTTGGATCTGTAATTCTATATTGATTATCACTGATATTTTCCAAGATTGTAACGGGAAACATTTGATTTATTCCGTTTACAACAGAATTTGTAGAACTTGCTTTTGCAAAAGTAAAACTTCTAGCTCCAATAACAAATCCGCTTTCGCTTTCATCACAAAATAAAGGAAAATATACTAATAATAAAATGATAATAAGAAATGCTTTATTTTTTAAGAAAAAATTACAAATCCTCTTCGTCATCAGCAGCACCGTCCATTGGCAGACCTTTCATTTTTGCTAAAAGATATGCATTCATAAAACCATCCAAATCGCCATCCATTACACTTTGAATGTTTCCTACTGAAAATTTTGTTCTTAAATCCTTGACCAATGTATATGGACAGAAAACATAGGAACGAATTTGACTTCCAAATGAAATTTCTTTTTTCTCTGCTGCAAATTTTGAATTCTCTTTTTCTTTTTGTTCTCTGTAGTATTCGTAAAGATGGGCTTTTAACATATTCATACAAGTCTGTCTGTTCATTATCTGGCTTCGTTCACTTTGGCATGCTACAACAATTCCTGTTGGAATATGAGTGAAACGAACTGCGGAATCAGTTTTGTTTACGTGCTGTCCGCCTTTACCACCAGCTCTGTATGTATCAACTCTTAAATCCTCTGGTTTTACATCAACTTCAATTGTATCATCCAAAACTGGATAAACATAAACAGAAGCAAAAGAGGTGTGACGTCTGGCATTTGCATCAAAAGGACTGATTCTAACAAGACGGTGAATTCCACCCTCGCCTTTTAGATAACCGTAAACAA